>NZ_JBIVEG010000006.1:0-340344 GCF_044747545.1 Streptomyces sp. NPDC090077
ATCGCGAAGCGACGCGACCGAAGGGAGCGCCCTTGACAGGCCGGCACGAACCGGAAGGACGATGGGACTGACGGGAAGCCCCCAACCAGCTCTGATCCGGTCCAGGGGGCTACCGCCCCCAGCCCCACCCACCCGCACCCTGGGAGGCGGGTGGGCAGGCGCCGATCGACCGGCGGGGGTCGAGGGGGAGATAGCGGGCTCGCGCCCCGCCCCCCCCTACCGCCCCTGCAGCTTCGCCGAGCTCGTGCGGGTCGGGGGGAGCTGGTTGTAGAGGAGGCGGCCCGGGCATTCGGTGGCGAAGCCGTCGCGGTGGCCCGAGATGACGTTCAGCTTCACGTTGCTGCCCTTGGGGTAGCGGTTGCCGCCGCCGGACTTCAGGGTGGTCTTCGCCCGCGGGTCGGCGCCGAAGAGGCCCAGCTTCCAGGCCGTGAGGCGGGCCACCGCGTCCACCGCCGGGGCGGGCGGGGCGGTGGAGGAGTAGCTGCCGAGCACCGCGATGCCCATGCTGTTCGCGTTGAACCCCATGGTGTGCGCGCCGAGCACCGGCTTGGCGACTCCGCCCGCCCGGCCCTCGTAGACCGTCCCGCACTTGTCGACGGCGAAGTTGTAGCCGAAGTCCCGCCAGCCGCTGCTCACCACGTGGTAGCGGTACAGGCTCCTGAGCACCGCCGGGGCGTCCTTGCAGGCGTAGTTGTTGCCGGAGGCGGTGTGGTGGACGAAGGCCGCCTTGACGGTGCTGGTGTAGACGAAGCCGGTCTCGCGCAGGGACTCGTCGGCGCCCCAGCCGCGCCGGGTGACGATCTTCGGGCGGGGGCCGATGTACGGCGCGGCGGCCGCGGTGAGTTCGCCTTCGGCGGCGAAGGCGGCGTCGGCCGTGGTGTCCGCCTTGTTCAGTGCGGGGATCTCCAGTGCGCCGAGCGGGGCGTGCGGGAGGTTGGCGGAGGAGGCCTCCGCCGTCTCCATGGTCATGCCGGCCTGTACCGCGGTGTCGCCCTTGTCGTCGTCCGAGTCGTCCGAGGGGCGCTGCGCCGGGCGGGTCGTGGTGGTGCCGGAGCCGTTCTTGCCGTCGAGTACGGCGACGGGTGCCGCCGCGCCCGGGTCGACGAGCTCGATGCGCATGCCCGACGGCAGCCGGGACGCCGCCCGGGTGCCGGCGGTCTCCGCCTGGACGCGGACCTCCACTCCGTCGGAGGCTCCGACCCACAGGGGGGCGGTGCTGCCGCGGACGCGGCCGGTGCCGCGTTCCGTCGCGTCGGGGTCGGCGGCGTGTTCGCCGTTGTGGGTGTCGAGGTCCTGCCAGTCCGACCACTGCTGCGTGCCTGCCGCGCGGGTGCGGACCTGGACGCGGCCGACGAGCGGGGTGGTCACGTCGTCCCAGACGAGGCCGACCAGCGAGAACGTCTTGACCTCGCGCGCCGGAAGGCCCCGGGTCTCGGCCGGGTCCGGGGCGGCGCTCATGCCGGGCACGCCGGGGATGCGGGCGTCGGGGGGTGCCAGCGCGACGAGCGGCAGCGACTGGGTGGAGCCGGCGGGGTCCGCCGGGGCCGACTCGGCGAGGGCAGGGGTGGATAGCGCGAGCGGCAGGGCCAGTGCGGCAGCCGTCGCGACGCCGATGGAGGAAGCAAGGAATCCGCGCATGCAATCGATGCTGGGCACAGCCTCCACGAAACGCCATCGGAGAACTGACGCTCCGTCCGATGATCAGTGCGGCCGCCCGCCCCCGTACGGGGGAGCCGCCGCCCCCCGTACGGGGGACGGGCCCGCGTACGCTGGGCCGGGTGAACGCCACTGACCGCACCCCTGCCGACCTGCTGCGATCCGCGCTCGCCGCCGATCCGGGCCGCCCGCTCGTGACCTTCTACGACGACGCCACGGGCGAGCGCGTGGAATTGTCCGTCGCCACCTTCGCCAATTGGGTGGCCAAGACCGCCAATCTGCTCCAGGGCGACCTGGGCGCCGAGCCGGGCGACCGCCTGGCGCTGCTGCTCCCCGCGCACTGGCAGAGCGCCGTGTGGCTGCTCGCCTGCGCCTCGGTCGGGGTGGTGGCCGAGGTGGGCGGGGATCCCGCCGGGGCGGACCTGGTGGTGAGCGGGCCCGACACCCTGGAGGAGGCCCGCGCCTGCTCGGGCGAGCGGGTGGCGCTGGCGCTGCGTCCGCTGGGCGGGCGGTTCCCGCAGCCGCCGGCCGGGTTCGCGGACTACGCGGTGGAGGTACCGGGCCAGGGTGACCGGTTCGCGCCGTTCGCGCCGGTCGACGCCGACGGCCCGGGACTGGTGGTGGGCGGCGAGGAGCTGTCGTACGCGGACCTGGTCGCACGGGCGCGTGCGGACGCGGCCGGCCGGGGCGCCGGCGAGGGCGCCCGGGTGCTGTCGGGCCTGGGCTACGACAGCTGGGAGGGGCTGTCGGCCGGGCTGTACGGGGCACTAGCCACGGGCGGCTCGGTGGTGCTGTGCCGCAACCTGGACGCGCTGTCGCCCCAGGCGCTGGAGCAGCGCGTGGAGAGCGAGCGGGTCACCGTCAGGGTCTGACCGCACCCGGCCGGGCGGCGGCTCCGCTGCGATTTGTCACCCACATGGCCCTTGCCCGGCCCCTGCCCCCGGGCCCTCGACGTCACCCGGGGGCAGGATCGGCTCCAGGCCGTGCTCACCCGTACGGCTGGTCGCCGGCCAGGTGAGGGGACGGAGCGCGAGTGACGGGCAGCGCGGGCATACCGTACGGCTCCGGGGTGGCCGGAGGCAGTGGGACGCCTCCGCGCGGCCGGCGGCGCCGGCTGCTGCGCTGGATCGGGCTGGGGCTCGTGCTGCTGGTGCTGGCGGGGGCGGCGGCCGGCTGGTGGCTGTACGCGAAGCTGGACGGGAACATCACCGAGGACACGTCCGCCGAGGCCGAGCTGCGGCGCTACGAGCGCGAGCGCCCGGCGCACTTCGGCGCGGGCGCCCAGAACATCCTGCTGATCGGGTCGGACTCCCGGTCGGGCACGGCCAACTCGCGGTACGGGCAGGACGAGGGCACCCAGCGCTCGGACACCACGATCCTGCTGCACCTGCCGGCGGACCGCGGGAGCGCCACGGCCGTCTCCCTGCCCCGGGACCTGATGACGGAGATCCCGAGCTGCCTGAAGCCGGACGGCACCCGGACCGGTGAGCGGTTCGCGCAGTTCAACTGGGCCTTCCAGTGGGGCGGGGCCGCCTGCACGATCCGTACGGTCGAGCGGCTGACCGGTATCCGGATCGACCACCACATGGTGCTGGACTTCGGCGGGTTCAAGAAGATGGTGGACGCGGTCGGCGGGGTCGAGGTCTGTCTGAAGCGGCCGGTGGTGGACGAGGAGGCGCACCTGAGGCTCCCGGCGGGGCGCCAGCTGCTCCGGGGCGAGCAGGCGCTCGGGTTCGTCCGGGCCCGGTACGGTCTGGGCGACGGCAGCGACACCGAGCGGATGGAGCGTCAGCAGCAGTTCCTGGGTTCACTGGTGGAGAAGGTGCAGAGCAACGGGGTGCTGCTGAATCCGGCGCGGCTCTATCCGCTGCTGGACGCGGCCACCTCCTCGGTGACCACCGATCCGGGGCTGGCGTCGTTGCGGGGCCTGTATGAACTCGTACGGGGCGTACGGGACATACCGACCGACCAGGTCAAGTTCCTGACCGTGCCGCGTCGCCCGTTCGCGGCGGATCCGAACCGGGACGAGCTCGTGGAGCCCGACGCGGCGCGGCTGTTCGAGCAGCTGCGCATGGACCGGCCGGTGACGATCACCTCTCCGGAGGCCGATCCGCAGGTCCGACCGGAACCGGATCGGGCACCCGATCCGGAGCCTCTCGCGAGCTCCTCGGAACCGGTCCCGGAGGGGGCCGGACCGGCCACGGCCACCGGACCGGCGGCGGCTTCGCCGGAGCCCTCACCGGGGAAAAGCGGAAGCTCCGTGCCGACCGCTCCGGCGCCGACTTTCACGGGAACGACGGCGGCCGCGGCCGACTGCCGGTAAAGCAATCCAAAAGCCCGGGGTGCAACCGAGCCCGATGGGCGCTTTGGCCCGTTATAGAGAGAGTGGATTTTGTCACCAGCATGGTTTGGCGCTGACCTGGCCGGATAAGGTGAGCGATCCGGTGCACCGGCCGTGAAAGAGGCCGTGCACCAGCAGCCGGATCGTTGACCGCGTGCCTGGGGGGAGGCGCGTCGCGAAGCACCGACGGAGGATTCGAGCAACCGTGGATGCGCAAAGCCGTGGGCGGGCGGACGAGATCGACCCCGCAGACCAGTGGGTGCTCAATCCCCGCACCGGCAACTACGAACTGCGACTGGGAGATTCCGCTGCGCAGCAGCACACCGTCGCCGCGCCCCGCAGAACCCGCAGGAACGCCACGGCCCCCTCCGCGCCGACCGCCCCCTCCCCCGCCGTTCCCAAGCCCCGCCGTGGCGAGGGACCGTCCGGCGGGCGGCGCGGCGGGCGTCCCCGCAAGGGCGGCGGTCCGCCCCGGCGCCGCAAGGTCCTGGTGGCGACGGGCGGGACGCTGGCGCTGCTGCTGGTCGGCGGCGGGCTGGGTTCGTACCTCTACTACCAGCACCTGAACGGCAACCTCAAGGTCATCGACACCGGTGGCGTGGGCTCCGGTTTCAAGAAGGACCAGCCGATCAACATCCTGGTGATCGGCACGGACAAGCGCAGCGGCAAGGGCAACGAGGGCTACGGGGACGCGGAGAGCGTCGGCCACGCCGACACCACGATCCTCTTCCACGTGTCCAAGGACCGCACCAACGCGACGGCGCTGTCCATCCCGCGCGACCTGATCACCGACATCCCGGTCTGCCCGACGAAGCAGCCGAACGGTTCGGTGAAGGACGTTCCCGCCACCTCGGGCACCCGCTTCAACAACAGCCTGGGCCAGGAGGGGCGCGACCCGGGCTGCACGATGCGCACGGTCAAGCAGCTGACCGGCATCGAGGTCGACAACTTCATGATGGTCGACTTCAACGCGGTGAAGAGCCTGAGCACGGCGGTGGGCGGGGTGCCCGTCTGCGTGGAGAAGGACGTCAACGACCGGGATTCCAAGCTGAACCTGAAGGCGGGCGAGCACCGCCTCCAGGGCGAGATGGCGCTGGCCTTCGTACGGACGCGGCACGCGTTCGGCAACGAGAGCGACCTGGACCGGATCAAGACGCAGCAGCAGTTCCTCGGTTCGATGCTGCGGGAGATGAAGTCCAAGGAGACGCTGACCAGTCCGAAGAAGTTCGTGTCGCTGGCGGAGGCGGCCACCAAGTCGCTGACGGTGGACCAGGGGCTGGGGTCGATCGGCAAGCTGACCGATCTCGCCGGTGAGCTGAAGGACATCAACCTCAAGAACGTCACCTTCACCACGCTCCCGGTGCTCGACAACCCGAACGAGCCGGCGAACCGCAAGTCGACCGTCGTCCTCAACCCCTCGCAGGCCGAACCGCTGCTCCGGATGATCCGCGGGGACGTCTCGCTGACCGAGGTCGAGAAGAAGGAGGCGGCGGCGAAGGAGGCGGCCGACGCCGACGCCAAGAGCCGGCAGGACGCGGTGCTCCAGGGCAACCGCGCGCCGGCGGGGGACGTCAGGGTGGACGTGTACAACGGCGGCGGTCCCCCGGGATCGGCCTCCACTACCCTGACCTGGCTACAGAACGCCAAGGGCGTCCTCAAGGCCAGCAACCACGGCAACGCCTCCACCCGGCTCGGGGCCACCCAGCTGGAGTTCGCCCCGAACCAGGCCGACCAGGCGCGGGCGCTGGCGGACATGATGGGGCTGTCCGGTGCGGCCCTGAAGATGGGGTCCGTGGACGCGGGTCCGAGGACGCCGATGAAACTGACGCTGGGCTCCGACTTCAAGGAGCCCGGCAAGCCGCTCGGTGCGCCGGAGACTCCGCAGCAGGCGCCCGAGGGGCTCCAGCGGGTCGAGGCGGACAAGGCGGTCTGCGCGAAGTGAGCGGTCCGCACCACGTGGGCGGACGGCTGTTACGGCACAGCACGGCACCAGTACCACCGAATCTTTCCGACCGACCGGCGTATGACGGGCGGTAGCCGGTAGGACCGGCACGATACCGACCAGTAGTGATCTTGAGGGGGGACGCGTGAAGCACAGCAGCGTGCGGGGGGAGGGGGCGCCCGACCAGGCCGCCGACGGCATATCCGACGGCGAGCAGAAGACCGCCGCATCGGTGCCCCCGCCCCGGAAGGGCTCGGACGCGTCCGAGCCCGCGGAGAGTGGGATACCGGTCCGGCGGCGGCGCCGCCGGGTGCTGTTCTGGGTGGCGTCCGTCATGGCGTTCCTGATCCTGGGGACCTCGGCGGCCGGGTACCTCTACTACCGCCATCTCAACGGCAACATCCGCAGCGGGCAGCGCCTGAGCGGGGACAGCAGCGTGGAGAAGACCCACGCGAACGCCAAGGGCCAGCGGCCGCTGAACATCCTGCTGATCGGCTCGGACAGCCGCAACAAGCCGGAGAACGTCGAACTCGGCGGCAGCCGCGACACCGTGGGCAACGCCCCGCTCGCGGACGTGCAGATGCTGCTGCACGTCTCGGCCGACCGGCAGAACGCCTCCGTGGTGAGCATCCCGCGCGACACCCGGGTCGAGATACCCGAGTGCACGGACCCGAAGAGCGGCGAGAAGTTCAAGAAGACCCGGGCGATGATCAACGAGTCGCTCGGCCGCGGCGGCCCCGGCTGCACGCTGGCCACCTGGGAACGGCTGACGAACGTCTACATCGACCACTGGATGATGATCGACTTCTCCGGTGTGGTGCAGATGGCCGACGCGGTCGGCGGCGTCCCGGTCTGCGTCAAGGACAACGTCTGGGACCGGCCCCTGGCCACCTCCGGCGGCGGCTCCGGCCTCAAGCTCCAGAAGGGCACGACCCGGGTCAAGGGCGAGCAGGCCCTCCAGTGGCTGCGCACCCGGCACGCCTTCAGCAGCGACCTGGGCCGGGCGCAGGCCCAGCACATGTACATGAACTCGATGATGCGCGAGCTCAAGAGCCAGAACGCGTTCACCGACGTCGGCCGCATCACGGCGCTGGCCGAGGCCGGCACCAAGGCGCTGGAGGTCTCCGAGGAGATCGGCTCGGTCAAGAAGCTCTACAACCTGGCCATGCAGCTCAAGGACGTGCCGACCAACCGCATCACGATGACGACGATGCCGACCTTCCAGGACCCCTCGGACCCGGACCGCCTCGTCGTCAACCCGGCGGACGCCGACAAGCTGTGGACGATGCTCCGCAAGGACGTGGCCTTCGACAAGAACGGCACCCCGACGGCCCCGGAGAGCCCCTCCGCGCAGGCCTCGGCCTCGGCCTCGGCCTCCGCCCCCGCCCCGGGGGCCTCGCAGTCCGCGCAGCCGGGCCAGTCGGCTCAGCCGGGCCAGCCGAGCCAGGGGGCGTCGGCGCAGCCGTCGACCGCCCCGGACAAGATCCAGGTCAACGTGGTCAACGGCACCGCCGTGGAGAAGATGCCGCTGGCACCCCGGCGGGCGAACGTGGTGGCGGACGCCCTGGTCTCCAAGGGCTTCACCGGGGCCCGCGCGGACAGCGCGCTGACCCCGGAGAAGACCACCGTGGTGCGCTACCCGAGCCCCGACCTGGCCGACGAGGCGCAGAGCGTGGCGGCGGCCATGGGCATCCCGGGCACCGCGGTGCAGCAGTCGGCGGACGTCTCCCGGATCACCCTGGTCGTCGGTGCCGACTGGCGCGACGGCGCCGTCTACCCGCAGCAGGCGCCGCCGGAGGCCGGTTCCGTGCCGGACACGGCCGACGCCCTCAACGGTTCGGACACCGGGGCCTGCATGGAGGTCTACAAGCCGTACCGCTGGTGAGCCGGGCGGATTGAACGCGAAGGGGTGACCCGGTCCGTGGAGGACCGGGCCACCCCTTCCGTCGTTCCGCCCCGCCCGGATCCCGGGCGGGCGGGCGGTGTCAGACCTGCGAGCGGTCCCGGGCCGGGACCGCGGGCCGGCGGCTCTCGATGACCTTGCGGGCCAGCGAGCGCGGGCTGGTGAGGAAGCCGAAGCCCCAGGACATGTGCATGGTCGCGAGGGCGACGGGGATCTGCGCCCGGGCCTTCAGCGGCAGTCCCCGGCCGGCGGGGACGGATCCGGCGGTGATCGCCGCGAGGTAGCCGGCCGGGACGGCGAAGGCCCACGGGGTGACGGTCGCGCCCGCGACGAGACCGGCCGCGATCGCGCAGACGGCGGTCGGCGGGGCCAGGTAGCGCAGGTTGATGGAGCCCGGGTGGTAGCGGGCCACGACGTGGCGCCAGCGGCCGTAGTCCTTGTACTGCTTGGCCAGGGCCCGTACGGAGGGCCTCGGGCGGTACTGGACCTTCAGCTCGGGCGAGAACCAGATGAGCCCGCCCGCCTCGCGGATGCGGAAGTTCAGCTCCCAGTCCTGGGCGCGGATGAACTCCTCGTTGTACCCGCCCTGCTGTTCCAGGGCCTCGCGGCGGAAAACGCCGAGGTAGACGGTCTCCGCCGGGCCGGCCTGGCCGCCGGTGTGGAAGGCCGCGTTGCCGACGCCGATCTTCGAGGTCATCGCGGCGGCGACGGCCTGCTCCCAGGCGTTCTCGCCCTCGGCGTGCATGATGCCGCCGACGTTCTGCGCACCGGTCTCCTCCAGGAGGCGGACGGCGGTGGCGATGTAGTCCGGGGAGAGCATGCCGTGGCCGTCGACGCGGACGACGATCGGGTGGCGGGAGGCCTTGATCGCGGCGTTGAGGGCGGCGGGGGTCCGTCCGGTGGGGTTGGGGACGGTGTGGACGCGGGCTCGTCCATTGGACGCGGTCTCGCGCACGAGCTCGGCGGCGATCTCGTCGGTGCGGTCCGTGGACGGCCCGAGCGCGATCACCACCTCCATCTCGCCTGCGTACTCCTGTCCGAGGATGTGCCGGACGGAGTCGCGCAGATGGCGCTCCTCGTTGAGCACCGGCATGATCACCGAGACTGCGGGCTGCTGGGCGGGCATGTCGTCCTTCACGGTCGGGTATCGGTGTCACGTTACCGCGTACGGGGGAACCGGGTGCGCGGCGGACGAGCGGTACGGACAGAGGCTGATCGTATGGGCCTACTGTTCTGACAAATCTGCCCGATGTGCCGGCCGGGCGGCATCGTGAACGAACGGCCGGCTCCGTCCCCCTGCCGTCCCCCGCGGAGGTGTCCACCGTGCCCCAGCCGCACCGTCCCACCCCACCCGCCAGGCCCTCCCAGCCGCAGCGTGCGCGCGGCGGCGGCCACCGGGGCCGGCGCCGGGAGGGCCGCCCCCGGTGGGGGGTGCGGATCGCGGCGGGCCTGTCGCTGGTGGTGCTGGGCTCCGGGGCCGTCGGGCACGCGGTGATGACCGGCCTGGACACCGGGATCGAACGGGTCGACCCCTTCAAGGACATGAAGAACCGCCCGCAGGCCGGACACGGGATGAACTTCCTGCTCGTCGGCACCGACGGGCGGGACCGGATCAGCCCGGAGGAGAAGCGCGCGTACCGCCTCGGCGGCGCCCCCTGCCACTGCACCGACACGATCATGCTGGTGCACCTCTCCGCCGACCGGGAGCGGGCCAGCGTCGTCAGCCTGCCCCGCGACAGCTACGCCGAGCTGCCCGCGCACCGCGACCCCGTGACCGGCAAGCCGCACCGGCCCCACCCCGTGAAGCTCAACGCGGCCTACGCGGAAGGCGGGCCGAACCTGACCGTGCGCACCGTGGAGAACATGACCCGGGTCAAGATCGACCACTACCTGGAGGTCGACTTCAGCAGCTTCATGAAGACCGTCGACGCGATGGGCGGCGTGGAGATCTGCACCGCCAAGGCCCTGCACGACCAGAACACCGGCCTGGACCTGCTGCCCGGCACGCACCGGCTGGGCGGCGGCCAGGCCCTGCAGTACGTGCGCTCCCGCCATGTCGACGGGGCCTCCGACCTGGGCCGCATGCAGCGCCAGCAGCGGTTCGTCGCCGCCCTCGTCAAACAGGCCACCGGGGGCGGGGTGCTGCTCAACCCGGTGAAGTTCAAGGAGGTCAGCGCCACCCTGCTGGGGTCCGTGCGGGCCGACCGGGACTTCGGGTCGGAGCAGATGCTGGCCCTGGGGCAGGCCATGCGCGGCTTCACGCCCTCCTCGTCCGAGTTCGCCTCGGTGCCGGTCGGGGACGCCGCGTACCCGGTGAAGGGCATCGGCTCGACGGTGAAGTGGGACGGGCCGAAGGCCGACCGGCTCTTCGAGTCGCTGCGCCAGGACCGCCCGCTCGCCCCGCCCCGGCCCGGCGGCGGTCCGGGCGGGCGGCAGCGGCCCGCCGCCGTGCCGGTGGACGTGCCGCCGCAGCAGATCCGGGTCCAGGTGGAGAACGGGACCCGGATCGACGGGCTCGGCGGCCGGGTGGACGAGGCCCTGCGCGCCACCGGCTTCGACACCACCCGCGCCCCGGGCAACGGCGCCAGCCGCGACGTGCGGCGCACGGTGATCGCGTACGACCCGCGCTGGGACCGTTCCGCGCGCACGGTGGCGGCCGCGCTGCCGGGCAGCGAGCTGCGCGCGGTCGCCGGGCAGGGCCGCACGGTGCTGGTGACGGCCGGGTCGGAGTACCGCAAGGTGGTGCCGGTGCGGGCCGAGGACCCCTACCAGGGCGGCGGGGCCGCCCAGGCCGTCACCGGCGACCAGGTGGTGTGCGGGCCCTAGGGGTGTCCGCCTAGGCGGCGCGCTCCAGCAGGGTGACGCTCAGGCCGCGGACCGTCTTGCTCTCGACCACCTTGTAGTGTCCGCGCAGCGCGTCGGCCTGCTCCTTCGGGAGCTTGTGGAACGGGTCCTTCGTGCCGCTCCAGGTGACCACCCACACCCGCGGGGTGGCGCGCAGGCAGTCCACGGGCCGGGCGCACTCCTGCGGGAACAGGTCGTCGCTGTCGAGCGCCGAGCGCTCCGCGAAGACGTCCCGGAGCCGGACGCGCTCCGGCAGGAAGTACTCCACCTGGAAGTCGATCATGAAGACCCGGTCGGCGCCGCGGACCGGCACGAAACCGTCCCCGGGCCGGTAGCCCTTGGTGATGAGCTGCGCCGCGGCCTGGCCGTCGAGGCCGACCCTGGCCCACTCGGTGCGCATCTGCCGCTGGTCGGGCAGGCCGAGGAGGACCAGCGCCGCCAGCAGGAGCGCCCCGGCCCGCAGCGGCCGCAGCGCGGCCAGGGCGGCGGCCGCGAGCACCACCCAGGCGGGCAGGGTGAAGAGCAGGTAGCGGTCCATGAAGTACGAGGTGCTGCCCTGCGAGACCACCCAGGCGGCCCCGATCGGGGCGGCGCCGACGAGCAGGAGCTCCACGGCGGGCCGCCGGCCCCGGCTCCACGCGAGCGGGAGCAGCACCAGTGCGGCGAGGGCGAGGCCGATGGTCGGGGAGCCGAAGAGGTTGTTCCAGAGGTCGGCGACGCTCCGCAGGTGCGGGGTCTTGATCCAGCCGATCTGGCGGCCCGCCTGGCTCTGGCCCAGCAGCACCAGCGGCACGACGGGGAGCAGGGCGACGGCCACGGTCGCCGCGTAGGCGACGACGGTGCGCCCGCGGCGGTCCCGCCACCAGCGGCCGAGCACGATCAGGCCGTGCGGCAGCAGGAAGAGCAGGGACACCACGTGGAACAGCCCGGCCGCGGCCACGGCGAGGGCGTACGGGGCCCAGCGCCGCAGGACCGGCCGCTCCAGCGCCCGCATCAGCAGCCAGGTCGCGGCGCTGACGGCGAGTACGACGAAGGCGTACGACCGCGCCTCCTGGCCGTACCGGGAGACGGCGGGCACGAAGGCGAAGAGCAGCCCGGTGAAGACGGCCGTGCGGCGGTCGA
Organism: Streptomyces sp. NPDC090077; assembly: GCF_044747545.1. Classification (NCBI taxonomy): domain Bacteria; kingdom Bacillati; phylum Actinomycetota; class Actinomycetes; order Kitasatosporales; family Streptomycetaceae; genus Streptomyces; species Streptomyces sp. NPDC090077. Next base: position 11,809 of record NZ_JBIVEG010000006.1, read on the forward strand.
AGAGCGTGCGGGCCGTCAGGACGGCGAAGGCGGCGGCGCCGGCCATGGCGAGCGCCGACGGGAGCCGGAGCATGGCGGTGGAGTCCCCGAAGACGGAGATCCAGCCGTGCAGCAGGAGGTAGTAGAGGCCGGAGACGGCGTCGACGTGCCCCAGCATGTCGATCAGCTCGCCGGTGCTGCGCGAGGCGGCGTTCCAGCTGGCGAGCTCGTCCCGCCAGGGCTGCGCCCGGCCGATCCCGACGGCGGCGACGGCGAGCGTCAGCAGGGCGGCCCACAGCCAGTCGTAGCGGGCCGGGAGGGCGCGGCGGGAGGCCGCCACGGGCTCCTCGTCCGTCCCGGCGCGTCGGCGCCCGGCCGGACCGGCCGGGGAGTCGGGCAGCGTGCGTGCGGAGGTCATCGGGTGGAAGCGCCTTCTGCGGGAACGGCAGGGCGCTCGGTGGTCGCGGCGCGGCTGCGTACGGGTGGGTCGGACTTCGGCAGGGCCAGGCCGGGGGCGTCGAGCATGCGCCGCATGAGGGCGGACAGGGGCCGCTCGGCGTACCGGTGCACGAGCCAGGAGAGCACGAGGAGGGCGGTGAGGACGGCGCCGAGGGTCGGCCAGGCGCCCATTCCGAGGTTGCGGAACCAGCGGATCAGGGCGAAGCCGATCTCCTGGTGCAGCAGGTACACGGGGTAGGTGAGCGCGCCGGCGGTGGTGAGCCACTTCCACTGGATGCGGTCGAAGGCGCCCATGGCCGCGGCCAGCACGACGGCGTAGGCGATCAGGCAGACGACCACCATGACCTCCCAGCTGATCGCGTGCATCACGCCGTACTTGAAGCTGTTGCCCGTGCCCACCAGCTGGTGCTGGGCCACCAGGAACGTGAACCCGACCGAGGCGAGGAGCAGCCAGTTCGCACCGAACCGGTAGATCAGGTACATGATGACGCCGCCGATGAAGTACGGCGCGTACTCGGGCATGACGAACAGTTCCAGCATCTTCATGTCCGTGCCCGGGACCACGACCGACAGGACCATCCAGATCCCGCAGAAGACCAGCACCCGGCGGTAGGTCAGGCCGAGGGCCACCACGAAGGCGAAGATCAGGTAGAAGCGCAGCTCGACCCAGAGGGTCCAGTAGACCGGGTCCACCTCGGCCACGCCGAGCGGCTGCTGGAGCATCGTCATGTTGGACAGGAAGTCACCGAGCGTCAGGTGGCCACGCGTCGGGCGGGCCGTCGCGGCGTAGTTGACGACCAGGCCGGTCAGCAGGATGGCGACCCAGTACGCGGGGAAGAGGCGCACGACGCGTGAGGTGAAGTACTGCCGGGGCGTACGCCCCCAGCAGGACATGCAGATGACGAAGCCGCTGATCAGGAAGAACAGCTGGACGCCGAGGAAGCCGTAGGCGCTGAACGCGTGCAGCACGGGCATCAGCTTCTCGGGGGTCCCGCCCCACACCGTCGGGTAGCGGTTGACGCCGACCCAGTGGAAGAGGACCACCATCAGCGCGGCCACCAGGCGCAGGCCGTCCAGGGCGCGCAGGCGCGGCCGGCGGACCGCGGCCGTGCCCGAGCCCGAGCCCGTGCGCGGGCCGGGTATGGCCTGCAGGGACTTCGGATCCAGCGGTGGCGGTGCGACCTTCGACATCGTGAGTGCATCTCCGCGGCAGCGACTGGTGGGGGGCCACGCCACCGCCCTGTTACCGGGCGGTCGGACGTCAGCGGAGGAGTCTACGTGCGGCCCGCTTCGTCAGCCGAATGGATCATTCCCCCAGGCCCTCGGCGGCCCGCCGCTCGCGGAGCTCGGTGATCGCCTGGCGGCGGGCGAGGCGGTGGGTGCGGCGGATCTGGGCCTCCTGGTAGCGGCGCTCGTCCTGCTCGGTCTCCGGGAGCACCGGCGGGACCCGGCGCGGCTTGCCGTCGGCGTCCACCGCCGTGAAGACGAGGTAGGCGCTGCCGACCTGGGTGGCGGGGCTCGACTCGTTCCACCGCTCCGCGAGGACCCGTACGCCGACCTCCATCGAGGTGCGGCCGGTCCAGTTGACCTGGGCCCGGACGTGGACCAGGTCGCCGACGCGGACCGGGGCGAGGAAGGCCATCTCGTCCATGGAGGCGGTGACGGCGGGCCCGCCGGAGTGGCGTCCGGCCACGGCGCCGGCGGCGTCGTCCACCAGCTTCATGATCACGCCGCCGTGCACGGTGCCGAGCAGGTTGGTGTCGTTGGCCGTCATGATGTGGCTGAGGGTGGTCCGGGACGCCGAGATCGGCTTGCCCTCGGGTGCGTCCGGTATCTGTGTCATGCAAATACCTTAAGTGCGGTCCGAAGGCATCAGGTGTGCAACAGGCGCGGTACGAAGCACGGACCGGGGTGTCGGGCGGTGCTCCCGGGCGGGCATCCTTGTGCGCATGAGTGACTGGGACGGGTACGGCGAGCGCGATGCGCGGGGCCGCCGCGATGACGGGTACGGGCGCGGCGGCGGGCAGGCGCAGCCGGACGGGGCGCAGCGGATGCCCCACGTCCAGCGGCAGCCGCAGCAGCGGCAGCCGCAGCGCCCGGCGCGTCCGCCGGTGCCGCCGCAGTCCCCGCCGCCGGGCGGGCGTCCCGGCGGCCGTCCGGGGTACGGGGTGCCGCCGCAGCAGGCGCAGGGGCCCGACTCCGCGTACGACAGCGGCTACAACACCGGCCAGGTGTACGGGCGTCCCGCGGGCCCCGGGGGCGGCGGACCGGGCGGGCGTCCGCCGGGCGGTCCGGGGCGGCCGCAGGGGCCGGCGCCGGACTGGCGCAAGCGGATCAAGATCGGTTCGATCGCGGTGGTCTCCGTGCTCCTCGTGACCGGCATCGGCACCTACTTCTGGGCGGACTCCCAGGTGCGCCGCGAGGTCGACCTGGCGAAGGTCATCGAGCGCCCGAAGGAGGGCGACTGCACCACGTACCTGATCGTGGGCTCCGACAGCCGCGAGGGGATGTCCGACGAGGAGAAGAAGAAGCTCCACACGGGCTCCGCCGAGGGCAAGCGCACCGACTCGATGATGATCCTGGCGAAGTGCTCCAGCGGGAACACGATGATCTCGCTGCCGCGCGACTCGGACGTGGAGATCCCGTCCTTCGTCGGCTCCCAGTCGGGCAAGAAGTTCCCCTCGCAGAAGCGCCGGGTCAAGCTCAACGCCGCGTACGCGGAGGACGGGCCGGAGCTGCTGGTGCGGACGGTGGAGTTCAACACCGGCCTGCGCATCGACCACTACGCCGAGATCGGCTTCGCCGGCTTCGCGAACATCGTCGACGCGCTCGGCGGGGTGGAGCTGAACATCGAGCAGGCGTTCAAGGACGAGAAGTCGGGCGCCGACTTCAAGGCGGGCAAGCAGACCCTCAACGGCGAGCAGTCCCTCGCGTTCGTCCGCACCCGGTACGCGTTCGCCGAGTCGGACCTCCAGCGGACGAAGAACCAGCAGAAGTTCCTGTCGGCGCTCGCGAGCCAGGCGGCGACCCCGGGCACGGTCCTCAACCCCTTCTCCCTGTACCCGGTCATGGGGGCCGGCCTGGACACGCTGATCGTGGACAAGGACATGGGGCTGTGGGACATGGGGCAGATGTTCTTCGCGATGAAGGGCATCAGCGGCGGTGACGGCGTGTCGATGAACATGCCGATCTCGGGCGAGCGCGGCGGCAACCTGGTCTGGGACAAGGCGAAGGTGCAGCAGCTGGTCAAGGAGATCCAGAACGACCAGAAGGTGACCGTCAAGGGGCAGTGAGGCATCGGCCGGACGGGTGAGGGCCGGGCGTTCGCTTGGTCACTCCCTGTGGACAGTCCGGCTGTTTCTCGCAAGACTGTTGCGGCCCGGACGCCCGGGGGAAGGCGCGAACGGGCCCGTGAACCGGCGCGGCCGTAAGAAATTCGGGCACGCGTCCGCCTGCCCGTGGAGCCTCCATGTCCCTGCATCCGTCCCCGCGCGTCGTCGAAGACCGGCGGGAGGACGGCGACCGCCCCCTTGTGCTGTCCCCCCGACAGGGTCGGGGAACCCCACCGGGACCCACGTCGGCCGCGCGGCCGCCCCGGCTGCGCGTGCTGGACGGGCTGCGGATCCTCGCGGCCGTGCTGGTGCTGGTGCACCACTACACCCGGCAGGAGGTGTGGGGGCGGGACGCCTTCGGGTGGCTGACGATGGTCGGCCGGTACAGCTGGATGGGCGTGGAGCTGTTCTTCATGATCAGCGGCTTCGTCATCTGCATGTCGGCCTGGGGGCGGCCGCTGGGCGGCTACCTGCGCAGCCGGGTGGTCCGGCTGGGGCCCGCGTACTGGTTCTGCGTGCTGGTCACCATGGGGGTGATGCTGGCCGTCCAGAAGCCCTTCGGCGGGGCCGGGCCGGGGCTGAGCCAGGTGCTCACCAACCTGACGATGGTGCAGACCCCGCTGGGCAGCGCTCCGATGGACGCCTCGTACTGGACCCTGTGGTCCGAGGTCCGCTTCTACCTGATCTTCGCCGTGGTCGCGTGGACGGGGCTGACGTACCGCAAGGTGCTGAACTTCTGCTGGATCTGGACGGTGGCCTCGCTGCTGGCGCCCGGCTCCGGGCTGCCGGTGCTCCAGGTGCTGGCGAACCCGACCTACTCGCCGCTGTTCGTCTCCGGCATCTGCTTCTACCTGATCCGCCGTGAGGGGGCGCGCGCGGGCGAGCCGTGGGCGCTGCTGCTGTTCTCCTGGCTGCTGATGCAGCGCTGGCTGAACGACATCGTCCAGTGGAACACCGTCAAGGGCGACCGGCTGTCCTGGGAGATGTGCCTGCTCGTCGTGACCCTGTGCTACCTGGTGATGGCCGCGGTGGCCCTGGGGTGGCTGGACCGGGTCGACTGGCGCTGGCTGTCGGTCGCGGGGGCCATGTCGTACCCGCTGTACCTGCTGCACCAGCAGATCGGGGTGACCCTGCTGACGCAGTGGCACAAGGACGTCGAGCCGTGGACGCTGCTGCTGTCGGCGATGGCCGTGATGCTGCTGGCGTCCTGGCTGATCCAGCGGTTCGTGGAACGGCCGGCGGCACGCAGGCTGAAGCGCTTCCTGGAGACCCGGCCGGCGGGGCGGGTCTGAGCACGCGGAAGGGGCACCCCCTCGGGGGTGCCCCTTCCACGAAGACCGGGTGCGGTTACTTCTTCTTGCCGGCGGCCGCGCGGAGCTTCCACGGCATGGCGATGGACTCCAGCTGGACGGCCAGGTTCATCTTGGACTCGCCGACGGTGCGGTCCTCGAAGTGGATCGGGACCTCCATCACCTGGAAGCCGCGGCGCAGGGCCTTGAACTTCATCTCCACCTGGAAGCTGTAGCCGGCGCTGCCGATCGACGCGAGGTCGATCGCCTTGAGCGCGTCGGCGCTCCACAGGTTGAAGCCGCCCGTGATGTCGCGGACGCGGGTGCCCAGGATGGTGCTCGCGTACGCGTTGGCCCAGCGGGAGAGCAGCTTGCGGTGCGCGCCCCAGGCGTCGGACAGGGTGCCGCCCGGCACGTAGCGGGAGCCGACGACGAGACCGGCGCCGGTGGAGCGGGCGACGCCCAGCATCTCGGCGATCTTGCCGGCCGGGTGGGAGCCGTCGGCGTCCATCTGGAGCACGTACTCGGCGCCGTCCTCGACGGCCTTGGCCATGCCGGCCGCGTAGGCGCGGCCGAGGCCGTCCTTGGCGGTGCGGTGCAGGACGGACATGCGGGGCTTGCCGTCCTCGGTGAGGAAGCCCTCGGCGAGCTCGTCGGCGATCTTGCCGGTGCCGTCGGGCGAGGAGTCGTCGACGATCAGCAGGCGCAGGCCCGGCTGGTCGAGACCCATGAGCAGCTCCACCATGCCCGGCAGGTTGCCCGCCTCGTTGTAGGTGGGCATGACCACGGTGAGCGGCGTGTCCGCCCAGGTGTCGGGGAGCTTGGTGGTTGCGACGTCGGTCGTGCGGGGAGTCTGCTGCTCGCCTATCACAGGTTGTGCCTCACTGAAGTTGGTCACCGGTCGGAGGAGAAACGGACGGCGGCGTCGGGCAGTTCAGCCTCGCACCACACCCGCACCCCTGCGCGAAGTTCGTTGTCAGCCCCCACGACGGCCCCGTCGCCGATGACCGCGCCCGTCACCACCGTGCGCGTCCCCACCGAGGCGCCTGCGCCGATGAGGCTGGCGCTCACCACCGTGTCCGCGCCGAGGATCGCGCCGTCCAGCACGATGGAGCCCTGGACGACAGCACCCGATGCGATCCGGGCGCCGGCACCCACAACGGTACCGCCCGAGAGCTTGGCGCCCTCCGCCACCTCGGCGCCGGGGAGCACGAGTGCCTCGCCGCGCGGGCCGGGGACGGCCGGGGAGGAGACGACGCCGCGCACGAGGTCGGCGGAGGCCTGGACGAAGGACTCGGGCTTGCCGAGGTCCAGCCAGTAGGTGTCCTCGGTGACGCCGTGCAGCTTGGCGCCGGAGGCGAGCAGGCCCGGGAAGGTCTCGCGCTCGACGGACACCGGACGGCCGGCCGGGATGGAGTCGATCACGCTGCGGCGGAAGACGTAGCAGCCGGCGTTGATCTGGTCGGTGATGATCTCCTCGGGGGTCTCCGGCTTCTCCGTGAAGGCCAGCACCCGCCCCTCGGAGTCGGTGGGGACCAGGCCGAAGGCACGCGGGTCCTCGACGCGTACGAGGTGCAGGGAGACGTCGGCGTCGGCCGCCCGGTGCGAGTCGACCAGGCCGGCGATGTCGAGACCGGTGAGGATGTCGCCGTTGAAGACGAGGACCGGGGAGTCCGGGCCGCCCGTCAGTCGCTCCGCGGCGTTGCGGATGGCGCCGCCCGTGCCCAGCGGCTCGTCCTCGACGACGTATTCGAGGGTGATGCCGAAGTCGGAACCGTCGCCGAAGTAGGGCTCGAAGACCTCGGCGAGGTAGCAGGTGGCCATCACGATGTGCGTGACACCGGCGGCTGCGGCCCTGGCTATCTGGTGGGCGAGGAACGGGACGCCCGCTGCCGGAACCATCGGCTTGGGGGTGTTCACCGTCACGGGGCGCAGTCGCGTCCCCTGCCCGCCGACCAGCAGGATCGCTTCCGTCATTTTGTTCTCTCCCCAACCGGTTCGGGCGTACGAAGCTTCAAAGTTAGCCCATCCCGGGCGGTGCAAAGCCCGGAGGCGGGCCGGGCGGTCCGCCCGCGGCAACGTTCCGGTTACGGCGGGTTCCTCACTCTGCGCGTGCGCGGGGGCCCGTCCGTCCCCTCTATATGTACGGCGTACGGGCTGCTCGGCCGAAGACCCGCTGCTCAGCGGCGAAACCCCGGCCGCGGCGGCCGCCCGGGCGCGTCGGACGGCGCGGCCGGGCGGGGCGCCTCGCCCGCGAGGGGGGCCCGGCGGCCCGCCGGGGGCGCGCGTCCGCGGCCCGGCCGCCCGCTGGATCGGAATCGTTACAAAGGAGGGCGCACGGAAAGGCCCCCGGCGGATGCGGGGGCCTTTCGCGTGCGTACGGGCCGGACTGCCCTACGGCAGGTTGCGCGCCATGACGATGCGCTGGACCTGGTTGGTGCCCTCGTAGATCTGGGTGATCTTGGCGTCGCGCATCATGCGCTCGACCGGGTAGTCGCGGGTGTAGCCGTAGCCGCCGAGGAGCTGGACGGCGTCCGTGGTGACCTCCATGGCGACGTCGGAGGCGAAGCACTTGGCCGCGGCGCCGAAGAAGGTCAGGTCGGAGTCGACGCGCTCCGACTTGGCGGCGGCCGCGTAGGTCAGCTGGCGGGCGGCCTCGATCTTCATGGCCATGTCCGCGAGCATGAACTGGACGCCCTGGAAGTCGCCGATCGGCTTGCCGAACTGCTTGCGCTCCTGGACGTAGCCCTTGGCGTAGTCCAGCGCGCCCTGGGCGATGCCGAGGGCCTGGGCGGCGATGGTGATGCGGGTGTGGTCGAGGGTCTTCATCGCGGTGGCGAAGCCGGTGCCCTCGGCGCCGATCATGCGGTCGGCGGGGATGCGGACGTTGTCGAGGTAGACCTCGCGCGTCGGGGAGCCCTTGATGCCGAGCTTCTTCTCCGGGGCGCCGAAGGAGACGCCCTCGTCGGACTTCTCTACGACGAAGGCGCTGATGCCCTTGGAGCGCTTCTCCGGGTCGGTGACGGCCATGACCGTGTAGTAGTCGGAGACGCCCGCGTTGGTGATCCAGCGCTTGACGCCGTTGAGCACCCAGAAGTCGCCGTCGCGCACCGCGCGGGTCTTCATGCCGGCCGCGTCGGAGCCCGCGTCGGGCTCGGAGAGGCAGTAGGAGAACATGCCGTCGCCCTTGGCCAGCGGGCCGAGGTACTTGGCCTTGAGCTCCTCGGAGCCCGAGAGGATCACCGGGAGCGAGCCGAGCTTGTTCACGGCCGGGATGAGGGAGGAGGAGGCGCAGACGCGGGCCACCTCCTCGATCACGATCACGGTGGCGAGGGCGTCGGCGCCGGCGCCGCCGTAGGTCTCGGGCACGTGGACGGCGTGCAGGTCGTTGGCGACCAGGGCGTCGAGGGCCTCCTGCGGGAAGCGGGCCTCCTCGTCGACCGCGGCCGCGAACGGGAGGATCTTCGCCTCGCAGAGCGCGCGGACGGACTCGCGGAGCATGTCGTGCTCCTCGGCCGGGCGGTACAGGTCGAAGTCGGCAGAACCCGCCAAGATCTCTCACTCCCCAAGGTCACGCGCCGTCGGGCGGCGACAGCCGTGTGTCGCTGCCGCACGCCCGGCGCGGGATGCTAACTACCGTTAAGTAACCCAAATTCTAGTTCCCGGCGTCCGTACAGCGATATGCGGCGCGTACGTGAGCTGCGTGACAGCCGGATGCTCCTGGGAACGTCCCCCCGGACCGCCCCGACTATGCTCGGGGGCCGCAAACGGCCCCGCACCTCTGGAGCATCCATGGCCCCCCTCAAGATCACCGTGATCGGTACCGGCTACCTGGGCGCCACCCACGCCGCGGCCATGGCGGAACTCGGCTTCGAGGTGCTGGGCCTGGACGTGGTCCCGGAGAAGATCGCGATGCTGGCCGCCGGGCGGGCCCCGATGTACGAGCCGGGGCTGGAGGAACTGCTGGCCAAGCACGCGGAGGGGCTGCCGGGGTCCACCGGGCGGCTGCGGTTCACGCAGTCGTGGGAAGAGGTCGGCGCGTTCGGCGACGTCCACTTCGTGTGCGTGAACACCCCGCAGAAGCACGGCGAGTACGCCTGCGACATGTCGTACGTGGACGCGGCGTTCGAGTCCCTGGCCCCGCACCTGGACCGGCCCGCGCTGGTGGTCGGCAAGTCGACGGTCCCGGTGGGCTCCGCCGCCCGGCTCGCGGTGAAGCTGGCGGAACTGGCCCCGGCGGGTGCGGACGTGGAGCTCGCCTGGAACCCGGAGTTCCTGCGCGAGGGCTTCGCCGTGCAGGACACCCTGCACCCCGACCGGATCGTCATCGGCGTCCGGGGCGAGCGCGCCGAGAAGGTACTGCGCGAGGTGTACGAGACCCCGATGTCCGAGGGCAGCCCGCTGGTGGTCACCGACTTCCCGACCTCGGAACTGGTCAAGACGGCCGCGAACTCCTTCCTGGCCACCAAGATCTCCTTCATCAACGCGATGGCGGAGGTCTGCGAGGCCGCGGGCGGCGACGTGGTCAAGCTGGCCGAGGCCATCGGCCACGACGAGCGGATCGGCTCGAAGTTCCTGCGCGCCGGGATCGGCTTCGGCGGCGGCTGCCTGCCGAAGGACATCCGCGCCTTCATGGCCCGCGCCGGTGAACTGGGCGCCGACCAGGCCCTGACCTTCCTGCGCGAGGTCGACTCCATCAACATGCGCCGCCGCGGCCACATGGTCGAGCTGGCCCGCGAGGCCGTCGGCGGCTCCTTCCTCGGCAAGCGGGTCGCCGTCCTCGGCGCCACCTTCAAGCCCGACTCCGACGACGTCCGAGACTCCCCCGCGCTCAACGTCGCCGGGCAGATCCACCTCCAGGGCGGCCAGGTCACCGTCTACGACCCCAAGGGCATGGACAACGCCCGCCGGGTCTTCCCCACCCTCGGCTACGCGGACTCCGCGCTCGCGGCGGCCCGCGGCGCCGAGGTCGTCCTGCACCTCACCGAGTGGCGCGAGTTCCGCGACCTCGACCCCGCCGAGCTCGGCGCCGTCGTCACCGACCGGCTCGTCCTGGACGGGCGGAACGCGCTGGACCCCGCGCGCTGGCGCGCGGCGGGCTGGACGTACCGCGCGATGGGACGCCCCCAGGCGTAGCCCCGCCCCCGTCCCAGGCGTAGGGAATCCCGGGCGCGGCGGGCTGAACAGGGCGTACACCCATACCCACTTTTGAAGGATCTCAGTCAAGAAAGTGGAATAAATGACTGGGTAGACTCTGCGCCGATGACCACGACCAGCAGCCCCCCAGCCCACCCGACCGCCTCCGCGACGGCGACGCCCGCCCCGCACGGCCGGCGGGCATCCTTCGAAGCGGCCGTCCGGGGACGCGGCGCCCTGCTGGGCATCGCCGGCTTCTGGCTGGCCAGCCGGGCCGCGATGCTCTGGATGCTCGTCAACGACTTCTTCAGCTCGAACGTCGTGCGCGTGGAGGTCACCGCGACCTACCACAACTGGTACAACGTCCTGGTCACCTGGACGCTGCCGCAGAACGACATCATGTGGCAGTACCCCCCGGCCGCCGCGGCGATCTTCCTCTCGCCCGACCTGCTGCCGTTCCTCACCTACTTCCAGGCCTTCGTGGCCCTGACGGTGCTGTGCGACGGCGTGGTCCTGCTCGGTCTCCTCCGGGCGGCGCGCAGGAGCGACGGCAGCATGGCCGGCGCCCTGGTGTGGCTGGTGACGCTGCCGATGATGATGGCGACCCCGTTCGCCCGCTACGACATCCAGGTGACCCTGCTCGCGGTCTTCGCCCTGCTCGCCCTGCGCAACCGCCCCAAGCTCGGCGGGGTCATCGCCGGCATCGGCGCGATGGTCAAGGTGTGGCCGCTGCTGACCCTGCTCGGCACCCCCCGCGGCAAGTCGACGCGGGACGCCTTCGTCGCGGCCGCGCTGTCCGGCGCCGCGCTGCTCGCCGTCTTCGCGCTGCTGTTCCGCGACACGCTCGGCTTCCTCGGGAACCAGGGCGACCGCGGCGTGCAGGTCGAGTCCCTCGGCGGCTCCGCGCTGATGGCGGCCAGCCGCCTGGACCTGTGGCCCGGCAACATCAACTTCCAGTACGGCGCCTTCGAGTACGTCGGCCCGTACGTGCCGGCCATCGCGCGGGCCTCGCTCGGCCTGACCGTGGTCGGCTTCCTGCTGCTCCTGCTGTGGCGCGTGCGGGCCAACCGCTGGTCGAGCGCGACGCCCTTCGACGCCGCACTCTGCGCGATCATGGTCTTCACGGTCACCAGCCGCGTCATCAGTCCGCAGTACATGATCTGGCTGCTCGGCCTCGCCGCCGTCTGCCTGACCTCCAGGAACACCACCCAGCGTCCGATCGCCTGGCTGCTCGTCGCCGCCAACGCGCTGACCACGCTGATCTTCCCGGTCTGGTACGGCTCGGACATCCTCACCACCAGCACGCTCGGCACGGTCCTGCTGTGCGCGCGCAACGGGCTCCTGCTCTACGCCACGGTGTGGTCCATGGTCCGGCTGTGGAAGGCGACCGTCCTGCCGAAGCGGGCACCGGCCTCCCTCTAGGGCGTTCTGCGGTGCTGGGCGGCGCGGGCCGTGAACTCCGCGTCGCGCAGCACCCTCTGGGCGTTGCCCCAGGTCAGCAGTGCCAGATCGGCCTCCGACCAGCCCCGTTCCAGGAGTTCCGCCAGCAGCCGCGGGTAGCCCGAGGGGTCCGTCAGGCCGGTCGGGCGGGGGCCGCCCCGCTCGGCGCCGAAGGAGGCGCCGAGTCCGACGCCCTCCGGGCCCGCGATCGCCCGTACGTGGTCCAGGTGGTCGGCGACCGCGTGCAGGGAGTCCCCGGTCCGCGCGGTGTCGAAGGTGACCATCGCCAGTCCGTTCGCCGCCCGCAGCGCGAGCAGCACCTCGTCCGTGACGTTGCCCGGATGCCGGGTGAGGGCGGCGGCCCCGGTGTTCGAGATGATCACCGGCGCCTTGGACGCCGCCGCGAGCTGGCAGGCCGCGGCCGGCGGGCAGCCCGTCAGGTCCAGCAGCATCGCCAGCCGGTTCACCTCCTTGACCACCTCGTGGCCGAAGGCCGTCAGGCCCTCCTCGGCCCAGGGGGCGCCCGCGGGGGCGAGGAGGCGCACGCCCAGCGCGTGGAAGGCCCGCAGCGCGCCGAGGGAGTCGGTGAGCGTACTTCCGGGCACGGGTCCCAGGAACGAGGCGATCCGGCCCCGGTTGCGGGCGTCGGCCATGTCGTCGGCGCTCAGCGCGAGGCACAGGCTGTCGGAGTAGCGGCGCATCAGGGACCGCGCCACGTCGATCTGTTCGAGGGTGTCGGACACCACCTGGTCGGCGGCCGCGCCCTCGCGCGGCCGGCCCGGGGGCACGAGCAGGGTCCAGAACTGGGCGCCCACCCCGCCGGCGCGCAGCCGCGGGATGTCGGTGTCGACGCCGGTGTCCGGGGTGTCGATGTCGTGGTACGGACTCTGGCGCAGGGTCCAGACGAGGGTGTTGCACCCGTCCGCGACGGGATGGACGGCCAGCAGCGCGGCCGCGCGGTCCAGGGCGCCGCCCGCGAGGACGGGGGCGGGTACGGGGACGTCTTCGGCTCCGACGCCCACGGAGTGGGGTTCGTCCTGCAGGTCGGCCATGGCAGTGGCTCCGGTCTCGGCGGCAGCAGGGAGAGAAGATGGTGCCACCGTGACACGTGGGGCGCCGGGGCCGCCCGGCGGATGTGGCGTTCGGGTGGTGGCCCTGCCTCCGGCGGGCTCCGAGGGGGTGGGGCGGGCCCGCGGCCGGCCGGGGTCCGGGCGGGCCCGGACCCCGTGCCCCGGTCGTCAGGGGCGGGCGTTGGACGGGCCCCGGGCGGCCGAGAGCTCCCGGGCCGCCGACTCCGCGTCGCGCAGCACCCGTACCGCGTTGGACCAGGTCAGCTTCGCCAGATCGGCCCGGGACCAGCCGCGCCCGATCAGTTCCGCGATCAGGTTCGGGTAGCCCGACACGTCGTCCAGCCCCGCCGGGGTGAAGGCGGTGCCGTCGAAGTCCCCGCCGATGCCGATGTGGTCCACGCCGGCCACCTCGCGCATGTGGTCCAGGTGGTCGGCGACGGTGGCGGCGGTGGCCACCGGACGCGGTCGCGCCGCTTCGAACTCCCGGTGCAGGGCCATCGCCTCGGGGGTGGTGTCGAGGTGGTGCAGGCCGTGCGCGCGCAGGTTCTCGTCCGCCGCGAGGGTCCACTCGACGGCGGCGGGGAGGATGAACTTGGGCACGAACGTGGCCATCGCCACCCCGCCGTTGCCGGGCAGCCGCTCCAGCACGTCGTCGGGGACGTTGCGCGGGTGGTCGCAGACGGCGCGCGCCGAGGAGTGCGAGAAGATCACCGGCGCCCGCGAGGCGTCGAGGGCGTCGCGCATCGTCGTCGCGGCGACGTGCGAGAGGTCCACGAGCATCCCGATGCGGTTCATCTCGCGCACGACCTCGCGGCCGAAGTCGGTGAGGCCGCCGTGCCGGGGTTCGTCGGTCGCCGAGTCCGCCCAGTCGATGGTGTCGTTGTGGGTGAGCGTCATGTACCGCACGCCCAGCTGGTGCAGGGCGCGCAGGGTGGCGAGCGAGTTGTTGATGGAGTGGCCGCCCTCGGCGCCCATCAGCGAGGCGATCCGGCCCTCGGCGCGGGCCGCCTCCATGTCGTCCGCCGTCAGCGCGCGCACCAGCGAGCCCGGGTAACGGGTGATCAGCTGGTCGACCCCGTCGATCTGCTCCAGGGTGGCGCTGACCGCCTCGTCCCCGCTGTAGTCGGAGCGCACGTACACGGACCAGAACTGGGCGCCGACCCCGCCGGCCCGCAGCCGGGGGAGGTCGGTGTGCAGGTGGTCCGACTGGTCGCCGGCGATGTCCCGCCGGTCGAGGTCGTAGCGGACCTGCTGGCGCAGCGCCCAGGGCAGGTCGTTGTGCCCGTCGACGACCGGGTACTCGGCGAGCAGCTCCCGGGCCTGCGCCAGCAGGTCCGCCGCGCTCATTTGCCGAATCCGAAGGACTCCGCGCCCGCGACCTTCGTGCGCAGCCGCTTGCCCTTCTCGGTGGCCTGGTCGTTCAGCTCCTGCTGGAACTCGCGCATCCGGCCGAGCAGCTCCGCGTCGTGCGCGGCCAGCATCCGTACGGCCAGCAGGCCCGCGTTGCGCGCCCCGGCGACGGAGACGGTGGCGACGGGGACCCCGGCGGGCATCTGGACGATCGACAGCAGCGAGTCCATGCCGTCGAGGTACTTCAGCGGGACCGGTACGCCGATGACCGGCAGCGGGGTGACCGACGCGAGCATCCCGGGCAGGTGGGCGGCTCCGCCCGCGCCCGCGATGATCGCCTTCAGGCCCCGGTCGGCCGCCTGCTCGCCGTACGCCACCATCTCGCGCGGCATCCGGTGGGCGGAGACGACGTCGACCTCGTAGGGGATCTCGAACTCGTCCAGGGCCTGGGCGGCGGCCTCCATGACCGGCCAGTCGGAGTCCGAGCCCATGACGATGCCTACGACGGGAGAGGTGCTCATTCGGTGATCGTTCCTCTGAGGTAGCCGGCTGCGTGACGTGCGCGCTCCAGCACATCGTCCAGGTCGTCGCCGTAGGTGTTGACGTGGCCGACCTTGCGGCCGTGTTTCACGTCCTTGCCGTACATGTGGATCTTCACCTGCGGGTCGTGGGCCATGCAGTGCAGGTACGCCGCGTACATGTCGGGGTAGTCCCCGCCGAGCACGTTCGCCATCACGGTCCAGCGGGCCCGGGGGCGCGGGTCGCCCAGGGGGAGGTCCAGGACCGCGCGGACGTGGTTGGCGAACTGGGAGGTGACCGCACCGTCCTGGGTCCAGTGGCCGCTGTTGTGCGGTCGCATGGCCAGTTCGTTGACGAGGATGCGGCCGTCGGCGGTCTCGAACAGCTCCACGGCCAGGTGGCCGGTCACGTCGAGCTCGGCGGCGATGCGCAGGGCCAGGGCCTGGGCCTCGCCCGCGAGGGCTTCGGAGAGGTTGGGGGCGGGGGCGATCACCGTGTCGCAGACCCCGTCCACCTGGATGGACTCGACGACGGGGTAGGCCACCGCCTGGCCGTGCGGGGAGCGGACGATGTTGGCCGCGAGCTCGCGGACGAAGTCCACCTTCTCCTCGGCCAGGACCGGGACGCCCGCCTTGAAGGGGGCCTCCGCGTCCTCGGGGGTGCGGACGAACCACACGCCCTTGCCGTCGTACCCGCCGCGCACCGTCTTGAGGATGACGGGGAACCCGCCCACCTCTTCCGCGAAGGCCGCCGCGTCCGCCGGATCGCTCACGATCCGGTGGCGGGGGCTGGGCGCGCCGATCTCGTCGAGCTTGGCGCGCATCACCCCCTTGTCCTGGGCGTGCACCAACGCGTCGGGCCCCGGCCGGACGGGGATGCCGTCCGACTCCAGGGCCCGGAGGTGCTCGGTGGGTACGTGCTCGTGATCGAAGGTGATCACGTCGCAGCCGCGCGCGAAGGCGCGCAACGTCTCCAGATCGCGATAGTCGCCGATGACGACGTCGCTCACGACCTGGGCCGCCGAGTCCTGTGGGGTGTCACTGAGGATCTTGAATCTGATGCCGAGGGGGATACCCGCCTCGTGGGTCATGCGGGCGAGCTGACCGCCGCCGACCATGCCGACTACCGGGAACGTCACGCCTCCAGGGTATCCGCCGGTATTCCGCCATTCGGACGTGACCCTGGCGCGGACCCTTCGGTGGGTCGCGAAGGCCCCGTGTGCCGTGCGTCGCAAGGGGTGCCGGGGCGCAGACTCCCGCCACGGGGGACACTTAGCATGGTGTGGTTGACGAGATCGGGTGACGCGCCGCCGCGGGGCGACGACGACGGACAGGGACTGAACCATCACATGAGCAGCACGCCGAACGCCGTACCGCTGTCCGAGCGCTTCCGCGGTCTGGCCCGGGAGGTCGTCAAGTTCGGAGCGGTCGGCGGAGCGGGCGTCCTGGTCAACTTCGGCGTCTTCAACCTGCTGCGCAGCACGACCGACCTGCAGACGGTGCGCGCGAACGTCATAGCCATCGTGGTCGCGATCATCACGAACTACGTGGGGTTCCGCTACTTCACCTACCGTGACCGCGACCTGGGCAGCCGCCGCCGCGAGATGCTCCTCTTCGTCCTGTTCAGCGGGATCGGCATGGTCATCGAGAGCGGCGTGCTCTACGTCGGCACGTACGGCTTCGGCTTCGACAGCTCGCTCGCCAACAACGTCTTCAAGTTCTTCGGCATGGGCGTGGCCACCGTGTTCCGCTTCTGGTCCTACCGGACCTGGGTCTTCAAGGCCCTGCCCACTCCGGCCGCGCACTCGCTGGTCGTCGAGCAGCGCGACGGGCACGAGGCGCCCACCGCCCCCCGCACCCCCGAGCCCGCGGCCAAGCAGGGCTGACCTACCTGACCGTGCGCTCCGGCTCCGCGCGCTCCGGGGCGGTGCGGCTGAGGAAGAGCGCGAACACCGGCGGCCTGCTCTGGAGGAGTTCCAGACGGCCGCCGTCGGCTTCTGCGAGGTCCCGGGCGACGGCCAGGCCGATGCCGGTGGAGTTGCGGCCGCTGATGGTCCGCTCGAAGATCCGGTTGCCGAGGTCGGCGGGGACGCCGGGGCCCTCGTCCGTGACCTCGATGACGGCCTGGTTGCCGGTCACGCGGGTGCGCAGGGCGACGGTGCCGCCGCCGTGCATCAGCGCGTTCTCCACGAGGGTCGCCAGTACCTGGGAGACCGCACCGGGGGTGCCCACGGCGCGCATGCCGGTCTTCCCGGAGCGGACGACGGCCCGTCCGGCGCTGCGGTAGGCCGGCCGCCACTCCTCCACCTGCTGCTTGACGACCTCGTCCAGGTCGAAGGGGACCGCCGAGCCGGTCCGGGGGTCCCGGGAGTTCGTCAGCAGCCGCTGGACCACGTCCGTGAGCCGCTCCACCTGGGTGAGGGCGATGGTGGCCTCCTCCCGCACGGTCTCCAGGTCGTCGGTGACCGTGATCTCCTCCAGCCGCATCGACAGGGCGGTGAGGGGGGTGCGCAGCTGGTGGGAGGCATCGGCGGCCAGGCGCCGCTCGGCGGTCAGCATGCGGGCGATCCGCTCCGCGCTGGAGTCCAGCACGTCGGCGACCCGGTCGAGCTCGGGAACCCCGTAGCGCTTGTGCCGGGGTCGCGGGTCGCCCGAGCCGAGCCGTTCGGCGGTCTCGGCGAGGTCGGTGAGCGGGGAGGCCAGCCGGTTGGCCTGGCGCACGGCGAGCAGTACGGCCGCCACGACGGCGAGCAGCGCCACCGCGCCGACCACGGCGAGGGTCCGTCCGACCTCCCTGGTGACGGTGGCGCGGGACTCCTCGACGACCACGTTCACGCCCTGCTCGCCGCGCGCGGTGCCCCGGATGACGCTGTCGTCGATCCGGTCGCCGACCTCGACCACCGGGCGGCCGGGGATGGTGATGCGGGCGTACGTGCCGAGGTCGAGCTGTTCGGCGATGGCGCCCGCGTCCACGGGCTTGTGCTCCAGGGCGTCCGCCTCGACGATGCCGAGCAGCCGCAGCGCCTCGGAGCCGATGCGGTCCTGGGCGCTGCTGGTGATGGTCCGGGTCTCCACGATGACGAGGGAGACCCCGAACACGGCGATCACGACGAGCACCACGGCGAGCGTGGAGTTGATGAGGCGGCGGCGCATGCCTTAGAGGATGCCCGATGCCCCGGAGGGCGTGGCCTCAGCTCTTCTCGAAGCGGAAGCCGACGCCGCGGACGGTGGCGATGTAGCGGGGGTTGGCGGCGTCGTCGCCCAGCTTCTTGCGCAGCCAGGAGATGTGCATGTCGAGGGTCTTGGTGGAGGACCACCAGGTGGTGTCCCAGACCTCGCGCATCAGCTGGTCGCGGGTGACGACCCGGCCGGCGTCGCGGACCAGGACGCGCAGCAGGTCGAACTCCTTGGCGGTGAGCTGGAGCTCCTCCTCCCCCATCCAGGCGCGGTGCGACTCGACGTCGATCCGCACGCCGTGGGTGGCGGGGGCCTGGCTGGCCTCGGTGGCGCCGCGCCGCAGCAGGGCCCGGACGCGGGCCAGCAGCTCGGCGAGGCGGAAGGGCTTGGTCACGTAGTCGTCGGCGCCGGCGTCGAGGCCGACGACCGTGTCGACCTCGTCGGCACGGGCGGTCAGGACCAGGATCGGGAAGCCGTGGCCCTCGGCACGCAGTCGCCGGGCCACCTCCAGGCCGTCCATGCCGGGCAGGCCCAGGTCCAGGACGACGAGGTCGACGCCGCCCTGCAGTCCGGCGTCCAGGGCGGTGGGGCCGTCCTCCCGGACCTCGACCTCGTAACCCTCCCGGCGCAGGGCGCGGGCGAGGGGTTCCGAGATGGATGCGTCGTCCTCGGCGAGCAGTACACGCGTCATGTGGGTGATGGTAGTCCGCGGCGGCTTGAAGCAGGCGCTTGCCCGCACACCCCTCTCGAACTGGGGTTATGAACTACTATCCGCCTTCGAACTTGATGGATCGGTTCCCGCGAAACCTGTGATCCATCTCTCAAGCCCTTCCATATGCATCGGGCCCCTGTCGTATGGTGGCGGAACGCCCGATGCACTATCGAGGGGACATTTGCGCTCAAATCCGAGCCAAGAACCTCAAATTCTGCTCTGGCCGGTTCGCCCCGGCCCAGATGACAGTGAATGACCTATGGGCCGGGCCCGGCGCGCGAGGAGGCGCGCAGGGCGTGGATCCCGGTTACGGCTGCCCCGTCACCCCGCCATAGCGGGACACGAGACCCCAGGGCGTGGGGTGGGACATACGTCGCCGGTGCCGGCCAACCCCCACCGGGCGCTGAACAGCTCACGAAGCCAAGCGTCCCGAGCAAGCAAGGATCGACCATGGCTTCCAGCCTGACGAAGGACTCGGCGACTCCGGCGCCGGAAAAGACCTTCTTCGGACACCCCCGTGGCCTGGCCACTCTGTTCATGACCGAGATGTGGGAGCGTTTCAGCTTCTACGGCATGAAGGCCCTGCTCCTCGTCTACCTGCTCTCCGGTGGCCCGGATGCCAAAAAGGGCAGCATGGCCGGCGGCATCGGGATGGACGAGGGCACGGCGATCACCGTGTTCTCCATCTACGCCTCCATGGTCTACCTCCTCGCCCTTCCGGGCGGGTGGCTGGGTGACCGCGTCTGGGGTCCCCGCAAGACCGTGACCATCGCGGCCGTGACGATCATGTCGGGTCACGTGGTCCTCGCCCTGCCGGGCGGCGCGACCTTCTTCGTCGGCCTGGCCCTCGTGGCCATCGGTTCCGGTCTGCTGAAGGCCAACATCTCCACGATGGTCGGCCAGCTGTACAAGGACGCGAACGACCCGCGCCGTGACGGCGGCTTCACCATCTTCTACATGGGCATCAACGCCGGCGCCTTCTTCGCTCCGCTGGCCATCGGCACCGTCGGGCAGAAGGTCAACTGGCACCTCGGCTTCGCCATGGCCGCGGTGGGCATGGCCATCGGCCTGGTCGCCTTCCTGCTGGGCACGAAGAACCTGAACCCGGTCAGCTCCGTCGTCCCGAAGCCGCTGTCGGCCGACGAGCGCTCCGCCTGGATCCGCAAGATCGTCGCCGTTGTCGCGGTCGTCGCCGTGTTCTACACCGCCGTGGGCATGGCCGGCATGTTCACCAAGGCCTGGGCGACCATCCCGCTGACCGTGATCGGCCTGATCGTGCCGACGGGCGTGCTGATCCGCATCAAGCGCGACAAGGACCTCAACCGGTCCGAGCAGTCGAAGATGACCGGCTACATCTGGTTCTTCGTCGCGGCCGCGGTCTTCTGGATGATCTACGACCAGGGTGCCTCCACCGTCCAGTCCTTCGGCGAGACCAAGGCTGCCGGGTCTCTGCTCGGCTTCGAGTTCCCCTCGTCCTGGTACCAGTCGCTGAACCCGCTCTTCGTCATGGCCCTGGCCCCGGTCTTCGCCTGGATCTGGCTGTGGCTGAACCGCAAGGGCAAGGAGCCCTCGACGGTCGGCAAGTTCGCCGCGGGCCTGTTCGTCATCGGCGTGTCGTTCTTCTTCTTCCTGGTCCCGATCGCCCTGGCCGCCAACGGCCAGGCCGTCACCCCGATGTGGCTGGTCGGCATCTACCTGATCATGACCGTGGGCGAGCTGTGCATCTCCCCCGTCGGCCTGTCGGTCACCACGAAGATGGCCCCGGCCAAGTACGCGTCGCAGATGATGGGCGTGTGGTTCCTCGCGGTCACGGCCGGCGACTCCGTCACCGGCCTCCTGTCCGACCCGGCGGTGTTCGCCGTCGACCTGAACGGCACGGTCGCGGTCGCCATCGAGGCCACCCTCGCCGTCCTGGCCGGCGTCGCGGTCTTCATGTACCGCAAGAACGTCAAGGAGCAGATGGGCGAGGTGCGCTGACGCACCGGCCCCACAGGGGCGGCCCCGCACACCGGAAGGTGTGCGGGGCCGCCCCTTTTGGTTCCCCGACAATCCCGGGAGATATCCGGACGGTCAGCTCCGGACCGAATTCATTCACACCCCGGACGGATTACCCGAATCGAAGAATTGGGCCCTGAAAGTCAGGCGCCCTTCACTTCGGAGGAAGCCCCGACCAGGAACGCCTTGAATCCGCAGCCGACGGAGACAGCCGAGCCCGTGGTGGCCCAGTCGCTGCGGAAGGTCCGCCGGACGACGTGCTCGCGCGCACCCTGGACGATGTCACAGGTGATCACAGCGCGGTGGGCGGCCCCCGAGGGGAACCGGCCACTGCAGCGGGACGTGGCGGTCGGACGGCCGAGCTTGTCCAGGCTGGCGGTGGCCTTGCAGCCGCCGTCGATACCACCCGTCGGCGCCGCGGAAGCCGCGGGCGCACCGAGCAGGGCCATCGCCGACGCGGCAGTGACTGCGATGACTACAGACTTGAACTTCACTTGTTACCCCGTACTTTGAGCTCTTGCCATTCAATGGCGGAAACGGATGACATTCCCATGGGATGGAGGATGCACACCCCGTAGGCCTCATCACGAGAGGACGTTACTCGCCGGTTGGATCACCAACAAATGTTTAATCGTCACGCATCGGGGGCGGTAATCGGGGCCTGATTCCGTCCCGGTCTCGCGGCACCGGCGAAGCCCGAGTGCGCACCCTCGGACAGAAGGGTGCGCACTCCCCGTCACCGGGAGGGGCTAGCGGGTGCCGCGCAGGCGCCGCCAGGGGGTGAAGGTGAAGACCGCGCCGCCGAGGAGGATGACGGTGCCGGCGACCAGGGCGAGGGCCTTGAGGCCGCCGTCGTCGTCGGAGCCGGTCTCGGCGAGGCCGCCCGAGGCGGCGGAACCGCCGGAGGCCGCGGCGGAACCCGAGGAGGTGGAGCCCGAGCCGCCCGGCTGGGCGGTGGTGTCCAGCTCCAGGGAGACGCCGCTGCTGGACGCCTTGCAGGGCACGTTGATCGGGGTGGAGCCCGGGGCCATCGTGACGTCGATCGTCAGCTGGTCGGGGCTCAGCGTCACCTTGCCCGACTTGCCGGGCTTGTAGGTGCCCGTCATGTCGCTGAGGCTGACCGGGGCCTTGTCCGGGATCGGCTCGGCGTTGGCCGGGCCGGTGACCTTGACCGTGCCGCTGTCGGCGCCGCCGAGCTTGATGGCCATCGAGGGCTTGAGGGCCCCCGCGGGCAGGGCCATGGGGGCGGCCATGGCGCCCTTGGCGGTCTTGACCGTGAGGTCGAAGGCGCCGCTCGCGTTCTTCTTGGCGTTGACGGTGACCGGGGTCTTGATGCCGCCCGGGACGACCGCGCCGCAGTCGTAGGCCACCTCGACCGCCTTGCCCGGGAAGTCGGTCTGGCCGCCGCTGCCGCCGGTGGAGCCGGTGGTACCGGAGCCGCCCGAGGTGGTGGTCGAGCCGCCCGAGGTGGTGGAGCCGCCGGTCGTCGCGCCGCCGGTGGTGGTGCCGCCGGTGGTGGTCCCGCCCGTCGTCGCGCCGCCGGTGGTGGTGCCGCCGGTGGTGGTCCCGCCCGTCGTCGCGCCGCCGGTGGTGGTGCCGCCGCCGTCCGTCACGTCGATGACCGCCCCGCCCTTCACCTCGCCCACCGGGGAGCACTTGGTGACGAAGGTCCCGAAGGAGAAGGTCACCGCGACCTCGTACTTGCCGGGGGTCACGGTGATCTTCCCGGTCTTGGTCAGCTTCAGCTTGCCCTTCATGACCGACATCACCATGGGGGCCTTCTTCGGGATCTCCGGGTTCTTCTTCTCCCCGACGACCTTGACCTCCCCTCCCCCGCCCCCGACCGCGAGCCAGCCGGTGGGCTGGACCGAGTCCTTCGGGATCACCATCAGGTCGGTGTTGTTCGAGGCCGGCTTCACCGTCTCCCACGACACGTCGACCTCGTCGCCGACCTTGGCCGTGGCCGGTGCGGTGATCTTGGCGGTGGTCTCGCCCTCCACCGGGTCGCCGCCGCCGGCCGGCGGTACGCACTTGACCTTGAACGTGGCCTCGGCGGCCTGGGCGGGGGAAGCCGCCACGGCGACACCCGCGCCGCCGAGCAGCAGCGCGACCACGGCCGCGCTCGCCCTCCGTTGGGTCTTCACGATGGTCCTTTCGTCGTCGGACTGTGATCGGACGGTGCGGACGTCTGTGGGGGTCCCGGGTCCCGCGGCTGCGGCCCGGGATCCGGCGGCGGCTGCGGGGTGAACCACGGGAGGGCCGGGGGCGCGGCCCCGGGAGGGGCCCCGGCGGCGGTGATCCGGGGCAGCCGGGCGGTCACCGCGGCCGCCGGGTCCGGGGCGGCCTTCGGGCCCCGGTGGCGGCCGGCGGACCCCGCCGCGCGGGGCCGGACCCGGTCGACGACGGCCATGCCGGCCCGGAAGAGCGCCGTCGGGACCACCACCAGCAGCAGGCCCCAGAAGAGCAGCACCCCGTACGGGCGGTCCACGCCCCAGGGCTGGGCGGCCAGGACGGTGTCCCCGTACTTGAGGGAGACGGTGTAGTCGCCGTGGGCGCCCGCCGGCAGGGCCACGTCCAGGGCGACCTCCGCCTTGCCGCCGGGCGGGATCGTCCCCTTCCAGCGGGCCTCCTCCCACACCGGGGCGAAGACCCCCTGCGCGGTGCCGAGCTGGAAGACGGGGTCCTTGACCGGGGCGGAGCCGAGGTTGCCGACGGTGGCGGTGAACGTGCGGGAGGGCGGGGCGCCGAACCAGGTCAGCACCCCGTCCTCGCCCTTCAGCCGGACCCCGGTCAGCATCGCGAGCCGGGCCGTGCCGGACTCGGCGGGCAGTTCGGCCACCGGATGGCCGGTGATCCTGATCGGCACCGCCACCGTGGACTGGTCCCCGTTGACGGAGGTCACGTTGACCACGCAGGGACAGGGCTTGGGCGGTTCCGCGACCGGCAGCCGGGCGGTGAAGCGGCCGTCGTCGGTGACGGAGACGGCGGCCCCGTCGGCGTTGGCGCAGCTGTTGGTGCCGCCGATCATGTTCTGGCCGCAGACCAGCAGCATGACGAGGGTCTTCGCCCGCCAGCCGGTGCCGGTGACCGTGATCTCGGTGCCCTTGGCCGCCTCCTGGAGGGAGAGCGCCGCGGCGGGCTCGCCCTCCGCCGCGGCGGCCGGGGCGGCCGCCTGGAGCAGCGCCGGCACCGCGAGCAGCGCCAGGGCGAGGGCCGCCAGGGCCGCGCCGAGGGGGGATGCGGCCTTCGCGCCGACCGTGCGGCTCACCTGGGGGCTCCCGTCAGCTCGTGCCGGTGCGGTTCCACGTCTTCGCGGGCCCTGGCCGGCGCCCTCCCCGGTGCCCCGGGCGGGTCCGCGCGCCGGGTGCGCCGGTCGCGCCGGGCCCGTACGAGGAGCAGTGCGGCCAGGGCGGTCCCGCCGAGGGCGGACAGGGCTCCGGCGGCCAGTCCGGCGGTGCCGCCGGGTGCCAGCCAGGCTCCGGCCGTGGCGGTGGCCGGGGCGGCGCCGGGGGCGGTGGCGGTGAGGGTGAGGGCGACCCGGTCGAGGGCGGGCGCGTCGGGCCAGGGTTCGGCGAGGCGGACCCGCCGGCCGGGCAGCAGCTCGACGGACAGGGCCCGGGCGGGCCGGGCGGGCGGCTCGTGCAGGAGGCCCTCGGCGCTCAGGGCGAGCTCCGGGGTCAGGGCCACGTTGCCCCGGTTGACCAGGGTGTAGTGCACGGTGGCGGCCGCGCCGTGGCCGCGTACGGAGACGTCCTCGACGGTGAGGGCGGCGACGGCCGGGCCCGCGACGCGCAGGTGGATCCGTACGCCCGCCTCGCGGCCGTCCCCGGTCGCGACGACGGCGGCGGGGTGGTCGCCGGGCGGGGCGGCGGGCGGCACGGTGACGGTGAAGGGGACCACCGCGCGGGTGCGGGGCGGGAGCTTCACGGTGCCGGAGCCGCCGAAGCTGATCCAGGAGCCCGCGCCGGAGGCCCCGGGCGCGGCGGGGCGCACGGCGAGGGCGCCGTCCGGGGCGTTGTAGGCGTCGGCCCCCCGCAGGGTGACGGTCTGCTCGCGGTCGCCGGGGTTGTCGAGGGCGAGGCGGTCCTCCAGGACGGTGCCGGCGGGGCCGGCGAGGTAGAAGTACGGGCGCGCGGGGCCGGGACGGGTGGTGGCCGGCCCGGCGGTCCAGCCGGGCTCGTCGGCGGCCGCGGCCGGGACGCCGCAGACGGTGGCGCCGCAGACGGTGGCGGTGGCGAGGAGCGCGGCGCCGAGCCGGCGGGGGCCGCGTCGGCCGGGGGCGGGGAGCACGGGCGGCGGCTCCGTTCAGGACCCGGTCCGCCGGGGCCCCCGGCCGCGCCGGGTCAGCCAGAGCGTTCCGGCGGCGCCGGAGAGGAGCACGGTGGCGCCGAGGGTGCCGAGGGCGAGGGCGGAGTCGGCGGGGCCGGTCTGCGGGAGGGTGTCCCCGCCGCCCCCGCCGTCGGGCTGCGGTGCTCCGCCGCCGGCCGCCGTCACCTCCGTCTCCAGGGACGGCTTCGGGCTGTTGCCCGGGGTGCAGGTGGTGGTGGTCCCCATGGCCTTGATGGTGAGGACGCCCGCGGTGAAGGTGACCTTGCCGCTCTTCTTCGGGGTGTAGGTGCCCGAGAGGTCGGTGATCTTGATGGGGGTGTTGGCGGGCGCGGCCTCGGGGTTGGGCGGGCCGGAGACCGGTACGGAGACCTTCTCGGCACCGTCGGTCATGATCACGGCGCTGGGGTTCATCGCGCCCTTGCCGAGCTCGATGGGGCTGGAGGAGACGCCCTTCTGGAAGGACATCGTCAGCTTGTAGCCGTCGCCCTCCTTGACGGCCTTGATGTCGATGGGCGAGACCGCCGACTTGTCCCCGATGGGGGTCTGGCACTTGTACTCGACGTCGACCACGTCGGCGTGGGCCGCGGGGGCGGTGAGCAGGACCGCCGCCCCGGCGAGCGCGGAGGCCAGCGCGAGTGCGGTGGAGCGTTTCCGGTCGGACACCTTCGTCTTCCCCTCGGGCCACAAGTTACTGACGACACATCAGATTGGTGGCACAAGGTACGCCCGGGACCTTACGGAGGGAAGACAAAGGGCAGACGGCACTTCGGGCGGTTCGGCGGCCGGCGCGCGGCCGCCCGCTCAGGCGGCGCGGACCCCCCGCTGCCAGACGGCGGAGACGAGCGGCACGCCCGGGCGGTAGGCGAGGTGGACGTGGCTCGGGGCGTCGAGCAGAGCCAGGTCCGCGCGGGCGCCGGGGGCCAGCCGGCCGATGTCGGTGCGGCGCAGCGCGCGGGCCCCGCCGGCGGTGGCGGCCCACAGGGCCTCGTCGGGGGTCATGCCCATGTCCCGGACGGCGAGGGCGATGCAGAACGGCATGGAGCTCGTGTACGAGGACCCGGGGTTGCAGTCCGTCGACAGGGCGACGGTGGCCCCCGCGTCCAGCAGCCGGCGGGCGTCGGGCCACTTCGCGCGGGTGGAGAACTCGGCGCCGGGCAGCAGGGTCGCGACGGTGGTGCCGGCGGCCTGGGCGAGCGCGTCCACGTCGGCGTCGGTGAGGTGGGTGCAGTGGTCGGCGGAGGCCGCCTCCAGCTCCACGGCGAGCTGCACGCCGGGCCCGTAGGTGAGCTGGTTGGCGTGGACGCGGGGGATCAGCCCGGCGGCGGCGCCGGCGGTGAGGATCGCGCGGGCCTGGTCGCCGTCGAAGGCGCCCTTCTCGCAGAAGACGTCCACCCAGCGGGCGTACGGGGCGCAGGCCGCCAGCATCTCGCCGGTGACGAGGTCCACGTAGCCGGCCGGGTCGTCGGCGTAGTCCGGGGAGACGATGTGCGCGCCGAGGTAGGTGACCTCCTCGGTGTGCGCGGAGGCGATGCGCAGGGCGCGGGCCTCGTCGGCGACGGTGAGGCCGTAGCCGGACTTGGTCTCGAAGGTGGTGGTGCCCTGGCGGCGTGCCTCGTCGAGGTGGCGCAGCAGGTTGGCCTCCAGCTCCGCGTCGGTGGCGGCGCGGGTGGCGGCGACGGTGGTGCGGATGCCGCCGGCGGAGTAGCTGCGGCCGGACATCCGGGCGTTGAACTCGGCGGTGCGGTCGCCGGCGAAGACGAGGTGGCTGTGCGAGTCGACGAAGCCGGGGATGACGGCGCGGCCCTGCGCGTCGAAGGACGCGTCGGCGGCGGGGGCCGCGGCGGCGGGGCCGGCCCAGGCGACGGTGTCGCCGTCGATGACGAGGGCGGCGTTCTCGACGAGGCCGAGCGGCGAGCCGTCGCCGAGGGCGGGGTCGTTGGTGACGAGGCTGCCGATGTTGGTGATCAGGGTGGTGGACACGGAGGGGTTCCTCTCGGAGGTGTCTGTTCCCCCCGCCCCGCCCCTTCCCGGAACCGGGGCCTGCGGCCCCGGACCCCGCGCCTCGGACGCCGACGGGGCCATGGACGGGAAGGGGCGGGGCGGGGGGCTCCAGGCTGTCAGCCGCGGACGGCGGCGATCGAGTCGGTCAGGGCCCCGGCCACGTCCCCGACCAGGGTGTGGGCGCCGTCGCGGACCACGTGGCGGCCGCCGACCACCGTGTGGCGGACGTCGGCGGCCGAGGCGGCGAAGACGGCCGTTTCCGCGCCGAGGCGCGGCAGCGGGCCGGCCGTGCGCACGGAGTCCAGCGCGATGGTGGTGAAGTCGGCGAGGGCGCCCGTCTCCAGGCGGCCCGCGTCCGGCAGGCCGAGCGCGGCGTGCCCGTCTTCGGTGGCGGCCCGCAGCAGGGCGTTCGCGGTCCAGTGACCCCGGGTGCGGCTGGCGAGGCGCTCGTTCAGCTCCATCGCGCGGGCCTCCTCCAGGAGGTCGATCACGGCGTGGCTGTCGCTGCCCAGCGACAGCGGGCTGCCGGCCCGCTGGAGCCGGCCGGCCGGGCCGATGCCGTCGGCGAGGTCGCGTTCGGTGGTGGGGCACATGCAGGTGCCGGTGGTGGTGCCGCCGAGCAGGGCGATGTCCGCGTCCGTCAGGTGCGTGTTGTGCACGCCGGTGGTGCGCGGGCCCAGCACCCCGTGGTCGGCGAGGAGCTGGGTGGGCGTGCGCCCGTGGGCCGCCCGGCAGGCGTCGTTCTCGGCCGTCTGCTCGGACAGGTGGACGTGCAGCGGGGCCTGCCGGTCCTGCGCCCAGCCGGCGACCGTGGCCAGCTGGTCCGCGGGGACGGCGCGCACGGAGTGGACCGCCGCGCCGATCAGCGCGTGCGCGCGGGGCTTGAGGGCGGAGACCCGCTCGGCCCAGGCGTCGGCGGTGCCGTCGGAGAACCGCTTCTGGTGCTCGTTGGGGGCCTCGCCGAAGCCGGAGGAGAGGTAGGCGGTGTCGAGGAGGGTGATGCGGATGCCCGCCGCCGCGGCGGCCTCGATCAGGGCCTCGCCCATGGCGTTGGGGTCGGCGTACGGGGTGCCGCCGGGGGCGTGGTGGACGTAGTGGAACTCGCCGACGTTGGTGACGCCGGCCAGGGCCATCTCCGCGTACACGGCGCGGGCCAGGTCGAAGTAGGTCTCGGGGGTGAGGTTCTGGGCGACCTTGTACATGACGTCGCGCCAGGTCCAGAAGGTGCCCGAGCCGACCTGGACCACCGAGCGCAGGGCCCGGTGGAAGGCGTGGCTGTGCGCGTTCGCCAGGCCCGGGACGGTCAGGCCGCGCAGCACCTCGGCGCCGGGGGGCGGGGTGTCCGTCCCGGTGCGCAGGGCGGCGATCCGCCCGTCGGCCCCCGCCTCCAGGGCGACGCCCGGCTCGACGGTGTTGCCGAGCCAGGCGTGCTCCAGCCAGTACGTCTTCAGCGGCATGCGAGGCCTTCCAGTACGTCGGCGAGTGCGAGGACCCCGGCGACGCAGTCGTCCTCGGCGGCGAACTCCCGCGGCGAGTGGGAGACGCCGGTGGGGTTGCGCACGAACAGCATCGCGGTCGGGACCGCGGCGGAGAGGATTCCGGCGTCGTGTCCCGCGCCCGTGCCGAGGACCGGGACGGAGCCGCCGAGGAGGCGGTTCAGCTCGTCGCGCAGGGCGTGCTCGAACTCGACGACGGGGGTGAAGGACTCCCGTACGACGTTCAGGTCGATGCCGTCGCGGTCGGCGTGCTCGCGGGCGGCCTTCTCGACGGCCGTGACGACGGTGTCGAGGGTGGCCTGGTCGGCGGCGCGGGAGTCGAGCCAGCCCCGGACGAGGGACGGGATGGCGTTGACGCCGTTCGGCTCGACGGAGATCTTGCCGAAGGTGGCGACGGCACCGGCGAGGGCCGCCTCCCGGCGGGCGGCCAGGACGGTCTCCGCGTACGTGAGCATCGGGTCGCGGCGGTCCACCAGGCGGGTGGTGCCCGCGTGGTTGGCCTCGCCGTGGAAGTCGAACCGCCAGCGGCCGTGCGGCCAGATCGCGGACGCGATGCCGACGCGGTCGCCGGACAGGTCGAGGGCGCGGCCCTGTTCGACGTGGAGTTCGACGAAGGCCCCGATGCGGGCGAGGCGTTCGGGGTCGGCGCCGATGGCCTGCGGGTCGTACCCGGCGGCCTCCATGGCCTGCGGGAGGCTGACGCCGTCGGCGTCGCGCAGCTCGTACGCCTTCTCCTTGGTCAGCTGTCCGGCGGCGAGCCGGGAGCCGACGCAGGCCAGCCCGAAGCGGGCGCCCTCCTCGTCACCGAAGTTGGTGATGGCCAGGGGCCGGGTGAGGGTGGCGCCGCGGGCGCGGAGCTCGTCCAGGGCGGCGAAGGAGGACACCACGCCGAGGGGGCCGTCGAAGGCCCCGCCGTCGGGGACGGAGTCCAGGTGGGAGCCGGTGACCACGGCGTCGCCCGCGAGGGGGTCGCCGAGCCAGGCCCACTGGTTGCCGTTGCGGTCCACCTCGTACGCGAGCCCGCGCGCCTCGGCCTGCCCGCGGAACCAGGCCCGGCAGTCGGCGTCGGCACCGGTCCAGGCGTAGCGGCGGTAGCCGCCGGAGTCCGCGTGGCGGCCGATGGGGGCGAGGTCGTTCCACATGCCGTGGAAGGAGGACCCCGTCCCCGGCCGCGCGGCCGGGGACGGGTCGTGGGGCGAGGTCACGCCTGGTCACCCTCGCGCATCGGGACGCGGACGCCGCGCTCGTCGGCGACGTTCTCGGCGATGTCGTAGCCGGCGTCGACGTGGCGGATGACGCCCATGCCGGGGTCGTTGGTGAGGACGCGGCGGATCTTCTCGCCGGCCAGCGGGGTGCCGTCGGCCACGGTGACCTGGCCGGCGTGGATGGAGCGGCCCATGCCGACGCCGCCGCCGTGGTGGATGGAGACCCAAGAGGCGCCGGAGGCCACGTTGACCATGGCGTTGAGCAGCGGCCAGTCGGCGATCGCGTCGGAGCCGTCGAGCATGGCCTCGGTCTCGCGGTACGGGGAGGCCACGGAGCCGCAGTCGAGGTGGTCGCGGCCGATGGCCAGCGGGGCGGCGAGGGTGCCGTCGGCGACCATCTCGTTGAAGCGCTCGCCGGCCTTGTCGCGCTCGCCGTAGCCGAGCCAGCAGATGCGGGCGGGCAGGCCCTGGAAGTGGACGCGCTCGCCGGCCATCTTGATCCAGCGGTGCAGGGACTCGTTCTCCGGGAACAGCTCCAGCATCGCCTTGTCGGTCTTGTGGATGTCCGAGGCCTCGCCGGACAGGGCGGCCCAGCGGAAGGGGCCCTTGCCCTCGCAGAACAGCGGGCGGATGTAGGCGGGGACGAAGCCGGGGAAGGCGAAGGCGCGGTCGTAGCCGGCCAGCTGGGCCTCGCCGCGGATGGAGTTGCCGTAGTCGAAGACCTCGGAGCCGGCGTCCATGAAGCCGACCATGGCCTCGACGTGCTTGGCCATCGACTCGCGGGCGCGGGTGGTGAAGCCGGCCGGGTCCTTGGCGGCGGCGTCGGCCATGTCCTCGAAGGCGACGCCGACCGGCAGGTAGGACAGCGGGTCGTGGGCCGAGGTCTGGTCGGTGACGATGTCGATCGGGGCGCCCTCGGCCAGCATCTGCGGGAGCAGCTCGGCGGCGTTGCCGAGGAGGCCGATGGAGAGCGGCTTGCGGGCGTCGCGGGCCTCGACGGCCAGCTGGAGGGCGTGGCGCAGGTTGTCGGCCTTGACGTCCAGGTAGCGGTGCTCGATGCGGCGCTCGATGGCGCGCGGGTCGACGTCGATGCAGATGGCGACGCCGTCGTTCATCGTCACGGCCAGCGGCTGG
Source organism: Streptomyces sp. NPDC090077 (assembly GCF_044747545.1). NCBI lineage: Bacteria > Bacillati > Actinomycetota > Actinomycetes > Kitasatosporales > Streptomycetaceae > Streptomyces > Streptomyces sp. NPDC090077. The sequence goes on from NZ_JBIVEG010000006.1 coordinate 42,431, forward strand.
GCGCCGCCCATGCCGCCGAGGCCGGCGGTGAGGGTGATGGTGCCGGCCAGGGTGCCGCCGAACTTCTTGGCGGCGACGGCCGCGAAGGTCTCGTAGGTGCCCTGGAGGATGCCCTGGGTGCCGATGTAGATCCAGGAGCCGGCCGTCATCTGGCCGTACATGGTCAGGCCGAGGTGCTCCAGACGGCGGAACTCCTCCCAGTTGGCCCAGTCGCCGACCAGGTTGGAGTTGGCGAGCAGGACGCGCGGCGCCCACTCGTGGGTCTGCATCACGCCGACCGGGCGGCCGGACTGGACCAGCATGGTCTCGTCCTGCTTGAGGGTGCGCAGGGTGCGGACCATCGCGTCGAAGGAGCGCCAGTCGCGGGCGGCCTTGCCGGTGCCGCCGTAGACGACGAGCTTGTCGGGGTGCTCGGCGACCTCGGGGTCGAGGTTGTTCTGCAGCATGCGGAGGGCGGCCTCCTGCTGCCATCCCAGGGTGCTGAGCTCGGTGCCTCGCGCGGCCCGTACGGGGCGGGGTCCTGACATGGCTGGTGCCTCCTCCGATGTTGGTCAATCCATTCACATCCTCGCTGTATGAATAGTTCCAGTCAACAGCTGCGGGCGGGTCGGCCTGATGATGGGATGGCGCACATGGCTGCCGACACGCACACGCAGGGCGCCGCGGAGCGCCGTGACCGGGCCGTACGGGCCGCCGTGGAGCAGGGGCTGCTGGACCGCGAGCCGGTGGTCTGCCTGCTCGACGTGGCCGGAATCCGCGCCTCCGCGGCCGCCCTCGCGCAGGCCTTCGCCGCCGCGGTGGCACCCGGCACGCCCGTCCTGCACACCTTCGCGGTCAAGGCCGCCCCGCTGGTGCCCGTCCTGCGGCTGCTCGCGGACGCCGGGCTCGGCTGCGAGGCGGCCAGCCCCGGCGAACTCGCCCTGGTCCGGGCGGCCGGGGTCCCGGCGGAACGGACCGTGCTGGACTCCCCCGCGAAGACGGCCGCCGAACTGCGCGGGGCGCTGGACCTCGGCATCGCCGTCAACGCCGACAACCGGCAGGAGCTGGAGCGCCTCGACGCCCTGGTCGCCGCGGCCCCCACCCGCTCCCCCGTCGGGCTGCGGATCAACCCGCAGACCGGCGCCGGCACCATCGGCGCCCTGTCCACCGCCACCGCCACCGCCAAGTTCGGCTTCGCCCTGCGCGACCCCGGCGCCCGCGAGGAGCTCGTACGGGCCTTCGCGGACCGGCCCTGGCTGACCCGGCTGCACGTCCACTCGGGCTCACAGGGGGTGCCGCTGGAGCGGATCGCCGAGGGGGTGCGGGAGCTGCACGGGCTGGCCGAGGAGATCAACGCGGCGGCCGGGGAGCGCCGGGTCGACACCCTCGACATCGGCGGCGGGCTGCCGGTGGACTTCGCCTCGGACGCGCACGCGCCGTCGTTCGCGGAGTACGTGACGGCCCTGCACGCGGCCGTCCCCGCGCTCTTCGACGGCTCGTACGGGCTGGTCACCGAGTTCGGGCGGGCCCTGCTGGCCAAGCACGGGCTGGTGCTGGCGCGGGTCGAGTACACGAAGACGGCCGGCGGCCGCCGCATCGCCCTGACCCACGCGGGGGTCCAGCTGGCCACCCGCACCGTGTACGCGCCGGCGGCCTGGCCGCTGCGGATCCTGGCGTACGACGCCGGGGGCGCGCCCCGGACCGGGCCCCCGGTGGCCCAGGACGTCGCGGGCCCGGCCTGCTTCGCGGGGGACCTGCTGGCCACCGCCCGGGAGCTGCCGGAGCTCTCCCCGGGGGACGTGATCGCCGTCCCGGACACGGGTGCGTACGCCTTCACGGCCCACTACGGCTACAACAGCCTCCCCCGCCCGGCGGTCCACGGCTTCACGGCCGGCCCCGGCCCGCGGGACCCCGTCCGCTTCGCCCTGGCCCGCCCGGCACAGACCCCGGCGGAGATCGTCGCGGAGGCGGGCGGCGCCCGCGCGGACGCGCTGCTGTAGGGGCGGGCCGGCCCGGGACACCGGCCGGCCGGCGGCTACTCCACGAACAGGCCCCGCGCGGCGGCCCGCGCGTCGAAGTCCTCCAGCCGCGCCTGCGCGTCCGGCAGGGCGTCCGCCATCGCCTCCAGCAGCACCCGGCCCAGCAGCATCGGCGCGCACGCCGTGTCGAAGGCCAGCCCGGTGCCGACCGGCGCCGGGATCAGCAGGTCCGAGTGCCGGGCGACGGGCGCGAAGGCCGAGTCGGCGACCGTCACCGCGGTCAGCCCGGCCGCCCGCGCGTGCTCCAGGGCCTCCACCACCTCGCGCGGGTGCCGCGGCAGCGCGAAGCACAGCAGCGCCGAGGCCCCGGCGGCGGCCGCCGCGTCGATCCGGTCGGCGAGCATCGAGCCGCCCTCGTCGAGCAGGCGCACGTCCGGATGCACCTTGGCGGCGAAGTACGCGAACCCGCGCGCCTGCGAGGACGCCGCCCGCAGCCCCAGCACCGGGAGCGGCGCCGAGGCCGCGAGCACCCGGCCCGCCTCCTCGACCGGCGCCGGGTCCGCGAGCATCGCCGACAGCCGCCGGAGGTTCTCGATCTCGCCCTGCACGGCCTGCTGGTACTCGTTGTACTCGCCCTCGGCCGCGGGCTCGGGGCGCCCGGCCGGAGCCACCTCGCGCAGGTGCCGGCGCAGCGCCGGGTACCCGTCGAAACCGAGGGCCACGGCGAACCGGGTCACCGAGGGCTGGCTCACCCCGGCCAGCTCGGCGAGTTCCACGCTCGACAGGAACGGCACCTCCGCCGCGCCGCGCACCATGCAGTGCGCGATCCGCCGCTGGGTCGGCGTCAGCCGGTGTCCCTCGAACAGCTGTTGCAGCCTCGCGGCCGGGCTGTCGTTCATCGCCGCCCCCTCCGTCCCGTCCCCGGTGAGATATTCAGTCACCCTGCACTCTGCATGTGTCTATGCAGCGGGGCAAGCCGGTGCCCGCGATCCGGATACGGGGGCTACCCCCAGTGCGGGCCGCACCGGCCCTTCCTACGGTGGCCTCATGACAGAGCTCAAGAAGGAACTCGCCGCCACGCTGGAGGCCCGGCGGGAGCTCGGGCCCGAGTACGACGCCGCACTGGTGGAATCCTTCGTGGACAAGGTCGACACCCAGGTCCGGCGCCGGCTCGCGGAGGAGCGGCTGCTCCAGGCCCGCGGCGGGCCGGGCCCCGGCGGGTCCGCGGCGAGCGCCTTCGGGGAGCGCTTCGGCTTCGCGATCGTCACGCTGGTGCTGGCGGTGCCGCTGTCGGCCATCGGGATCACCCAGGGCATCGGCGGCCTGGTGGCGACCTGGGCGGGCATCGTGGGCGTGAACCTCGCCCACACCGGCCGGCTGCGCCGGTCTCGCTCCTAGGGGGTGTCCGCAAAGTGGCGCCGTCCGCCCGGAGGGCGGGCTCCGCGGTGTCCGGTGCGTGCTCTCGGCGTGCCGGGCGGAAGCCCGCGTACTGGACGTACTCGGGCTTTCGCCCGGTGCGGCGAGAGTGCGTGCCGGGCGCCGCGGGGCAGGCGGGACTTTGCGGACACCCCCTAGGCCGTCGCCCCTCCCAGGCCGTCGCGCAAACGGTACGGGCGCGACACGTGACGGCAGCACCCGCTTAACACGGCTCCGGCACAGTGGTGGTCGTCGGCAGGGGAGCCCGGGAGACCGGGAAGGCAGCGGACCCGGCCGACACCTCGCACGGCACCTGCGCACGCCTCCGGAGCGGCTCCCGGAGCGCGCGGGCGCCACGGACGCGGACGGCCCTGACCCGGCCCGTGTCCCGGACGGGGACCGCCGTCGTCCCGCCCCCCGGCCCGCCGGGGGTGCGGCGGTCCCCGCCCACCACCCCCGCCCCGGGAAGGACGGCTGCCCCGTGGCCCGCCGCCTCCCCGGCCGCGTACGCGGGGACTACTTGGCGGTCTTCGCCAGGAACGCCAGCAGGTCCTGGCGGCTCACCACACCGGTCGGCTTGCCCTCGACCAGCACGATCGCCGCGTCGGCCTCGCCCAGCACCGCCATCAGCTCGGAGACCGGCTCACCGGAGCCGACCTGCGGCAGCGGCGCGCTCATGTGCTTCTCCAACGGGTCGCCGAGGGAGGCCCGCTGCGCGAACAGCGCCGCGAGGAGCTCCTTCTCCACGACCGACCCGATGACCTCGGCGGCCATCACGTCGGGGTGGCCGGCACCCGGCTTGACGATCGGCATCTGCGAGACGCCGTACTCGCGCAGCACGTCGATGGCCTGGCCGACGGTCTCCTCCGGGTGCATGTGGACGAGCGACGGGATGCCGCCCTCCTTGTCGGCGAGGACGTCGCCGATGCGCGCCGCGGGGCCCGCCTCCTCCAGGAAGCCGTGCCCGGCCATCCACTCGTCCGAGAAGATCTTGCTGAGGTAGCCGCGGCCGCTGTCCGGCAGCAGCACGACGACCACGTCGTCCGGGCCCAGGCCCTCGGCGGCGCGCAGCGCGGCGACGACCGCCATGCCGCAGGATCCGCCGACCAGCAGGCCCTCCTCCTTCGCCAGGCGGCGGGTCATCTGGAAGGAGTCCTTGTCGGACACCGCGATGATCTCGTCGGTGACGTTCGGGTCGTAGGCGGTCGGCCAGAAGTCCTCGCCGACACCCTCGACGAGGTACGGGCGGCCGCTGCCGCCGGAGTAGACGGAGCCCTCCGGGTCCGCGCCGATGACCTTGACCTTCCCGCCGCTGACCTCCTTGAGGTAGTTGCCGGTGCCGGAGATCGTGCCGCCGGTGCCGACGCCCGCCACGAAGTGCGTGATCTTCCCCTCGGTCTGCTCCCAGAGCTCGGGACCGGTGGTCTCGTAGTGCGAACGGGGGTTGTTCGGGTTGCTGTACTGGTCGGGCTTCCAGGCGCCGGGCTCCCGCGCGAGGCGGTCGGACACGTTGTAGTACGAGTCCGGGTGCTCGGGGTCGACGGCGGTGGGGCAGACCACGACCTCGGCGCCGTACGCGCGCATCACGTTGATCTTGTCCATCGACACCTTGTCAGGGCAGACGAAGATGCACTTGTAGCCCTTCTGCTGGGCCACGATGGCGAGTCCGACGCCGGTGTTGCCGCTGGTGGGCTCCACGATGGTGCCACCGGGCTTGAGGGCACCGCTCTGCTCGGCGGCCTCGATCATCCGGACGGCGATGCGGTCCTTGACCGAACCGCCGGGGTTGAAGTACTCGACCTTGGCCAGCACGGTGGCCTGCAGGCCTTCGGTCACGCGGTTGAGCTTCACCAGCGGGGTGTTGCCGACGAGGCTGATCATCGAGTCGTGGAATTGCACCATGTTCTCCAAGAAGGGGACTCCACGGGTTCTCCGGGAGGTCCGGCCAGAGTATGCGGAAAGGGATTGGCCGACCGGCAGTACGGGGCAGGTAGGTCAACACGACGCAGGAGGTGGCTCCAAGGGTGTCCAGGGCGAGGACGGCCCGCCGGATCGCGGCGGGTGCAGCGTACGGCGGTGGCGGACTCGGGCTGGTCGGAGTGGCCGCGTTCGGGCTGGTGCTGGCGGAGGTGCAGTTCGCGAAGCGCACGGTCGGCAACGGGCTGGGCGACCCGCCGCGGGCGGACGGTCTGTACGGGAGCGAGTTCGGCGGGCCGGAACTGAGCCCCGGGCCGCTGCGCATGGGCATGCTGGGCGACTCCACCGCGGCCGGACTGGGCGTCCACCGGGCCCGCCAGACGCCGGCCGCCCTGCTGGCATCCGGGCTGGCGGCGGTGGCCGAGCGGCCGGTGGAGCTGCGCAACGTGGCACTGTCCGGGGCCATGTCCGACGACCTCGACCGCCAGGTGAGCCTGCTGCTGGACGGGCGCGGGCCGGCGCCGGACGTGTGCGTGATCATCATCGGCGCGAACGACGTGACCAAGCGGATGCCGCTGACGCAGTCGGTGCGGCTGCTGACGGCGGCGGTACGCAGACTGCGGCTCGCGGGCGCGGAGGTGGTGGTCGGGACCTGCCCCGACCTGGGCACCATCGAGCCGGTGTACCAGCCACTGCGGTGGATGGCCCGCCGGGTCTCGCGGCAGCTGGCGGCGGCGCAGACGGTCGGCGTGGTCGCGCTGGGCGCCCGCACGATCTCGATGGGGGACCTGCTGGGCCCGGAGTTCGCGGCGAACCCGCGCGAGATGTTCGGCCCGGACTCCTACCACCCGTCGGCGGAGGGGTACGCGACGGCGGCGATGGCGATGCTGCCGACGCTGTGCGCGGCGCTGGGGCTGTGGCCGGGCTCGGACCGGCTGGACGTCTCGCGGGACGAGGACATGCTGCTGGTGGCGAAGGCGGCCTCGGCGGCGGCGGGCGAGCCCGGCACGGAGGTCACCCCGGCCCGCGGCCCGTGGGCCCTGCTGAAACACCGCCGCCGCCGGCGCCTCCCGGAACCCCAGCCCCCACAACCGGCCACCACCGCCGGCTCCGCCCACGAGGACCCGGCGTAACCCCGCCCGGGGCGGGCGGGCCGCTGCCGAGCCGCGCGAGCGGCGTGTTCAAAAGGAGTCCGGGGTCACACGCTGCGCACCGTGACCCCGACCGTACGGGGCGGTAACTTCGCTTGCGGTCCCGCAACGACGCACGCACCCCTTGGAGTCCCGATGCCCGAAGCCGTCATCGTTTCCACCGCCCGCTCCCCGATCGGGCGCGCCGGCAAGGGCTCGCTCAAGGACGTCCGTCCGGACGACCTCACCGCCACGATCATCCAGGCCGCCCTCGCGAAGGTCCCCGAGCTGGACCCGCGCCAGATCGACGACCTGATGCTCGGCTGCGGCCTCCCCGGCGGCGAGCAGGGGCACAACCTCGCCCGCATCGTCGCCGTGCAGATGGGCATGGACTACCTGCCCGGCACCACGATCACCCGCTACTGCTCCTCCTCGCTCCAGACCTCCCGGATGGCGCTGCACGCCATCAAGGCGGGCGAGGGCGACGTGTTCATCTCCGCCGGCGTCGAGACCGTCTCCCGGTTCGCGAAGGGCTCCTCCGACGGCCTGCCGGAGACCCACAACCCGCTCTTCGCCGACGCCGAGGGCCGCACGGCCGCCGTCGCGCAGAGCGAGGGCAGCGACTGGCACGACCCGCGCGAGGACGGCCTGATCCCCGACGCGTACATCTCCATGGGGCAGACCGCCGAGAACCTGGCCCGCCTCAAGGGCGTGACCCGCCGGGACATGGACGAGTTCGGCGTCCGCTCCCAGAACCTGGCCGAGGAGGCCATCAAGAACGGCTTCTGGGCGCGCGAGATCACCCCGGTCACCACCCCGGACGGCACCGTCGTCAGCAAGGACGACGGCCCGCGCGCCGGCGTCACCCTGGAGGGCGTGGAGGGCCTCAAGCCCGTCTTCCGCCCCGACGGCCTGGTCACGGCCGGCAACTGCTGCCCGCTCAACGACGGCGCCGCCGCGCTCGTCATCATGAGCGACACCAAGGCGCGGGAGCTGGGCCTGACCCCGCTGGCCCGGATCGTCTCCACCGGCGTCACCGCCCTGTCCCCCGAGATCATGGGCCTGGGCCCGGTCGAGGCGTCGAAGCAGGCCCTGAAGCGGGCCGGGCTGACCGTCGGCGACATCGACCTGTTCGAGATCAACGAGGCCTTCGCGGCCCAGGTCATCCCGTCCTACCGCGACCTGGAGATCCCGCTCGACAAGCTGAACGTCAACGGCGGGGCCATCGCCGTCGGTCACCCGTTCGGGATGACCGGTGCCCGCATCACCGGCACGCTGATCAACAGCCTCCAGTTCCACGACAAGCAGTTCGGCCTGGAGACGATGTGCGTCGGCGGCGGCCAGGGCATGGCCATGGTGATCGAGCGCCTCTCGTAGCCCGGACGGCCCCGCCGACCGGCGGATCGAGCGGGGCACCCAGGCCCCGCAAGGGATCCTCCAGGTCGGTGCGCTCTACTGACGGCAAATCCAATCCCGTCGCGGCCGACCTGTGACCGAATCTCCCCCAGGATGTGACCTTTGTCCTGGGGGATCGGCATTTGCCCAGGTCAGACGCCATCAGCTGTGATCCGTAAGGACGAAAGACCTGTCCATTTCATGACGTAATGCACTGCACGCCATTCACAGCACAGGACAAGCTGATGTAGGAAGTCGGGGGATCGAATCAACCAGGAGTTAGTCAGTGAGCGCCATGTCTCTTGCCCTGCTGCTGACCACGGCCGCTGCCACGGCCGTGGGCGCTGCTGCGCTGCACGCCGTCCACGGACTGCGCAAGCAGGTCACCGCCCTGCGCGGTGAGCTTGCGGTGTCGGCGCACCCGCGCGCCGCGGCCGTCCCGCACGCGCGCGCCGCCGTGCCGTCGTCCCCCGCCGCCGAGATACGAGCCGCCGTGGCCGAGGCCCTGGCCGAGGAGCGCGAGCGCGAGCTGGCCGAGGCGCGGGCCTTCTGGGCCGCGCAGGAGGCCCGCGACGCCGCCGACACCTCCCCCCGCTTCGCCGGGGAGGCCCCCACGTCGCTGCTGGGCGGCCTGCCGGGCCTCGGCGAGGACAGCCCGCTGTTCCTGCCCCGGCAGGCGGACCTGGTCGGCCTGGAGCCGGTCCTGGGCGACGACCTCGCCGACGAGTACCCGGAGGATTCGGCCGAGCTGGCCGCGGCCCGCCGCCGCCACCCCTCGCACCCCGACTTCGTCCCGGTCCAGCCGAGCCCCGGCGCCGACCACGAGCGCACCGTCAGCCGCCTGGAGGAGCTCGCGGAGGCCCGTACGGCCCTCGCCGACGTCCGTCCGGGCCCGCTGGGCACCCTCGACGTGTACGTCTTCACCGACGGCACCACGCTCTGCATGACCCCGGGCCACCGGGAGACCGCGGAGCGCCTCGCCGAGGCCCTGCGCTCGGGCACCGCCCCGGTCCTGCTGGGCGGCTCCGGCATCTCCGGCGCCTACGCCCTGACCTTCTCCTGCGGTGACTCCGAGGACCCCGACAGCAACGTCTACATCCTCGCGGACCGCGTCATCGCATCGCTCTGACTTCCGCCCGCTCCACCAGCGCCACGGCCTCGTCCAGCATCTCGGACGGGGCCTTCGCGCCGTCCGGGGCGCCTTCCCGGTCCGCGGCGCGCAGCGCCTCGGCCAGGTCGAGGCCGGCCACCGCCACCTGGTCCCCCACGGTGAAGAGGCCCGCCTCCGGCATCACGCGCGCCGGAGCCGCCCCGACCGGGTCCTCCAGCCGCTGGGCGCGCAGCGCGAGCTCACGGGCCAGCTCCAGGGCCTCGGCGGCCGCACCCCGCTGCAGCCGGCTCTGCGGGGCGCTCCGCAGCCGGTCGGCGAAGCGTTCCACGGCGGCGTTCAGGGGTGAGGTATCGAGCACCCGGCCGACCTTACGCGCCGCCCCGGCACCATTGCCAACGGGCGAACTCTGCGGCACGGTGACGTGAAGAGAACAGCACGGCGACACCCCCCGGAGGCGCCCATGTCCGTAGAGTTCTCCGAGAAGACCCACCGCAACATGATCGACAGAATCCCCCAGACCACCGGTCGTGAGATCTCCGACTGGCTCCGCACCGTGGACGAAGGCCCCTCCCTCGTCCGGTTCGAGGACAAGGTCAGCTGGCTGCTCGGCGCGCACGAGCTGTCGCACGGCCAGGCCAAGGCGATCATCCACGAGTACGGCCTGCGCAGAGCCGCCCGCAGGTTCGGCTGATCGCACCGACGACCCGTTGCCCCCCTCACGAGCCCAGACGCGGGAAGGCCCCGCGAGCGAACGCTCGCGGGGCCTTCCCCTGGCTCTGCCGGTACGACTAGTCGTCGCCCGAGAGGATCTGGAACAGGCGCAGCAGCTCCAGGTAGATCCACACCAGGGTCAGCGTGAGGCCGAAGGCCGCCAGCCAGGACTCCTCGCGCGGGGCGCCGTACGTCACGCCGTCCTCGACCTGCTTGAAGTCCAGGGCGAGGAAGCAGGCGCCGAGGATGACGCCGACGATGCCGAAGACGATGCCGAGGGCGCCGCTGCGGAAGCCGAGGCCGTCACCGCCGCCGAACAGCATGAACAGCGAGTTCGCCAGCATGAGCAGGACGAAGCCGAGGGCCGCGGCCATCACGAAGCCGGTGAAGCGGCGGGTGACGCGGATCCAGCGCATCTTGTAGGCGAAGAGCACCGCCGCGAAGACGCACATCGTGCCGAGCACGGCCTGGACGACCACGCCGGGGCTGATGTAGGTGCTGGTCACCATCGAGATGACGCCGAGGAAGACGCCCTCGAACGCCGCGTAGCCGAGGATCAGCGCCGACGACGGCTTGCTCTTGAAGCTCTGGACCATGGCGAGCACGAACGCGACGAGCGCCGCGCCCACGGCGACGCCGTACGACATGCCGACGTTGGCCGCGTCCACGGGCAGGAAGATCCACGCGAGGGTCGCGGTGACGATCAGGGTGCCGAGCGTCATGGCCGTGCGGGTCACGACGTCGTCGATGGTCATCGCGTTGCCGCGGGCCGGGGCGGCCGGCATGCCGGTGGCCGCGTCGGTGGCGTAAGGATTCGTCGCGTACGGGTTGGTCGCGGTCCCGGCCTGCGCGTGCTGCGCCTCGAAGCCCGCGTAGCCGCCGTTGTCGCGGCTGAACCCCCGTCGCGAGAAGACCGGGTTACTGCTCCTCATCTCACTCCTCCATGGCCACCGTGCGCGGCCTTGCCTTCAAGAGTAATGCGCTCGCAAAAAAAGCACCCTACTGCTGGAGGAGGATCTTAGGAGAAGGCTCGGCGAACCGCCGCCGATAAACGGAAGAGCCGCATGTGTGCCCGGAGCCGGACTTGAACCGGCACGGCCCGAGGGCCAGCGAGGTTTAAGCTCGCCGTGTCTGCCATTCCACCATCCGGGCAAGGCGCGGCGGGCCCCGTGGAAAATGCCTTGAAGGCAGTGACGAGCCTATCCGGAACACCCCCGCCGACAGGGGGCCCTCTATCCGATGTTGTCTGATTTTATTGGCGATTGAGTGGGCGTCAGACCCGATAAGTCACGGTCGGCCCGCTTCCGGAGGATGCGCCGCCCCGCCCCGGGATTGACCTGATTCCGTTGCCCTGCGCCACCCCGCCCGCCACCCCGGGCCACCCCGCGCGCCGGACCCCCGCGCGGACCCCCGCGGCTAGCTCCTGTCATACCAGAGGAGGAGACGGCGCCCCCTGCGGTCAGACTCCAGTGGGCCGTCGAACGGGCACCGCGGCTGATCCCCGGCGGGGGTGCCCCCGGTGAGGATGGAAAGGTCCCGCCCCACCGCAGAACTGTTCGACAGGAGTCCCCCCGTGACCGCCATGAACTACGCCCGGCAGCACACCGCACAGGCCGTGGCCGCCCGCGCCACGCAGCTCTCCAAGGTGTACGGCCAGGGCGAGACCCAGGTGGTCGCGCTGGACAACGTCTCCGTCGACTTCGGCCAGGGCCAGTTCACCGCGATCATGGGCCCCTCCGGCTCCGGCAAGTCCACGCTGATGCACTGCGTGGCCGGGCTGGACACCTTCTCCTCCGGCTCGGTCCGCATCGGCGACACCGAGCTCGGCTCCCTCAAGGACAAGCAGCTGACCCAGCTGCGCCGGGACAAGATCGGCTTCATCTTCCAGGCCTTCAACCTGCTGCCGACCCTGACCGCCCTGGAGAACATCACCCTCCCCATGGACATCGCCGGCCGCAAGCCCGACAAGCAGTGGCTGGACACCGTGGTGGACATGGTCGGCCTCTCCGGCCGCCTCTCCCACCGCCCCACCCAGCTCTCCGGCGGCCAGCAGCAGCGCGTCGCCGTGGCCCGCGCCCTCGCCGCCCGCCCCGAGATCATCTTCGGCGACGAGCCGACCGGAAACCTCGACTCCCGCTCCGGCGCCGAGGTCCTCGGCTTCCTGCGCAACTCGGTGCGCGAGCTCGGCCAGACCGTCGTGATGGTCACCCACGACGCCGTCGCCGCCTCCTACGCGGACCGCGTCATCTTCCTCGCCGACGGCCGCATCGTCGACGAGATGTACGCGCCCACCGCCGACGGCGTGCTCGACCGGATGAAGGCCTTCGACGCCAAGGGCCGCACCAGCTGACCCGGAGCCGGACCACCCCGCTCCGCGGAGCCCCCGCAGCCCTCCTGACAGACCTCCAGCCCCAGGACTGAGATCCCCATGTTCCGTACCGCCCTGCGCAACGTCCTCGCGCACAAGGCGAGGCTGCTGATGACGGTGCTCGCCGTCACCCTCGGCGTCGCCTTCGTCTCCGGCACCCTCGTCTTCACCGACACCCTCAGCAACGCCCTGTCCGGCCAGTCGGCCAAGAGCTACAGCGGCGTCGCCGTCTCCGTCACCTCGCACGGCCAGGCCCGCGGCGAGGACGGCCAGAAGGAGGGCGACCCCGGCCTCAGCCAGCAGACCCTGGAGAAGGTCAAGGCCGTCAAGGGCGTCGGCTCGGTCTCCGGCCGCGTCTCGGGCTTCGCCGGCGTCGGCGACGAGAACGGCAAGCTGATCGGCTCCGGCTGGGACAACAAGGGCTCCAACTTCGCCCCCGTCAAGGACGGCAAGGACCCCCGCTACACGTTCACCGACGGCACCGGCCCGGTCCGGGACGACCAGGTCGCCCTCGACAAGGAGACCGCCTCCACCGGCGGCTACAAGACCGGCGACAAGGTCCGCGTCGCCACCAACGGCCCGGTCCGCGAGTTCACCCTCTCCGGCGTCTTCACCACCGAGGACGGCGCCGTCAACGCCGGCGGCAGCCTGGTCCTCTTCGACACCAAGGTCGCCCAGGAGCTCTACCTCCAGCCCGGCTTCTACGACGAGCTCTCCGTCGCCGCCGCCCCCGGCGCCTCCGCCGACCAGCTGCTCGCCGACATCAAGCCGCTGATCAACGACAAGAGCGCGAAGGCCCAGACCGGCGCCGCGCTCGCCGCCCAGCAGGCCAAGGACATCGAGAAGGGGATGAGCAGCATGAGCACCATGCTGCTCGCCTTCGCCGGCATCTCCCTCTTCGTCGGCGTCTTCCTCATCTACAACACCTTCACCATGCTGGTCGCCCAGCGCACCAAGGAACTGGCCCTGCTGCGCGCCGTCGGCGCCAACCGCGGCCAGGTCATGCGCTCGGTGCTCACCGAGGCCCTGGTCGTCGGCGCCCTCTCGGCCGCCATCGGCCTGGCCGGCGGCATCGGCCTCGCGGTCGGCATGCGCTCCCTGATGGACGGCATCGGCGCCAAGATCCCCGCCGGGGACCTGGTCGTCGCCCCGGGCACGATCATCGCCGCCCTGGTCATCGGCGTCCTCGTCACCACCGTCGCCGCCCTGCTGCCCGCCTGGCGCACCGGCCGGATCGCCCCCATCGCCGCCATGGGCAGCGCGCACCTGCCGGCCTCCGCCAAGTCCCTCGTGGTCCGCAACGTCATCGGCTCCGTGATCAGCCTGGCGGGCATCGGCATCGTCTTCCTCGGCGTCTCGATGGGCGGCGACGGCCGCATGGTCATCGGCGGCGGCGCGGCCCTCATGCTCATCGGCATGATCGTGCTGCTCCCGCTGCTGTCCCAGCCGGTCATCGCGTCCGTCCGCCCGGCGCTCCAGAAGGTCTTCGGCGTCCCCGGCAAGCTGGCCGCGCAGAACGCCGTCCGCAACCCGCGCCGCACCGCCGTCACCGCCGCCTCCCTGGCGATCGGCCTCACCCTCGTCACCACCATGTCCGTGCTCGGCGTCACCATGGGCAAGGCCATCGACCGGATGAGCACCGACAAGCTGAAGGCCGACTACAAGGTCTCCATGTCCGGCGGCATCGGCAGCCTGGACAAGTCGGTGGCCGAGACCCTCGCCAAGGCCCCGGGCGTCAAGGCGGTCTCCCCGCAGGCCGCCGGCTACTTCAAGATCGGCGACAGCTTCCGCGCCGCCTCCGGCGTCAACCCGGCCGCCATCGGCCAGGTCCTGAACATCCAGGTCGTCAGCGGCTCCCTGGACAGCCTCGGCAAGGGCGAGGTCGCCGTCGCCGAGAAGACCGCGAAGAAGCAGAACCTGACCGTCGGCTCCGCCCTCCAGGCGCAGTTCGAGGACGGCCAGAAGACCACCCTGAAGGTCGGCGCGGTCTACAAGGACCTGGACGGGCTGCTGTCCCCGTACGTCATCGACAACAAGATCCTCGCCGCGCACACGGACCAGCAGTACATCCCCGAGGTCTACGTCAACACCACCGACGGCCAGTCCAAGGCGAGCCAGCAGGCCGTCATCGACGCCCTCGGCAAGAACCCGGCGATGACCGTCGCCACCCAGCAGGACATGCGCAACGAGATGGGCGGCCTCATCAACACGATGCTGAACATCATGTACGGCCTGCTCGGCATGGCGCTGATCATCTCGGTGCTCGGCGTGGTCAACACCCTGGCGATGTCCGTCTTCGAGCGGACCCAGGAGATCGGCATGCTGCGGGCGATCGGCCTGGACCGGGCCCGGGTCAAGAACATGATCCGCCTGGAGTCCGTGGTCATCTCGCTCTTCGGCGCGGTCCTCGGTGTCGGCATCGGCGTCTTCCTCGCCTGGGCCGTCGGCTCCACCATCGCCAAGTCGGTGCCGAACTACGAACTGGTCCTCCCCTACGACCGGATCGGCATCTTCCTGCTGCTGGCCGCCGTCGTCGGCGTCCTGGCCGCCATGTGGCCGGCCCGCAGCGCCGCCCGGCTGAACATGCTGACCGCCATCAAGACCGAGTAGCGGTACGGCGCACGAGGAAGGGCCCCGGGGCAACACGCCCCGGGGCCCTTCCCGTTGCCCGGCCGCGGGGCCGCGGGGCCGCTACGCGGTCCCCGTGCCCCAGACGCGCGCCCGCAGCGGCACCTCCGAGGCCCCTCCGTCACCGGCGCGCACCGCCAGGACCTGGTTGACCCCCAGCCGGTTGTGCTCGAAGCCCAGCGCGGACGCCGCCATGTACAGCAGCCACACCCGGGCCCGGCCGGGCGAGGTCAGCCGTACGGCCTCGTCCCAGTGCCGCTCCAGACGGGCCACCCAGGCCCGCAGGGTCAGCGCGTAGTGCTCGCGCAGCGCCTCCACGTCCCGGACCTCGAAGCCCGCCCGCTCCAGCTCGCCGACGGTGGTGCCGATCGGGGAGAGCTCCCCGTCCGGGAAGACGTACGCGTCGATGAACTCGTCGATCTCGTACGCCTGCTCGTCGGGCTCCGGGCGCCGCGCGATCTGGTGGTTGAGCAGCCGGCCGCCGGGGGCCAGCAGCGCGTGCAGGATCCCGGCGTACTCGCGGTAGCGCTCGGAGCCCACGTGCTCGGCCATGCCGATGGAGGAGATCGCGTCGTACGGGCCGTCCTCGACGTCCCGGTAGTCCTGCACCCGGATCTCGACCCGGTCCGTCAGGCCCTCCTCGGCGATCCGCTTGCGGGCGTACGCGGCCTGCTCCCGGGAGAGCGTGATGCCGGTGACGTGCACCCCGTACGCGCGGGCGGCGTGCAGGGCCATGGAGCCCCAGCCGCAGCCGACGTCCAGCAGCCGCTGCCCCGGCTCCAGGCCGAGCTTGCGGCAGACCAGGTCGAGCTTGTCCCGCTGGGCGTCCTCCAGGGTGCCCTCCGGGGTCCAGTAGGCGCAGGAGTAGACCATCGAGGGGCCGAGGACCAGCTCGTAGAAGTCGTTGCCCACGTCGTAGTGGTGGCTGATCGCCTCGCTGTCGCGCCGCTTCGAGTGGCGCGGCCCGCCGCTGCGGACGGCCTCCTCGGGCGGCGGCGCGGGCGCCGCCCAGGGGCGCGCCAGGGCCACGAGGTCGCGTACGGCGGCCCGTGCGGCCGGGTCGCGCAGGAGCGCGGCGGTCCCGGCGGCGGAGCCGTACCCGGGCAGGTGCGGGCGCAGGGCGGCGAGCTTGCCCAGCCCGGTGAGGGCCGGGACGGGGGCGGCCGCGGGCGCCGGGGGCTCCCGCTCCCAGAGCAGGCCGGCCACCCGGTCGAGCAGGTCGAACAGGTCGCCCTCGGCGGTCAGGTCGCCCGCCACCCAGGCGCGGGCGAGCCCCAGCTCGCCCGGCTTCCACAGGATCCGGCGCAGGGCCCGCCGGTGGTTGATCACCAGCACGGGGCCGGTGGCCGGGCCGGCCTCACTGCCGTCCCAGGCCCGTATCCGCACGGGCACGGGGGCGCCCAGCAGGGTTTCGGCAATCGCTGCCAGCCGCGGCGCGGCGTCGGTCATTTCAGGCACCTCCAGGAGTTCCGTGGAACGACTTCCCACTTCCCCTCTGGGGCAATCACCACCGGTTTGCCCGCTGGACCGGCACTCGACCCGGGCTCCAGCCCGCCGCGCCGGACCCGCGGTAAGGGGGGCTGGTCCGGCCACGCCCGCGCATGGATCCGGCCACCCCCGAACGGCGGTCCCCGGGTACGCCGAAGGGGCCGCCCGCACCACGGATGGCGGGCGGCCCCTTCGGGGTCGTACTCAGGTTCCTGCCGGACCGGCCGGGGTCAGGAGGCCTTGGCCTTCTCGGCCGGGGCAGCGGCGGCGGCCGGGGCCGGCGCCGGCTTGGCGGCCTCGTAGAACTCCTCGCGGGGGGTCTCCAGCGCTCCGAGGGAGACGACCTCGCGCTTGAGGAACATGCCGAGGGTCCAGTCGGCGAAGACGCGGATCTTGCGGTTCCAGGTCGGCATGGCCATGCCGTGGTAGCCACGGTGCATGTACCAGGCGAGCCGGCCCTTGAGCTTGATCTTCATCTTGCCCATGACGATCATCGCGACGCCCTTGTGGAGGCCGAGGCCCGCCACCGCACCCTTGTTGGAGTGCGAGTACTCCTTCTGCGGGAAGCCCCGCATGCCGGAGACCACGTTGTCGCCGAGGACCTTGGCCTGGCGCAGCGCGTGCTGGGCGTTCGGCGGGCACCAGGCGTTCTCGACGCCGGCCTTGCGGGAGGCGACGTCCGGGACCTGGGCGTTGTCGCCCGCGGCCCAGATGTAGTCCGTGCCCTGGACCTGGAGGGTCGGGGCGGTGTCCACGTGGCCGCGCGGGCCCAGCGGCAGGCCGTAGCGGGCCAGCGCCGGGTTCGGCTTGACGCCCGCGGTCCACACGATGGTGTTGGAGTCGACCTCGAGGCCGTTCTTCAGCACCACGTGGCCGTCCACGCAGGAGTCCATGGAGGTGCTGAGGTAGATCTCGATGCCGCGGGACTCGAGGTGCTCCTTGCCCCAGGTGCCGAGCTTGGGCCCGACCTCGGGAAGGATCTTGTCGGCCGCGTCGACCAGGATGAAGCGCATGTCCTCGCGCTTGATCGTGGAGTAGTACTTCACGGCGTCGCGGGCCATGTCCTCGACCTCGCCGATCGTCTCGGCGCCGGCGAAGCCGCCGCCGACGAAGACGAAGGTGAGGGCCTTGCGGCGGACGTTCTCGTCCGTCGTGGACTCCGCCTTGTCGAGCTGCTCGAGGACGTGGTTGCGCAGGCCGATGCCCTCCTCGACGCCCTTCATGCCGATGCCCTGTTCGGCCAGGCCGGGGATCGGGAAGGTGCGGGAGACGGCGCCGAGCGCGATCACCAGGTAGTCGAAGGGCAGCTCGTACGCCTCGCCGACGAGCGGCGTGACGACGGCGACCTTGCGGTCCTGGTCGATGGTGGTGACCCGGCCGGTGAGAACCTCAGCCTTGGGCAGCACGCGTCGCAGCGGGACGACAACGTGCCGAGGCGAGATGTTGCCTGCGGCCACTTCGGGGAGGAAGGGCTGGTAGGTCATGTACGACCGCGGGTCGACGACCGTGACGGTCGCCTCGCCGTAGCGCATCTTCTTCATGATGCGCTTGGCCGCGTACAGACCTACGTACCCACCTCCTACTACGAGGATCCTGGGACGCTCCGTGGTGCTCATGGAATGAGTATCCAGCACCCCAAGGGGTGACGCTCGTGAGCCCCTTCACAAGGTGCCACAGGGTCTCTGCTACACTGCGCGGCCCGCGTGACCCAGATCATGGCCCGCAACGGGAACCAACGTACAACGGGAGTCGTTGTGCACCCGGTCTGAACTGGCCTCCAAGGCCTGAACCGGACTGGACCACTGGGTTTCGTCCTTACCTCTGATACGAAACCCGTCGCGGCCCCGCATCGCACAAACAGGTGGCGAAACGGCCCTGCGACCCCCAAGAAGGCCTCGAAGGACCCCCTTGTTTACCCGGCAGCCCCTTTTTCCTTGTGAAGAACTTCACGAACCTCGTTCCCGCAGGGGCACTTTCGGCCGCTCCAGGGGCTGTTCGGCACCTCCGCACTGCCGCCGCACCGGCCCCCCTCCCCCCGCCCACCAGCCGCCCATCGGGCGGAACGCGATGTTCAGCCACACGACCGCACGACGGCCGCTGCACGTCCGCCCGGGAACCGGTCGAGGCGGGGTCGCCAAAGCGCACCGCGGGGGCCCGGCCCGCTCGTAGGGTGAGTCCATGATCGAAAAGGACTCCCTGGAAGCGCGGCTCAAGGAGCTGCGCGCCCTCATGGCCGAGCACATCGGCGCCGCCCTCGCCCACCTCGACGGCATCGAGGACCCGCTGGAGCGCGAACGCGCGGCGCGCCTGCTCTCGGACGACCTGCTCCCCCACGCCGTGCGCGCCGCGCGGCAGGCGCGGACCACCGCGGTCCTGGAACTGCGCCAGGGCCGCACGCTCAGGGAGGTGGGGGAGATGCTGGGCCTGTCCATACCGAGGGTGGACCAGCTGGCCAAGGGCAAGTAGCCGCCGCCCGGACGCCGTCAGCCGGACCGGCGGTAGCCGCGGCGTCCCGCCAGGTGCCCCGCGACGGTCGACCCCCGCCAGAGCTTCGTGCCGTCCGCACCCACCTCGTCCGGTGCCGGCCACCGGCCGCGGCTGATGTCGGCCGCCACGGTGACCCGCCGGACGCCCGTCTCCGCGGCTATCTCGCCCACGGTGTAGAGCCGGTCCGGGTCCAGCGGGACGGCCTCACGGGTGTGGTGCGCGGCGGCGAACGCGGCCACCGCGCCCGGGTCGTACTCGAGGCTGCGCCCGCGCTTCCCCGTCGGGGCGGGCCACTCGGGGTGGCGCCCCCAGCGGTCGTCCCCGGCGACGTAGCGGGCGCTCTTGCCGTAGTGGGCGGCGATCTCGGCGAAGGTGACGCCGTCCCGGCCGGCCGGGGGCGCCAGGGCGGCGGGCCCGGCCGGCCGGGCGTCCTCTTCCGGCTCTTCCGGGGACGCCGCCCCGTGCCGCGCGCTGCGGCTGATGCCGGAGGCGATCTGGGAGACGCGCGGCACCGATATGCCGAGGACGGCGGCCACCTCCGCCAGCGACCGGGTGGCCCGCAGCTCGACGACGGCGGCCTGCCTGACCGCCCGCAGCTCGGCCTGGAGACCCGGGACGGCGTCCAGGACCGCCGCCACCGCGCGAGCACGGTCCGCCGGGTCCGGGACGGCCGCGAGGTCCGCGATCACTGCGCGGAGCGCGTCGGCGGGGGCGGAGTTGTCGATCATGGTTGCGAGGCTACCCCCGGACACGCCTCCGGGACCCCGGAAGGCGCGAAGCCGCGAGGGGCCCCGCGCTCCGCGGGGCCCCTCGCGGCGTCCAGTCCGGTCAGGCCACGGACCAGGCGATGCCGTCCAGGATGTCGTGCTCGGAGACCACGACCTCGGTGGCGCCGATGCGCTCCATGATCGCGAGCAGCACCAGGGCGCCCGCGCCGATCACGTCGACCCGCCCCGGGTGCATCACGGGGATGGCGGCGCGTTCGGCGTGGGTGGCGGTCAGCATGCGCTCGCTGATCTCGCGGACCCGCTCGTAGGGGATCCGGGAGTGGTGGATCGCCGACGAGTCGTACGCGGTCAGGCCGAGCGCGATCGCGGCGACCGTGGTCACCGAGCCCGCGAGGCCCACCAGGGTGCGTGCCTCGGCGAGCGGGACCGTCTCGGCGGCCAGGTCCAGGGCCGCCTCGATGTCGGCCCGCATGGCGGCGATCTGCGCCGCGGTCGGCGGGTCGGTGACCTCGCCGTCCACCACCAGGTGGCGCTCGGTCATCCGGACGCAGCCCACGTCGACCGAGCGGGCCGCCCGTACGCGGTCCTCGCCGACGACGAACTCGGTCGAGCCGCCGCCGATGTCCACCACCAGGAACGGCCGCTCCAGGTGCTCGTGCGCGACGAGCTCCCGGGTGGCGCCGGTGAAGGAGAACTCCGCCTCCTGGTCGCCGGAGATCACCTCGGGCTCGACGCCGAGGATGTCCAGCACGCCCCGGACGAACTCGTCCCGGTTCTCCGCGTCGCGCGAGGCCGAGGTGGCCACGAACCGCACCCGCTCGGCGCCGAACTCCTTGATCACCCCGGCGTACTCGCGGCAGGCCGCGAAGGTGCGCTCCAGCGCCTCCGGAGCCAGCCGGCCGGTCCGGTCCACGCCCTGGCCGAGCCGGACGACGGTCATCCGCCGGTCGAGCTCGACCAGGTCGCCGGTGACCGGGTCGCAGTCGGCGACCAGGAGGCGGATGGAGTTCGTACCGCAGTCGATGCCCGCGACCCGGGTCATGCGGACTCCTCCCCGGTCTCCTCTTCCTTCTTCTCCCCGCACGGGGTGACGCAGGCGCCCTTGGCCCACCACTCCGGCAGCATGGCCAGGGCCTCGTCGCCGAACGGGTTCACCCCGGGGCCGGCGGCCAGCGAGTGGCCGACCAGCACGTGCAGGCACTTGACCCGGTCCGGCATGCCGCCGGCGCTCGGGAAGCCCTGGAGCACCTCGATGGCGTCCCGCCGCTGGATGTAGTCCTCGTGCGCCTTCTGGTACGCGGCGGCGAGCTCCGGGTCCTCGGCGAGCCGGGCCTGCATCTCCTTCATCACGCCGTTGGCCTCCAGCGTGCCGATCGCGGAGGCCGCGCGCGGGCACGTCAGGTAGTACAGCGTGGGGAAGGGGGTGCCGTCGGGCAGCCGGGGTGCGGTCTCGACGACGTCCGGCTGGCCGCAGGGGCAGCGGTGCGCGATGGCGCGCAGCCCGCGCGGCGGGCGGCCGAGCTGCTGCTCGAACGCCTCGATGTCCGCGTCGGTCGGCTCGGTCCGGTCGGTCTGGGGCGGGGGCGTCTGCATGCCTGGAGGAAGTCTCTTCGTTCGGTCGTACGTGATGGGTGGGTCATTCGCCGGGGCGGTCGGCCTTGTCGACGCCGTCCCAGACGTTGGAGTACCAGGGGCGGTCGGAACCGTCCTGGCCGCCGCGGCGGCGCTCCGGGGCCGCGGCCCCGGGGTCGGTCATGATGTAGCCGATCTCCCCCGGGCGCAGGAAGTGCAGGTGCTTGCGCGCCTGCTGCTCCGCGTACGCGGGGTCCTGCCAGCGGGCCTTCTCGTCGCGGAGCTGTTCGAGCCGCTTGCGTGCGGTGTCCGCGGCCCGCTGCTGGTCCGTGATCTCCGAGCGCTGGGAAACGTACTGGCGCATCGGATACGCGAGGGCGACGACCAGCGTACAGAGGACGAGGACCAGCAGTGCCGCGCGGCCGGTGAGCCGGCTGCGGCGGATGTGCCGGCGGGACTGCGAGCGGTAGACGTGGGCCGCGGTCCGTTCGCCGAGCTGTTTGAGCCGGGTCGCCGTCGAGAAGGTGGAGAACCGATCCCGGTTCCCGGCCATGGCCCCGCCTCCCCTGTGCGCGCACTACGCAATACGTCCCCGCACACGGTACGGGACCGAGTGCGGGGACGTACGGAGGCTGAGACCCCAGGGGTGTCCCCCCGGGGGCTCCGCCCTGAGGCGGTGTCAGCCCTTGAAGCGCGGGAAGGCGCTGCGGCCGGCGTACACGGCGGCGTCGTCGAGGATCTCCTCGATGCGCAGCAGCTGGTTGTACTTGGCGACGCGGTCCGAGCGGGCCGGGGCGCCGGTCTTGATCTGACCGCAGTTCACGGCGACGGCGAGGTCGGCGATGGTGACGTCCTCGGTCTCGCCGGAGCGGTGCGACATCATGCACTTGAAGCCGTTGCGCTGGGCCATCTCGACGGCGTCGAGGGTCTCGGTCAGGGAACCGATCTGGTTCACCTTCACGAGCAGGGCGTTCGCGGAGCCCTCCTCGATGCCGCGGGCGAGGCGCTCGGGGTTGGTGACGAAGAGGTCGTCGCCGACGATCTGGACCTTGGCGCCCAGGCGGTCGGTGATGGTCTTCCAGCCGGCCCAGTCGTCCTCGAAGAGCGGGTCCTCGATGGAGACGAGCGGGTACGCCTCGACGAGCTCGGCGTAGTAGTCGGTCATCTCGGCGGCCGAGCGGGACTGGCCCTCGAACTCGTACTTGCCGTCCTTGTAGAACTCGGACGCGGCGACGTCGAGCGCGAGCGCGATGTCCTTGCCCGGGGTGTAGCCGGCCTGCTTGATGGCCTCGATGATGAGGTCGAGCGCGGCGCGGTTGGACTCCAGGTTCGGGGCGAAGCCGCCCTCGTCGCCCAGGCCGGTGGAGAGGCCCTTGGTGTGCAGGACCTTCTTGAGGGTGTGGTAGACCTCGGCACCCCAGCGCAGCGCCTCGGAGAAGGACTCCGCGCCGATCGGGGCGATCATGAACTCCTGGATGTCGACGTTGGAGTCGGCGTGCGACCCACCGTTGAGGATGTTCATCATCGGAACGGGCAGCAGGTGCGCGTTCGGGCCGCCGAGGTAGCGGAACAGCGGCAGGTCCGAGGCCTCGGAGGCGGCGTGCGCGACGGCGAGGGAGACGCCGAGGATGGCGTTGGCGCCGAGCGAGCCCTTGTTGTCGGTGGCGTCGAGGTCGAACATCGCCTGGTCGATCAGGCGCTGCTCGGTGGCGTCGTAGCCGACGAGCTCCGGCCCGATCTGCTCGATGACGGCGAGGACGGCCTTCTCCACGCCCTTGCCCATGTAACGGTTGGGGTCACCGTCACGGAGCTCGATGGCCTCGAAGGCACCGGTGGAGGCGCCGGACGGAACGGCAGCACGGCCGGTGCTGCCGTCGTCGAGGCCCACCTCGACCTCGACCGTGGGGTTGCCTCGGGAGTCCAGGATTTCCCGGGCTACGACGACGTCGATGGACGGCACGAGCATCTCCTTCTGGGATGTGACGCTGGGTGTGCGGTGGCGTGTGGGCCGTGGGACGGCCCTGCCGACTAGAGCCTAACCGGCTCCGGGCAGTGGGCTGCCCGACCGCCCGGGTCCTGGGACGAAAAAGGGGCCGAATACCCGCCTTCCGGGACATAGGGCCCTTGAATTCCCCGGCTCCCTGGGAGAGGAGATGCCGGAAGCCGGTCGTCCGGTTCCGGAATGCGGGGACCCGCGGACGACACGCCGCCGCCCGGCGCGTGGGGGGATACGCGCCGGGCGGCGGGGATGCTGCGGGGTGCCGCGAGTGTTACGCGGAGGTTCAGCCGAGCTTCAGCTTCTGGCCGGGGTAGATCAGGTCGGCGTCGGACACGGTGTCCTTGTTCAGCTCGAAGAGCTTCTCCCAGCCGCCCTTGACCTTGTTGGCGTCGGCGATGGTGCCGAGGGTGTCGCCTTCCTTGACCGTGTAGGAGCCGGTCGCCGGGGTGCCGGTCGACGGCTTCGACGGGGTCCAGTTGCCCGAGCCGGAGCCGGAGCCCTTGGTCTCGGTCTCGGTCTCGGTCTTCGGCGTGGACGGCTTGGCCGGAGCGGGCTTCGCCGGGGCCGGCTTGGCCGGAGCGGGCTTGGCCGGGGCCGGCTTGGTCTCGGGCTTCGGCTTGGCCGGGGTGGTCGAACCGCCGCCGTTGTACGAGGAGTTGGACAGGCCGACGCCGCAGTGCGGCCAGGCGCCCTTGCCCTGGCCCTTGAGGACCTTCTCGGCGATGGCTATCTGCTGGCCCTTGGTGGCCTGGTTGGCCTGCGAGGCGTACGCCTTGCCGCCGTACGCGGCCCACGTGGAGGACGAGAACTGCAGGCCGCCGTAGTAGCCGTTGCCCGTGTTGATGGACCAGTTGCCGCCGGACTCGCAGGCGGCGACCTTGTCCCACTCGGCCGCGGTGGCGGCGCTGGCGGTACCGGCGGCCATCAGCGGGGCCGCGACGGCGACACCGGCGACACCGGCGAGCGTGACGATGCGGACGGCCTTGGAGCCGCGGCGGTGCTTGCCCTTGCCGGAAAGCAGCATGGAGTTCTCCTCACCGACGCCTTCGAGGTGAGCTGTCGGGTTCGGGCGGATGAGTTGCCCGGTCACGCGGATTGCGGCGCGTGTCTTCACCCCTAGCCGGTACGCGGACCGTCTCTCAACGGCCTTTCCCGGCGCCTACCTTGGTTCCCCCGCTCCTGCCTTCGGCGCTTGCGCGACGACTGTTCCCTCCGTCCGCCGGCAGGATTCGGCGATGCGGTCGAAGGAGCCCGCGGTGGCGAGCGATTCAGAAGGTAGACAGGTCTCTCCCCGATGTTCAACGTGCGATTTTGGGGAGAAACCGGCCTACTTGCCACTCTCGGAAGCGCGTTTGCGCAGGTGAGAGGGGGGTTTGCAACAGTTCCGGAACGAGACACGCCAGTTGTCCGGAAGAGATGCATGTCTCATTTGGCGATAACGGACATTCAACTCTTAATGGATGTCCGAACTGCCCCCTATTTCTTGGTTAGATCCAGGTTCTGTCCGGGCTTGATGAGGTCCGCGTCCCCACCGATGACCTGCTCGTTGGCCTTGTAGAGCTCGCCCCAACCGCCTTCGACGCCCTTGGCCTTCGCGATGTCCGAAAGGCTGTCGCCCGCCTTCACGGTGTAGACGGGCTGCCCGGCGGGTGCTGACGCCGTGCCAGGTGCCCCCGGCACCTCGACGGCGGCCGGGCCGCGGTGCTTGCCCGAGCCGTCGGTCGCCCCGGCGGACGGGGTGGCCGTCGGGTCGCCCGGGGTGGCCGGGGCGGTGGGCGTGACGCCCGGGGTGGGAGTGGCGCCCGGCGTGGCCGGAGTCGTCGGGGTGGCGCCCGGGGCGGTCGGGGTGCCCGGCGCCGTGGGCGTGGGCGTGCCCGGGGTGGGGGTGGGCGTGCCGGGCGTCGTGGGCTGGACGGTGAAGTCCGGCGCGGGCATGACGGGCAGTCCGCTGGAGGGGCCCAGCGGGTAGTCCGGCAGACCGCTCGGGTTGGACGGGGTGCCCGGCGCCGGGGTCGGGGCCCCGAAGTCGGTGGAGGGCTTGCCCTTGCCCGCGTTCGGCACCGAGTCGTCGGGCCGGGTCGGGGTGGGCGCCACGGGGCCGGGGTTCAGCTTGTCGCCCGGGTCCACCTCGGGCGCGGGGCCCTGCTGGGTCAGCCCGGCCGAGGCGGAGCACAGCGGCCACGCCTGGGGGCCCTGGGAGGCCAGCACCCGCTCGGCGACCGCGATCTGCTGGGAGCGGCTGGCGAGGTCGGGGCGCTCCGCGTACGCGAGGCCGCCGGCGTTGCGCCACTGCTCCAGGGTGAACTGCAGGCCGCCGTAGGCGCCGCTGCCGGAGTTCGCGCTCCAGGTGCCGCCGCTCTCGCAGTCGGCGACCTTGTCCCACGTGGCGGTGTCGGCCGCGTTCGCACCGGTGGCGGCGAGCAGCGGCATGGCCAGCGCGGAGCCGGTGACTCCTGCGGTGACGACGAGCGCGGGTACCTGGCGGGGGCGTCTGTGGCGGCCGTTCCCGGGAAGCATGAGACTGCACCTTTCGCATAACGGCGGGGTAACGGCAGAACCTAGCCGCCTTCGAACGGATGTCACAAGTTCGACGGTGGACCGAGTTGCGGACTGACTTCCGGTCAGTCCCGCTTCGCTCGCGGACTCATTCGTTCGGGACTGTGAAGCGGACGGGGAGGGTGCGCAGGCCCCTCATGATGAGTCCGCCGCGCCAGCGCAGGTCCGTAGGGGGAATCGCAAGTTCCATATCCGGCAGACGCTTCAGCAAAGTTCCGAGCGCCGTCTGCCCTTCGAGACGGGCGAGCGGGGCACCGAGGCAGTAGTGGATCCCGTGGCCGTATCCGAGGTGCTGATTGTCACTCCGGGAGAGGTCCAGGGTGTCCGGGTCGGCGAACCGCTCCGGGTCGCGGTCGGCCGCCGCGAGGACCACCAGCACGGGGTCCCCGGCCGCGATGTCCTGCCCGCCGAGCGTCAGCGGCCGGGTGGCGAACCGCCAGGTGGCGAGCTCCACGGGGCCGTCGTAGCGGAGCAGTTCCTCGACGCCGGTCTCCAGCAGGGCGCTCTCCCCGGCCGCGAGGGAGGCCTGGAGGCGCTCGCGCTGGTCCGGGTTCATGAAGAGGGAGTGGATGCCGTTGCCGATGAGGTTCACGGTCGTCTCGAAGCCGGCGAAGAGCAGGATGAAGGCCATCGCCGTGGCCTCGGCCTCCGTCAGGTGGTCTCCGTGGTCACTCGCCCGGATCAGATCGGAAATGAGGTCATTGCCCAGGTCGTCCCGCTTGCGGTGGATGAGTTCCCCGAGATAGGTGCGCATCTGCTTCACCGAGCGGGCCACCCCGCCGCGCGGACCGCCGCCGTGGCGGATCATCATCCCCGCCCAGTCGCGGAAGTCGTCCTGGTCCTCGCGCGGTACGCCGAGCATCTCGCAGATGGCGTAGATGGGGAGCGGGAACGCGAACTCGTGGATGAGGTCCGCCTCCCCCTTCTCCACGAACTGGTCGATGAGGTGGTCGGTCAGCTCCTGCACCCGCGGGGTGAACTCCGCCACGCGCCGCGGGGTGAACGCCTTCGACACCAGCCGCCGCAGCCGGGTGTGGTCCGGCGGGTCGATGTTCAGCAGGTGCGTCATCAGCTCCGCCTTGCGCTCCCCCGGGATCCCGGTCTTGCCCTTGGCGTGCGCCGGCTCCGCGTGGTGCGCCGGGTTCTTGCTCAGCCGCTGGTCCGCGAGGGCCTGGCGGGCGTCCGCGTACCGGGTCACCAGCCACGCCTCGACCCCGCTGGGGAGCCGGGTGCGGTGCACCGGGGAGTTCTCGCGCAGCCAGGCGTAGGCCGGGTACGGGTCGGTCGCGAACTCCCAGTCGAAGAGCGTCGGCCCCTCGGGACGGGACGGGTCGGGCTGGGCGGCGGAGGTCTGATCGTGCACCCGACGACCGTATCCCGGCCCGCCGCCGGCCATCCCTTATGGCCGCTTCGTCGCGGCTGTCCGTAGATCGGACATCACTTGACGCCGGGTTCTGCGACATTCCTACTTTCGGTTCTGTGGATGTGAGGATCTTGAAAAGCAGTTTCGCGGTGGTGGAGAGAAGGGCCGAGCACTCGGTCAAGTACTTCTACTCCCACCTCTTCTGGCACAACCCCGGGCTCCGCGAACTCTTCCCGGCCTCCGCCGAGGACATGGAACGCCAGCGCGACCGGCTCTTCGCCGCGCTCACCCACGTCGTCGCCCACCTGGAGAGCGGGACCCTCCTCCCCTATCTACGCGACCTCGGACGCGACCACCGCAAGTTCCTCGTCGCCCCCGAGCACTACGCCGCCGTCGGCACCAGCCTGATCGCCGCCCTCGCCCAGACCTCCGGCGACGCCTGGACCCCGGCCGTCGAGAAGGCCTGGTACGAGGCCTACCAGGTCATCGCCGACGCCATGACGGCCGGCGCCGCCGAGAGCGACGAACCCCCCTGGTGGGAGGCCGAGGTGGTGCGCCACCTCCAGTACGGAGAGGACATCGGCGTACTGACCCTCGCACCGCGCACCCCGCTGCCCTACCGGCCCGGCCAGTACGTCAGCGTGAGCAGCGACCGCGTCCCGACCACCTGGCGCACCTACTCCCTCGGCAACGCCCCCCGCCCCGACGGCACCGTCGACCTGCACGTCAGCCGGATCGAGGGCGGCCGGCTCAGCACCGCCCTGGTCCGCGACGTCCTGCCCGGCGAGGTGCTGCGCCTGGGCGCCCCCGGCGGACAGCTCACCCTGCGCCGCGACGACCGCCCCCTCACCCTCATCGCCGCCGGCACCGGCTGGGCACCCGTCCGGGCCCTGCTGGAGGAACTCCTCCAGCGCCCTCCCGATCACGACGTACGCCTCTTCGTGGTCGCCCGGGACGCCGCGTACCTCTACGACCGGCCCCTGATCGACCGGCACGCCGCCGCCTGCCGCTGGCTCGGCGTCACCTACATCACCCCCGCCCCCGGGCAGCACCGCAACCAGGCCACCGACCGGCTGGCGACCGCCCTCGGCAACCGCGCCCTGTGGCGGGAGCAGGACGTCTACCTCAGCGGGCCGGCCCTGTTCGTCGAGGAGACCTCCTTCCTCCTCCGGGAACTCGGAGCCCGTCCCGACCGGCTCTTCCACGACGCCGTCCCCGTCACCGGCTCCCAGCGCACCCGGCCCCTGGGCTTCGGCGAGTGGTTCCTGCACCGCCCGCCCCCGCACTGGCACAACCCCTCGGCCCGCGCCCCGCGCGACTAGGCCGTCTCGCGGACTGCGCGGCGGGTCTGTCCCGCGAGCCCCCGAACGGCTGGAAGCATGCGGCCATGTCATCCCGGGCAGATACGCCGAAGAATGCGGGCACAGCGCGGACCGTCCTGCTGACGCTCGCGTCCGGACAGTTCCTGATGGCCCTCGACAGCTCCGTCATGAACGTCTCGATCGCCACGGTGGCCGAGGACGTGGGCACGAGCGTCACGGGCATCCAGGGCGCGATCACCGCCTACACCCTCGTGATGGCGATGTTCATGATCCCCGGAGGCAAGGTCGGGGCGCTGATCGGCCGCAAGCGCGCCTTCGTGATCGGCTGCTGCATCTACGGGGCCGGCTCCCTCACCACCGCGCTCGCCCCGAACATCGGCGTACTGCTGCTGGGCTGGGCGCTCCTGGAGGGGATCGGGGCATCGCTCATCCTGCCCGCGATCGTGTCGCTCGTCGCGGGCAACTTCTCCGTCGAACGCCGCCCCGCCGCCTACGGACTCGTAATGGCCGCGGGAGCGGTCGCGATCGCCGTCGGACCGCTGATCGGCGGCATCGCGACGACCTACTTCTCCTGGCGGTGGGTCTTCGCCGGAGAGGTCCTGGTGGTGCTCGGCATCCTCGCGCTCGCGCGCCGCGTCGCGGACGCGCCGCCCGGGGAACGCCGCGGCATCGACCTCGTCGGCGTCGTCCTGTCCGCGCTCGGGCTCGGGTCGTTCGTCTACGGCGTGCTCCGGTCCGACGAGTGGGGCTGGTTCACGCCGAAGCCCGGCGCGCCCGCATGGCTGGGGGTGTCCCTGACGACCTGGCTGGTCCTGGCGGGCATCGCGCTGCTGTGGCTCTTCCTCCGCTGGGAGGCCCGGCTCGCCGAGCGGGGCCGGGACCCCCTCGTCGACCCCGACATGCTGCAGAACAAGCAGCTCACCGGCGGCCTGACGATGTTCTTCTTCCAGTACCTCGTACAGATGGGCGTGTTCTTCGTCGTCCCGCTCTACCTGTCCGTCGCACTGGGCCTGTCGGCACTGGAGACCGGCGCCCGCCTGCTGCCGCTCTCGGTCAGCCTGCTCGCGGCCGCGACCCTGATCCCGCGGTTCCTCCCCGACGCCTCGCCGCGGCGGGTGGTGCGGCTCGGGATCCTCGCGCTGCTCGCCGGAGCACTGGTCCTGATGCTCGCCC
Source organism: Streptomyces sp. NPDC090077 (assembly GCF_044747545.1). Taxonomy (NCBI): domain Bacteria; kingdom Bacillati; phylum Actinomycetota; class Actinomycetes; order Kitasatosporales; family Streptomycetaceae; genus Streptomyces; species Streptomyces sp. NPDC090077. The sequence continues at coordinate 71,753 of NZ_JBIVEG010000006.1, forward strand.
TCGACCTGCACGCCGGCGCGGAGATCGTCACCGTCCCGCTGCTGCTGATCGGGCTCGGCATGGGCGCCCTCGCCTCGCAGCTCGGTTCGGTCACCGTGTCCGCGGTGCCGCAGGCGCGGAGCGACGAGGTCGGCGGCGTGCAGAACGCCGTCACGAACCTCGGCGCGTCGATCGGCACGGCACTCGCCGGGTCGATCATGATCGCCTCGCTCACCACCTCCTTCCTGACCACCATCGACCAGAACCCGGCGGTCCCCGACAGCGTCACGAGCCGGGCGACCGTCCAGCTGGAGAGCGGTGCGCCGTTCCTGTCCGACGCCCAGCTGAAGACCGCCCTCGCGGAGGCCGGCACGAGCCCGGAGGTGTCCGAGGCCGCACTCGACGCGAACGCGGAGGCCAGGCTCGACGGCCTGCGCGCGGCCCTCGCCGTGCTGGCCCTCGGCGCACTGATCGCCCTGTTCTTCACCCAGCGGATCCCCTCGGCCCAGCCCCGCTCCCCGGAGGCGTAGGCCCGGCGGGATCCGGCAGAGGAAGCCCGCGCCCCCGGGCTACTCCGCTGCCACGCCCTCCGCCGCCCGGATCGCGTCCCGGTAGACGCGCGCCGCCGCACGCAGCGCCGTCTCCGGGTCGGTCCCCGACGCCTCGGCCCGCGCCGCCAGTTCCAGCAGCTCGTACCCGATGCCCTCGCCCCGGGGCAGCTCCACGGCCACCCCGCCGGTACGGGCCCGCCCGGCGAGCTTCGCCGCCAGCGCCAGGCCCGGCTGGCCCAGCGGGATCCCGTCGGTGACCGAGTCCCGCTGCTTCTCCACCGCCTTGGTGGCCTGCCAGTGCGCGCTGACGTCCTCCGGGGACTCGGCCGTGGCGTCCCCGAACACGTGGGGGTGGCGCCGGATCAGCTTGTCGACCAGGTCGCCGGCGACGTCGTCGACGGAGAAGGCCTCCGCCCCGTCCTCGCCGCCGCCCTCCTCCTCGGCGATCCGGGCGTGGAAGACCACCTGGAGCAGGACGTCGCCGAGCTCCTCGCGCAGCGCGTCCCGGTCCCCGTCCTCGATCGCCTCGACCAGCTCGTACGCCTCCTCGATGGCGTACTTCACCAGCCCCTCGTGGGTCTGCCGCGAGGTCCAGGGGCACTCCCGGCGCACCCGGTCCATCACCTGCACCAGGTCCAGCAGCCGCGCCCCCGGCAGGTCGTACGAGCCGGGCAGCAGCTCCAGGTCGGGCATGGCGACGCGGCCCGAACCGGCCAGCCGGGCCAGCCCGTCCGTCAGCCGCTGGTCGCCCTCACCGGAGGGCAGCACCACGACCGTGCGGCCCCCGGCGCACTCCTCGACCAGCGCGTGCGCGTCCGGGCTCTCCTGCACCACCTCGACCCCCGCCTCGCGCAGGTACGGCAGCTGCGGGTGGCCCGGGTCGGCGCACACCACCCGGTCCGCGGCGTGCAGGGTCTGCCAGGCCGGCCACGACAGCAGCCCGGGGGCGACCCGGTGGCTGGCGGTCAGCAGGACGATCCGGCCCGTGGGCTCGGCGGGAGCGGCGGCGGAGGCGGAGGTGTCGTTCACCCCCCGAACCTACCCCCGCCCGCCGCCCTCAGGCTCCGGCGGGTGCCGCCTGCTCGGGACGGGTCACCTGGGTGATCCACGGCGTCTTCTGGTCCCCGAGCAGGATCTGCTGCGCGTCCCACTGCCCGTAGCGCGGGTTGACCTCGATGTGCAGCGCCTTCGCCGCCTCCGCCAGCTTGGCCAGCGCCTTGTCCTGGCTGCCGTAGTGCGCGAACAGCTTGTCCCGCAGCAGCTTGAACCGGGTGTCCGCCTCGATCTGCCCCGGCGCCAGCTGCGCCTGCTGGAGCGCCGCGTCCCGCAGCTCCTTCTCCCCGCCCAGCTGCTCCAGCTGCGCCTTGCGGACGTCCTGGACCTCCTTGGGCGTCACGCTCAGCCCGGCGTCCTCCGCCGCCCGCTCCAGGACGGCGCTCTGGATCATCTTGTTCAGCTTCAGCCGCTCCAGCCCGGCGGTCGCGCCGATCAGCTGCGCGCCCTGCTCGGACGTGCTCTGGGCGGCGCGCACGTCGCCGACCTGTGCCTGGAGCGCCGAGGTGGTGATCCGCTCACCACCGACGACGGCGGCGGTACCGGGCCGGGTCTCGCCGGAACACGCGGTCAGCAGGGGGGCCGCCGCGAGCAGGACGGCGGAGACGGAGAGCGCTGTGCGACGGTGCAAAGGAGCCTCCAGGGCCGGGAGATTGTGCTTCGGTGCACAAGGGCCTTGCGGTGATCGATGGTATGCAGTCAGGGTGGCCCGAGCCACCGGTTCGACCAACGATTCCGGTGGTGTTGGGGTGCGAGTTCACCCCCCGGTCACCGCGGAGTCCTTCCTTCCTGAGATCGTCGGTGCACCATGCCGACATCTCAGCTCGCCCAGCGCCAGATTCCGGACCGGTCCGCGACACGGGCCCCGCGAGGGGCCGGGCGGGCTGCGGGGGTGTCCGGGGCGGTGTTCGCCTCGCTCGTCACGGCCGTTGCCGTGTGCGGCGGGGACGCCGTCGCGCGGGTGTTCCCGTACGGGGGGCGCCACCGCAGCGTCAACGACCTCGGCAACCAGTTCGTGCCGTTCCACGCGCACCTGTGGGACCTGCTGCACGGGCGGGCCGAGGGCGGGCTGCTGTTCAACTGGCAGTCCGGGTACGGGACGAGTTTCCTGCCCGACTTCGGGACGTACCTGACGAGCCCGTTCGCCCTGCTCGTGGCGGTGTTCCCGCGCGAGGACATCGACCTCGCCGTGTACGTGGTGACCGTGCTCAAGATGACGGCCGCCGCCGCCGCGATGGCGTGGCTGCTGCTGGGCCAGCGGCGCGGGCCGTGGTGGGCGGCGGGGCTGCTGGGGGCCTCGTACGCGCTGTGCGGGTGGTCGGTGATCGAGGCCGCGTACAACCCGATGTGGCTGGACGGGCTCGTCGCCTTCCCGCTGCTGTGCCTGACCGGGGAGTGGGCGCTGCGGGGGCGGCGGCCGGTGCTCGGGGTGCTGGTCGTCGCGGTGGGGTGGACGGCCAACTTCTACACCGCGTACATGGCCACGCTCGGCGCGGCCCTGGTGCTGGTGGTGCGGGTGGTGCTGACCCGGGAGGGGGTGCGCGAGCGGGCCCGGGTGGTCGGGCGGGCGGCGGTGACGACCCTGCTGGGGATCGGGCTGGCGGCGCCGGTGCTGGTGCCGCTGTTCCTCAGCACGAAGCAGGCGTACCCGGGCTGGTCCAAGGAGTTCGGGCCGGTGCCGTGGTCCGACTTCTTCGCCCGGCTGCTGCCGGCCACGTACTCGTTCAACTCCCCCGCCGTCTTCGTCGGAACGGGGACCCTGCTGCTGGTCGCGGCCCTGCCGTTCCACCGGGCGCTGCCGGTCCGTACCCGCTGCTGGTGGGCGGGGCTGGTGGCGGTGGTGGCGCTGTCCCTGCAGTGGGAGCCGACCCATCTGCTGTGGCACCTCTTCGCCACCCCGAACGGCAGCGCGTACCGGCAGACCTTCGTGCTGGCCGGCCTCGCGGTGATCGCCGCCTGGACGGGGCTCGCCGCGGGCGTGCCCGGGGTGCGGGCGCTCGCGGCGGGCGCCGGGCTGCTGGTGGCCGCCGCGCTGTGGGCGGGGAGCAGCGCCCTGGTGACGCCGTGGGGGTACGCGCTGTTCGCGGGCGGGCTGGCGGTGGCGGCCGCCGCCTGGCGGGCGCTGGACCGGCGGCGGCTGCGGGCGGCGGCCGGCGGGCTGCTCGCGGCGGTGCTGGTGGCGCAGGCCGCGGCGACGACGGCGTACGGGCACAAGGGCAAGCTGGCCGGGCTGGACGACTACCCGTCGTGGAACACGGCGCACACCGCGCGCGCCCGCGCCCTGGCCGGGGCGGACGGCTGGCCGGCGTACCGGACCGACGCGGGCCGGCCGGCGCTGTCGGGCAACGACCCGGTGCTGCTGGGCGGCGAGGGCGGCTCGTACTACAGCAGTCACACCCCGGACGTGTTCACGCGGACGATGACGGCGCTCGGCGCGGGCTCGACCTCGCGCGGGCGCAGCGTGCAGAGCCTGGACAACCCGGTGACGGACGCCCTGTTCGCGGTGGGCGCCCGGCTGAAGCCCGACGGCACGGTCGCCCGCGCCGAGGCCCTGCCGCTGGTCACCGTCCGGCCGGCCGGGGAGCCCGGGGCGTACGGGGACTCGCCGTTCGCCAACCAGGAGCTGCTGCTGGGCGCGAAGGTGTACGAGGACCCGGTCGCGCCCGGGGTCTGCCGGGCGGGGACGGAGGCGTTCCTGTGGGCGCCGGAGTACAACGCGACGGCCCGGCTGACGGGCGGGCGCCCCTTCAAGCTGAACGGCAACCCGCCCAAGAACCGGGCGGCGCTCCAGTCGCTGGGGCTCTCGCGCGGGCCCGCCTCGAAGCTCGTCTTCGACCGCCCGGCCCCCGACCGGTGGGCGCTGTCCTGCCTGGACGGGGCCCGGCTGCACGCGGCGGTCGCCGGGCTGCGGGCGAAGGCCGCCACCGCGGTCCGGGTGACCTCGTCGGGGCTGACCGCCGCCCTGCCGCCGGGGAGCGCCGGCACGGCGGTGGTCGCGGTGCCGGCCATCGCGGGCTGGAGCTGCGACGGCCGCCCGGGGCAGTCCCGCCTGGGCCTGCTCGCCGTCCCGCTGGACGGCCGGAGCACGACCGTGAGCTGCGCGTTCAGCCCGCCGGGCCTGCCGGCCGGGGCGGCCGTCGCGGGGGTGTCCGTACTCGTGCTGGCCGGGCTGGCGCTGCGGCGGCGCCGGCGGGGCGGGGGCGCGGCGGTGTAGGAGCCCCCGGCGTCCGGGCCGCCGGGGGGGCGGTTCAGCGCACCTGGCCCAGCCACTGGAGGGTGCGGCGGACCTCCACGGGGAGGGGGTGTGCCGGGCCGTGGACGCGGTCGGCGTCGTAGAGGAGGCGGACCAGGGTGTCGTGGGCGGCGGCGCGGTCGCCGAGGGAGAGCAGCAGGTGCGCTATCCGGCGGCGGACCTCCAGCGGCAGGCCCGGGTCCGGATTGGCGTAGTGGTTCTCGAACAGGGGCAGCAGGGAGCGGTACTCCGCCAGGGCGGCGGCCGGTTCGCCGAGCTGTTCCAGGCACTGGGCGGCGTCGTAGCGGAAGCGCAGCGACTGGGGGTCCCCGGCCGGGGACTGGTCGGCGAGGCGGCGCAGTTCGGGCAGGGCCCGGCGGTACTGGCCGTCGTCCATGAGGGTGGCGGCGTACTGCTTGCGCAGGCTGCGGACCACCGGGGAGTGCTCGCCGTGCTCGGCGGCGGCGGCCGGGAGGATGTTGCCGAGGATGTCCACGGCCTGGGTGAGCCGGCCCTGGTCCAGCAGCTTGCGGGCCTCGTCGACCGCGCCGGGGATGTCGGGGCGGGGCGGTGCGGGGGGCGCGGCCGGGCGCGGGGGCACGGCGGCGGCCCGGTCGGGCCAGGGGGCCTGGGGGCGCAGGAAGGGGCGGGTGGGGTCGAGCGGGCCGGAGGGGTGGCGGCTGCCGGGGACCGGGAGCAGCGGCGCGAGGGCCTCGTAGACCTCCTGGGCGGAGCCGGGCCGGTCCTGGGGGTCCTTGGCGAGGAGGCGCAGCAGGACGGCCTCCAGCTCGGCGGGGATCTCGGGGCGCAGCGGGCGCACCGGGGCCGGGGGTTCGTAGAGGTGGCGGTGCAGGACTCCGAGGGCGGTGGTGCCGGCGAAGGGGACGCCGCCGCTGAGGAGTTCGTACAGCAGCACGCCGAGGGCGTACAGGTCGGTGTAGGGGCCGACGGCGCCGCCCATGGCCTGTTCGGGGGCCATGTAGGCGGGGCTTCCGATGGGGGAGCCGGTGCTGGTGAGGCGGGTGGTGTCGGTGTCCATGACGGAGGCGACGCCGAGGTCGAGGACGAGGACGGTGCCGTCGGGGCGGATCATCACGTTGCGCGGCTTGAGGTCGCGGTGGACGATCGGCACCGCGTGCACGGCGGAGAGCACCGCGCACAGCTGGGCCACGACGGCGACGGCCCAGGGCCAGGGGTAGGGGTCGTGTTCGGCGAGGTGGTCGGCGAGGTCGGAGCCCTCGACGTAGCCCATGACGAGGTAGAGCTCGTCGCCGTCGCTGCCCGCGTCGTGGACGGTGACCAGGCCGGGGTGGTCGACCTGGGCGGTGACCCGGCATTCGCGCACGAAGCGGCGGCGGAGTTCCTCGGCGACGGTGCCGGGGCCGGCGACCTTGTCGGGGCGCAGCAGCTTGACGGCGACGCGGCGGTCGAGGCGGCGGTCGTAGGCCGTCCACACCTGGCCCATGCCGCCCTGGCCGAGGACGGTGGCGAGCTGGTAGCGCTCGCCGATGAGGCGCTCGGTCACGGGCGGTCGTCCTGGATCGCCGTGGAGTTCGGGTCCTGGTAGGGGCCGCCGGGCTGCGGGGGCCGGGGCGGGTTCTGCTGCCGCAGGAGTTCGCTGAGCTCGTCGAGTTCGGCGCGGACCTGCCCGAGGCGCGGGGGCGGGCCGGGCTGCTGCGGGGGAACGGGCGGCTGGGCGGGCGGCTGCTGGGCCGGCGGGTAGCCGTAGCCGGGCGTGGTCTGGTGCGGCGGCTGCGGCTGGTGGAGCTGGTGGGACTGGTGGGGCTGGGGCTGGTGGTGCTGGGCGTACGGGGCCTGCGGCGCGGGCGGGTACCAGGGGGCCGGGGCCAGGGCCTTGGCCTCGTGGTGCTTGATGTCGGAGACGAGGTAGTACACGCAGATCGCGAAGCCGGTGAAGATCGAGCCGCCGGCGCCGAGGTTGCCCTGCCAGCCGTTGGTCTTCTCCGTCGGGTCGAGCTCGATGAAGACGATCCACACGACGGACAGCAGCAGGCTCAGCACCAGCAGCGCCCAGTCGCGGCCCTTGCGGGTGAGGATGGCGAGCCGCACCATCGAGCCCCAGGCGAAGAACCCGCAGGTGAGGACGGGCAGCGCCGTGAACAGCACGCGCAGCGCCATCGCGCCCCCGGAGAGGGGCCGGTGGCCGCTCGGGCCTTGCTGCGGCGGGATGCCGGGGCCGTGCATCGGTGCTCCTGACGGGCCGTGCGGATAGGTGACGGCTCGAAGCGTATACAGCGTTTCCGGCCGTTCGTGAGGGGATGGACCCAACCGTTGCAGGGTCGCAGCACGGTCAGTCCGGTGTGACGCTGCCGTCCGAGAGTCCGTCGTACAGGCCTTGTACGAGCTGCTCCCCCAGGCGTCCCGCCAGCCTCAGGGCGTCCTCGAACTCGGCGAGGGCCCGGAACCGCGCCCCGTAGCGCCGCTGTTCGGCGGGGGGCAGCCGGGGCAGCTGGAGCCGGCGCACGTCGAGGCGGGTGGCGGTGGAGGCGTGGCTGCTGGCGCGGCGGGTGTTGGCGGTGCCGCGCAGGAACCCGGCGAGGAACCAGGGGTCGAGGGCGGCGGGGTCGGGGCGCAGCAGCTGGAGGTTGCGGCCGATGACGGCGCCGGCTCCGCTGGCGGGGTCCTCGGTGACGACGCGGGCGGCGGACAGTGCGCCGACGACGGGGACGACGACGTCGCCGGGTTCGGCGACGAGGGTCTCGCCGGTGTCGGGGCCGGGGGTGGCCGCGGTGCCGGAGGGGGCGTTTCCGGCGTAGACGTCGTACTCGGTGAGGACGGGCAGTTCGCCGGGTCCGGTGCCGGTGCCGGCGCGCAGCAGCAGGGCTCCGGCGCGGGCGAGTTCGCCGACGGTGGTCTGCGACGGCGGGGCGGCGGACCGCCCGGCGGGGGACGCGGTCGGCGGGGTGAGCCGGGCGGCGCGGGCGAGGGTGCCGTCGAGGCGTTCGCGTACGGCGGCCAGTTCGGCGAGGCCGCCGCCGGCGGCGGGCGGCGGCAGGTGGCGGGCGGGGGTGAGGTCGACGTCGTCGTCGAGGAGTTCGACAACGGGTACGACGCGGCTGACGCCGGGGGTCTCGGGGACCGTGCCGGTGCGGTCGTACGCGGTCCAGGTGGCGAGGACCGCGTCGCGCACGCCGGGCCGGGCGGCCCGCGCCCGGGCGGGCCCGTCGGGGTCGAGGCCGGCGGTGTCCACGAGGAGCAGTCCGGCGGGGGCGGGGGCTCCGGGGGCGGGCTTGCGCAGCACCCACAGCTGGAGCGGGATCCCGTACGGGGGTGCGGCGCCGGCGGGGAGGGAGACCACGGCACGCAGGGCGCCGCGGCGCAGCAGGTCGGCTCGGATGCGGCGGCCGGAGCGGCGGGCCGCGGCGGCGGGCGGCATGAGCAGTACGGCGGTGCCGCCCTCGCGCAGCCGGGCCAGGGCGTGCTGGATCCAGGCGAGTTCGGATTCGGTGCGGGCGGGGAAGCCGTACTCCCAGCGGGGGTCGTAGGCGAGCTCCTCGTGGCCCCAGTTGCGTTCGTTGAACGGCGGGTGGCAGAGCACGGCGTCGACGGCGGCGTCGGGGAACGCGTCGGCGCGCAGGCTGTCGGCGGCGGCGGCGCGGACCTGGGCGGAGCCGTGCAGGGCGAGGCGGAGCGCGGCGAGGGCGGCCAGTTCGGGCGAGGCGTCCTGGGCGTGCAGGACGGCGGCGCCGGTGAGGGCGCGCAGGGGGCTGCCGGTGCCGCAGGCGGGGTCGAGGGCGGTGCGGATCCCGGGTCCGGCGAGGCCGGCCATGAGCTCGGCGCAGCCGTCGGGGGTGAGCGTGTACTGGCGGGGGTTGGCCTCCAGGTGGCGGCCGAGGAGGAACTCGAAGGTCTGGCGGGCGCCGGGTCCGGCGGCGAGTTCGGCGACGGCGCGCAGCAGCGGTACGGCGGTGGCGGCGGGCAGCGCGGGCACGGGGTGGCCGGCTCCGAGCCGGGCGGTGAGCGCCTCGGCGCGTACGGCGGGGAGCCGCTCGGCGAACCGTTCGTCGGGGAGGGCGGCGAGCTCCAGCCACTGTGCGGGGCGGTCCCGTACGACGAGCAGTGCGGCGCCGGCTTCGACGAGCGCGGCGACGGCCCCGCCGGGGTGGGCGGTGATCTGCTGCCAGACGCGTTCGCGCAGCGGGACCTCGGCGAGCTTGCCCTGGGCCCGGAGCCAGTCCTCCACTGCGGGCAGGGCGAAGGAGGGGCTGGTCTCGGTTCCGCCGACGGGCTTGGGGAAGTCGGGGTGGCGGCGGCGCCAGTTGCTCACGGCGGCCCGGCCGACCCCGGCCAGGCGGGCGATCTCGGCGGCGGTGACCTCGGGGACGTTCTCCTCCAGCATGCCGGGAGCATACCGGTACACAGCCTGGAATCCACTTCACAGCGTGAATCCAATCAATCACGTGAATCGTGTTGACTCGGTTCACACCCTCTGTTGTGATGATCCCGTCAACAGCGGAGAACGCCGGCCGCCCCGAGAGATCCGAGACAGGAGCACACCCATGTCCCAGTCCTCCACCCCGCGCCAGAGCTGGATCGTCCGCCACAAGGTCCTCACGGGCACCGGAGCGCTCGTCACCCTCGTCGCACTGGGCGCGTGCACCGGGGGCGGCGGCACGGGCGGCTCGAAGGACACCGGCGCGAAGAAGCCCGCCGCCTCTTCCTCTTCCTCCTCTTCTTCCTCCACCGGCGGCAGCCCCAAGGCGGGCAGCGGCGGCGGGACGCAGAGCCCGAAGCCGGCCGAGCCGAAGAAGGACGCCAAGAAGGCGGCGATGCGCGGCAGCGGCACCTTCCAGGTCGGCTCGGACCTCCAGCCCGGCACCTACCGCACCACCGGCAACAAGGGCCTGGGCTGCTACTGGGAGCGCGCCAAGGACGCCTCGGGCGAGGTCGAGTCGATCATCGCCAACGACAACGTCGTCGGCACCAGCTACGTGACCGTCCAGGCGGGCGACAAGCTCTTCAAGTCCACCGGCTGCAACGACTGGGAGGCCGTCGACCCGAAGGCCGTCTCCGACGCCCCGAAGACCGAGGCCGCCGGCGACGGCGGCATGTTCAAGGTGGGCCTCGACCTCGCCCCCGGCACCTACAAGTCGAGCGGCCCCGCCGCGGGTTCGGCCGGCTGCTACTGGGAGCGCGCCAAGAACGCCGCCCACGACGTCGACTCCATCGCCGCCAACGACAACCCCACCGGCCCGGCCGTCGTCACCGTCTCCGCGCAGGACGGCTACTTCAAGACCACGGGCTGCGCGACCTGGAAGAAGTCCTGACCCAGGACTCCAGCGCCACCGGATACCCTCCGGGCTCTGAACAGATCCCAGGGGGGGACCCGCTCATGCGCACCACCACGCCCGCCGCCATGTCCGCGACCGCGACCGCACTCGCCTGCGCGGCCCTGCTGACCGTGACCGGCTGCGGCCCCGGAGCCGGCCCGGCGGCGAAGGAGGCACCCGCCGCCTCGGCGGCACCCGACCCGCTCGCGGGCCGGGACCCGGCCGCCGTCCTGCGCGCCGCGTACCAGGAGACGGCACGGGCCGAGACCAAGAACGCCCTCGTGAAGCGCACCATCGGCGACCGCGAGATCAGCGCGCAACTGACCTTCGAGGGCGACGGCGGCTGCTGGGGGAAGGTCACCGTCGCGCACGCCGGGACCGGGGAGATCCTGATGGAGGGCGGCAGGCTCTCCGTCAAGGGCGACGAGGGCTTCCTCAAGGACCACTTCAGGGACCCGACCGCCAGCTACCCCGACAGCGGCCAGGGCTGGATCGACTCCAGGACCTCCGACCCCTCGGTCGCGCACCTGCGCACCCTGTGCGCGGCGGCCCGGCCCGACCAGGCCTTCCCGGCGGAGCCCGCGGACGTCCGCCGCGAGCCGGACGCCCGCCAGAACGGCAAGCCGGTCGCGGTGTTCCGGCCGAAGGCCGCCGGCGGCGCCGAGGTCACCGACCACGTCCTGCTGGACGCGGTGCCGTACCTGGTCAAGCACGACCGGCAGGGCCCGGATTCCGGCTCGGTCGAGTACACCGGCGTACGCCGCTCCGGCTGACCCGGCCGCCCGTTCAGGCCCCGGCCACGGCCCGGACGTGCAGGTGGCCGCTGAGCGGGAACGCGGGCGGGGCCGCCGGGAGGACGGCGCGGAACGGGTAGCCGCTCTTCTCCGCCACCCGGCAGGAGGCCCCGTTGTCCTCCTGGTGCAGCAGTTCGAGGCGTTCCAGCCCGGAGCCCCCGAAGGTCGCGAACGCCCAGCCCGTCAGGGACTCCAGGGCCCGCGGGGCGACGCCCCGGCCCCGCGCGGAGGCCACCGTCCAGTAGCCGACCTCGGCCGACGGCCCGTCCGGCACGGGCCGCTTGAGCACCACACCGCCCACCAGCACCAGGGCCGCGCCCGCCGGCTCCACCACCGCGAAGGCGAACCGCAGGCCCTCCTCCCAGCCCCGCCGCTGCTCCGCCACCCACCGCAGCCCGCCGTCCGCGCCGTCCGGCGGCCCGGCGGTCCAGCGCCGCAGGAACGGGTCCGCGTACGCCGCCACGAGCGCGGGGGCGTCCTGCTCCCGCCAGGGGCGCAGCATCAGGGCGGGCAGGTCCGCCGTCGCGGCGGAGCGCAGGACCGTCGGTGTGATCATCGGCCGATGTTACGCACGGCCCCGGGCCCGCCCGCGTGCGCCGCGCGGGCGGGTTCCCGTACCGCGCCCGGTCAGGAGCCGAGGATCGTGGTGAGGAACTCCCCGGTCCAGGCGAGCAGTTCGCGGCCGACGAGCGGCTTGCCGCCGACCTTGGCCGTCTTCGGGCGCGGCACCAGCACCTGCGAGGTGGCCGGCTTGAGGACCGTCCCCGGGTAGAGGCGCTTGAGGCGCAGCTCCTGCGACTCGCGCAACTCCACCGGCCCGAAGCGGATGTTCGGGCCCTGGAGGGTGATGTCCCCGACCCCGCAGGCCCGCGCCAGCATCCGCAGGCCCGCCACCAGCAGCAGGTTCTCCACCGGCTCCGGCAGCTTGCCGTAGCGGTCCGTCAGCTCCTCGCGGACGGCCTTGATGTCGGCCTCGGAGTTCGCCGCCGCGATGGACCGGTACGCCTGGAGGCGCAGCCGCTCGCCGGGCGCGTAGTCGTGCGGGACGTGCGCGTCGACCGGCAGCTCGATCTTCACCTCCAGCGGCGGCTCCTCCTCCATCCCGCCCTCGACGGCGGCCCGGTAGTCGGCCACGGCCTCGCCGACCATCCGGATGTACAGGTCGAAGCCGACGCCCGCGATGTGCCCGGACTGCTCGCCGCCCAGCAGGTTGCCCGCACCGCGGATCTCCAGGTCCTTCATCGCCACGTACATGCCGGCGCCCATCTCGGTGTGCTGGGCGATGGTGGCCAGACGCTCGTGCGCGGTCTCCGTCAGCGGCTTCTCCGGCGGGTAGAGGAAGTACGCGTACCCGCGCTCGCGGCCGCGCCCGACGCGGCCGCGCAGCTGGTGCAGCTGGCTCAGGCCGAAGTTGTCGCCGCGCTCCACGATCAGGGTGTTGGCGTTGGAGATGTCGATGCCGGACTCGACGATCGTCGTGGAGACCAGCACGTCGAACTTCTTCTCCCAGAAGTCCACCACGACCTGCTCCAGGGCCTGTTCGGACATCTGGCCGTGGGCCGTCGCGATCCGCGCCTCGGGCACGATCTCCCGCAGCTTCGCGGCCGCCCGGTCGATGGACTCGACCCGGTTGTGGATGTAGAAGCACTGGCCCTCGCGCAGCAGCTCGCGCCGGATGGCCGCGCCGATCTGCTTCTCCTCGTACGGGCCGACGAAGGTGAGCACCGGGTGGCGCTCCTCCGGCGGGGTGGTGATCGTCGACATCTCGCGGATGCCGGTCACCGCCATCTCCAGGGTGCGCGGGATCGGGGTCGCGGACATGGTCAGCACGTCCACGTTGGCGCGGAGCTTCTTCAGCTGCTCCTTGTGCTCGACGCCGAAGCGCTGCTCCTCGTCGACGATGACCAGGCCCAGGTCCTTGAACTTGGTCTCCTGCGAGAACAGCCGGTGGGTGCCGATGACCACGTCGACCGAGCCCTCCTTCAGCCCCTCCAGGGTGGCCTTGGACTCGGTGTCGGTCTGGAAGCGCGACAGCGCCCTCACGTTGACGGGGAACTGGCTGTAGCGCTCGGAGAAGGTCCCGAAGTGCTGCTGCACGAGGAGGGTCGTGGGGACCAGGACGGCCACCTGCTTGCCGTCCTGCACGGCCTTGAAGGCGGCCCGGACCGCGATCTCCGTCTTGCCGTAGCCGACGTCGCCGCAGATCAGCCGGTCCATCGGGACCGACTTCTCCATGTCCTCCTTGACCTCGGCGATGGTGGTGAGCTGGTCGGGGGTCTCCGCGTACGGGAAGGCGTCCTCCAGCTCGCGCTGCCAGGGGGTGTCCGGGCCGAAGGTGTGGCCGGGGGCGGCCATGCGCGCGCTGTACAGCTTGATGAGGTCGGCGGCGATCTCCTTGACCGCCTTCTTCGCCCGCGCCTTGGTCTTCGTCCAGTCGGCGCCGCCGAGCCGGTGCAGGGTCGGGGCCTCGCCGCCCACGTACTTGGTGACCTGCTCCAGCTGGTCGGTCGGGATGTACAGGCGGTCGCCGGGCTGGCCGCGCTTGGCCGGCGCGTACTCGACGAGCAGGTACTCGCGGGTGGCGCCCTGCACGGTGCGCTGCACCATCTCGATGTAGCGGCCGACACCGTGCTGCTCGTGCACGATGTAGTCGCCGACCTCCAGGGTGAGGGGGTCGATGGACTTGCGGCGCCGGGTCGGCATCCGGCCGAGGTCCTTGGTGGCGGTGCGCTGCCCGGTCAGGTCGGTCTCGGTGAGGACGGCCAGCTTCAGCGCCGGGTCGACGAAGCCGTGGTCGAGCGAGCCGCAGGCGACGTGCACGAGGGAGGGCTCCAGCGCCCCCAGCCGCGGCTCCAGCCGGGCGGCGATGCCCTCGCCGCCGAGGACCTCGACGGTACGGGCGGCCGGGCCGTGGCCCTCGGTGAGGTAGACGGTGTGCCAGCCGTCGGCGATCCAGCCCTTGGTGTCGGCGAGCGCGCGGGCGGTGTCGCCGCGGTAGGCCTCGGGGGCGTGCATGCCGAGCTTCAGCACGTCGCCGCCGATGACCTCGTCGCCGGCCGCGAAGGGGGACACCGACCACCACATCATGCCGAGCTCGCGCGCGTGCTCGCGCACGTCCGCGATCCCGCGCAGCGAGGCCGCGCCGACGTCGATGGGGGCCTCGCCGCCGCCGGCGGTGGCCGCCCAGGAGGCCATCAGGAACTCCTGCGAGGTCGCCACCAGGTCGGCGGCCCGGGTGCGCACCCGCTCCGGGTCGCAGACCACGGCCATCGCCCCGGCGGGCAGGACGTCGATCAGCAGCTCCATGTCGTCGACGAGGACCGGGGCGAGGGACTCCATGCCCTCGACCGCGATCCCCTCGGCGATCTTGTTCAGCAGTTCGCCGAGCTCCGGGTGCTCCTCGGCCAGCGCGGCGGCCCGCTCGCGCACCTCGTCCGTGAGCAGCAGCTCCCGGCAGGGCGGGGCCCACAGGCCGTGCTCGGCGATCTCCAGGGAGCGCTGGTCGGCGACCTTGAAGTAGCGGATCTCCTCGACCTCGTCGCCCCAGAACTCCACGCGCAGCGGGTGCTCCTCGGTGGGCGGGAACACGTCGAGGATGCCGCCGCGCACGGCGAACTCGCCGCGCTTCTCGACCAGCTCGACGCGGGCGTACGCGGCTGCCGCGAGCGCCTCGGTCACCACGCCGAGGTCGGCGGTGTCGCCCTGCCGCAGGCTCACCGGAACCAGGTCCCCGAGCCCCTTGACCTGCGGCTGGAGCACGGACCGGATGGGGGCGACGACCACCTGGACGGGGCCGGCCGCCGGGTCCTCCTTGCTCGGGTGCGCGAGCCGGCGCAGCACCGCGATGCGGCGGCCGACGGTGTCGCTGCGCGGGCTGAGCCGCTCGTGCGGCAGCGTCTCCCAGGCCGGGTAGTCGACCACCTCGTCGGGGGGCAGCAGGGAGCGCAGCGCGGCAGCGAGGTCCTCCGCCTCCCGCCCGGTGGCGGTGACCGCGAGCACGGTCCGCTCGGTACGGGCGGCCAGGGCGGCGATCGCGAAGGGCCGGGCGGCGGGCGGGCCGACGAGGTCCACGTGCATGCGGTTGCCCTCCCCGGCCGCGGTGACCGCCTCGGCGAGGGCGGGATCCCGGGTGACGGCGTCGAGCAGTCCGTGCAGGCTCATGAGACAGGCTTTCCATCCGGTGAGGGGCGAGGGGTGCCGGGGGCAACGCGAAGGGCCCGACACGTGAACGGGCCGGGGGTTCCCACCCTATGACGCCGCTCCCCCGGCCGCGCGGGGCATTCCGCCTCCGCGCGGGTGTGGCGGGGGGCGGACGGTGCGGGTGAGCCGGGCGTGACGTGGGCCGGGGGGCCGGAGGAAAGCGTTCCGGTTGAGGGTGAGAATCTGTCCGGATGCCGATATCCGGAAGCACCCGGGGCGCCGGCGACCGCGCCGGCCGGGCCGCGCGCCGGGCGCCGTACGCCCTCACCGCCGCCCTGTTCCTCGCGTACGCCGTGCTCTCGGTGACCCGGTACCGGCGGATGGAGGAGGCCTCCTGGGACCTCGGGATATTCGAGCAGGCGGTGCGGGCCTACGCCTGGCTCCAGCCGCCCGTGGTGGACCTGAAGGGGCCCGGCTCCCACGTCCTCGGCGACCACTTCAGCCCGGTCATCGCCCTGATCGCCCCGCTCTACCGGCTCTTCCCGAGCCCCGTCACCCTCCTGGTGGTGCAGGCCGCCCTGATGGCCCTGTCCGCGCTGCCCGTCACCCGGGCCTCGGCGAAGCTCCTCGGGCAGGCCCGGGGGCTCGCGCTCGGGGCGGCGTACGGGCTGTCCTGGGGGATCCAGCGGGCCGTGGACTTCGACTTCCACGAGATCTGCTTCGCCGTGCCGCTGCTGGCCTTCGCCCTGGAGGCGCTGCTCGCGCGCCGCTGGCGAGCCGCCCTGGGCTGGGGGCTGCCGCTGCTGCTGGTCAAGGAGGACCTCGGGGTCACCCTGGCCGCCCTGGCCCTCGTCACGGCCTGGCGGGCCCGGCGCGCCGACCCGCGGGCCGCGCGGCTCGCCGCGGCCGTCGCCGCGGCGGGGGTGGCCGCCGCGGTACTGGTGTTCACGGTGGTGATCCCCGCCTTCGCCGCCGACGGCTACGCCTACTGGGAGAAGCTCGGCGGGGGCGCGGACGGGGGCGGCGGCCCGCTCGGCGGCCTCGGCACGAAGCTGACCACCCTCGGCTGGGTGCTGCTCCCCACCAGCGGGCTCCTCGCGCTGCGCTCCCCGCTGCTACTGGTGGCCGGGCCCACCCTGGGCTGGCGGTTCCTGTCCGGGGACCCGCACTACTGGTCCACCGACTTCCACTACAGCGCCGTCCTGATGCCGGTCGTCGCCCTCGCCCTGGCCGACGCCCTCGACACCGCCCGGCGCAGCCCCCGGCCGCGGGTGCGGGCGTACGCCCACCACCTGCCCGCCGCCGTGCTCGCGGCCGCCCTCGCGCTGAGCGCGACCAGCCTGCCGTTGGCCCGGCTCGGCGAGCGGTCCACGTACGAGAAGCCCGCGCGGGTGACCGCCGTCGAACGGCTGCTGGCGCAGATACCGGACGGGGTGCGGGTGGAGACGGTGTACGGCCCGCTGACCCGGCTGACCTCGCGCTGCCAGGTGTACTGGATCGGCGGCACCGAGGGGGTGCGGCCGGCCTTCCTGGTCTTCGACAACTCCGGCGACCGGGCCGGCGACCCCGTCGCCTACGCCGAGCGGCTGCACCCGGGGTCGCGCTTCGTGCTGACGGGCGAGGCGGGCGGGTACGTCCTGCTCCAGCGGGTGCTCTGAGCCGGATCCCGGCCCCGGACGGACGGCGCCGGCCCCGGACCGTCCCTGCGGACGGTCCGGGGCCGGCGCGTTCCCCCGTGGTTCCCCCGTTCTCTCCCCCGTGGTCCCCCGTGCTCTCCCCCGTGCTTTCCCCCGTACGACCGCCCCCGCTATTCGCTGGCGATCGCGTTCAGAACGTTCATCCGCCCCGCCCGGAAGGCCGGGACCAGTGCGGCGAACAGGCCCACCAGGGCCGAGCCGGCGAAGACGCCGATGATGGTCGGCCACGGGATCTCCAGCACCTTCAGCCCCTGGAGGGCGAGGAGCTGCTGGGCGGTGGCACCCCAGCCCATGCCCAGGCCGAGGCCCAGCAGGGCGCCGAACAGGGCGATGACCACCGACTCCAGACGGATCATGCGGCGCAGCTGGCGGCGGGAGAGGCCGATGGCGCGCATCAGGCCGATCTCGCGGGTCCGCTCGACCACCGAGAGGGCCAGGGTGTTCACGACGCCCAGCACCGCGACGATGATCGCGAGGGCGAGGAGCCCGTAGACCATGTTCAGCAGCTGACCGACCTGGTCCTTGAGGTCCTGCTTGTAGTCGGTCTGGTTGAGCACCTTGTACTGCGGGTACTCGGCCATGGCCGCCTTGAGCGCCGTGTACGCGCTGTCGGCCTGCCCCTTCTCGGCCTTGGCCAGCAGCATGAACGGGCGCGCCAGCTGGTCTGCCGGGACGTTGGCCTCGGCGGTCGCGGTGCTGATGTACTTCACGCCCTTGTCGAGGTTGCCCTCGTCCGAGGTGATCGCGGCGACCTTCAGCCGGACGGTCTTGCCGCCGTTGAAGGCCACCGTCAGCTCGTCGCCGACCTTGACGTGGTGCTTCTCTGCGTAGATCGAGCCCACCGCCATGGAACCGGCCGCGTACGCGTCCTTGTGCTCGCCGGCGATCGTCTTGCGGCGCACGTCCTGGGCGTACGTCGGGTCGGTGACGCTGAGCCGGTCCTTGGCGGAGGTGCCGTCCGGGGCGGTGATCTTCGCCTCGACCTCGCGGTACGCGGTGACGTGGTCCAGGCCCTTGGTGGCGCGCATGGCCTGCTCGGCCTGGGGCATCAGCGGCTGGCCGGTCTGCGAGGAGACGATGTAGTCGGCGCCGACGGAGCGGTCGAGTTCATCGGTGGCGGAGGCCACCATGGAGGAGCCGACCACCGACAGGCAGGCGACCAGCGCCAGTCCGATCATCAGCGCGGCGGCCGTGGCGCCGGTGCGGCGCGGGTTGCGCAGCGCGTTGCGCTCGGCGAGCCGGCCGACGGAGCCGAAGGGCCGCAGCACCGGGGCGGCGAGCACCCGGACGACGACGCCGGCCAGCAGCGGGCCGATCACGATGAAGCCGATGAGGCTGAACAGCACCCCGACGGCCAGCCACAGCGATCCCTCGCCGGCCTTCTCGGCGGCTCCGGCGAGGAACAGGGCCGCGGCACCGATGCCCGTGAGGACCAGGCCGAGGACCGCACGGACCGTGCCGGCCTTCTTGTCGCCGGGGGTGCCGGCGTCGCGCAGGGCCGCCATCGGGGAGACCTTGCCGGCCCGGCGGGCCGGGACGTAGGCGGCGACCACGGTGACGACGATGCCCAGGACCAGGCCGACGGCCGGGGTCGTCCACTTGACCGTCAGGTCGGCGGTGGACAGCTGCATGCCCATCTGGCCCATGAGCTTCATCAGGCCGACGGCCAGGCCCACGCCCGCCGCGACACCGGCGAGCGAGCCGACGACCCCGAGCAGGAAGGCCTCGATGAGGACCGAGCGGTTGATCTGGCCCCGGTCGGAGCCGATGGCGCGCATCAGGCCGATCTCGCGGGTGCGCTGGGCGACCAGCATCGAGAAGGTGTTGAAGATCAGGAAGATGCCGACGAGGAAGGCGATGCCGGCGAAGCCGAGCATCACGTACTTCATGACGTCGAGGAAGCCCATGTCCTTCTTGTTGGCGGCCGTGGCCTCCTTGGCCGTCTGCAGCTTGTACGTGTCGGCGCCGACCGCGGCCGCCACGTTCTTCTTCAGCTGCTCGTGCGTCACGCCGTCCTTGGCGGTGATGTTGACGTGGGTGAAGGTGCCCGGGGCGCCGAGCAGCTTCTCCTGGGCGGTGGCGGTGTCGAAGTAGACCATGGCCGCGCCCGGGTTGGTCACGGTGAAGGAGGCGATGCCGCTGATCTTCGCCCGGACGTCACCGGTGACGGCGATGGTGCGCAGCTCGTCGCCGAGCTTGAGCTTGTGCTTGTCGGCGGTGTCGGCGTCGACCATCACCTCGGTGGGGCCGCGCGGGGCGTGGCCGGAGGTGATCTTCATCGACTTGAGCTCGTTGTCGTTCCAGCTGCCCGCGATGGTCGGGGCTCCGGTGGTCGACCCCATGTTCTCGTTCTTGGAGTTGACGACCGTCACGGCCATGGAGACGACGCCGCCCTCGGCGGACTTGACGCCCTCGGCGCCGCGCGCCTTCTCCACCACGGAACCGGGCAGCCCCTCCGGCTTCCCGCGGTCGGGGACGTCCTCGCCGCCCTCGGCCCCCTTGGGGCTGATGGTGACGTCGGAGCTGGTGACCGCGAACAGCTTGTCGAAGGTGGTGTTCATGGTGTCGGTGAACACCAGGGTCCCGCAGACGAAGGCGACCGACAGCAGCACGGCGATCGCGGAGAGCGCCATCCTGCCCTTGTGCGCGAGGAAGTTCCGCCGCGCGGTCTTCATGACGGTCACGAGGTCCGCCCGCGCGCGTCGAAGTCCTTCATCCGGTCGAGGACCTGATCGGCGGTGGGCGCGTACATCTCGTCGACGATGCGGCCGTCGGCGAGGAAGATGACGCGGTCCGCGTAGGAGGCGGCGACCGGGTCGTGGGTGACCATCACGATGGTCTGGCCCAGCTGGTCGACCGACTGGCGCAGGAAGCCGAGGACCTCGGCGCCGGCGCGGGAGTCCAGGTTCCCGGTCGGCTCGTCGCCGAAGATGATCGCCGGGCGGGCGGCGAGGGCGCGGGCGACCGCCACGCGCTGCTGCTGGCCGCCGGACAGCTCGGTCGGGCGGTGCTTGAGGCGGCCGGCGAGGCCGACCGTCTGGACGACCCGGTCCAGCCACTGCGGGTCCGGCTTGCGGCCCGCGATGTCCATGGGGAGGGTGATGTTCTCCAGGGCGTTGAGCGTCGGCAGCAGGTTGAACGCCTGGAAGATGAAGCCGATCTTGTCCCGGCGCAGCTGCGTGAGCTTCTTGTCCTTCAGGCCGGTGATCTCGGTGTCCTCCAGGTGGATCTGCCCGCCCGTCACCGTGTCCAGCCCGGCGAGGCAGTGCATCAGCGTGGACTTGCCGGAGCCGGAGGGGCCCATGATCGCGGTGAACTGGCCGCGGTGGATGTCCACGTCCACGTGGTCGAGGGCGACCACGCGGGTCTCGCCGGAGCCGTAGGCCTTGACGACCTGGCGCGCCCGGGCCGCGACGGAGTTCTGCCCCCCGCCGCTGCCCTGCCTGGTTTCGGTCATCGCCGTTGTCACGGTGCTGTCTCCCCTGTTGGTGTGCCGGTCCTGCCGGTCCTGCGTGTGCCGGTGCGGCCGTGCGTGTCCGGCCGGTGTGCGCATGGCCGATTTCCGTACGGCCGCCGTCGAAGTCTGCTGCGCGGGGGCGGCCTGCGCGCTGGTGCCCGTGGCCGTATCCGCCGGGGGGTTAACCCCACCCCGCCCCCCGGCGGCCCCGCTCGTATGAACCAGTTAAGGACCTCGCGGGCCCTTCGGCCTCCTCCGCCGGGACGAACGTCCCCTGGACCCAAATGCGGACCCACCCCTAGGGGTTGTCCGCCCTTCGGCGGACCGGCGGTAGGGGACACCCACGGACCGGACGCCCGTGAGACGGGGATTCCGCCCGGCGCGGCCCGGTGAGATGGTGTTCCCCGCAGACGAGGGGAACGTGGTGGAAACAGGAGAAAGCGGGGCGAAGGGATCGGCGGAGACCCCTGCGGAAGGGCCGGCGGCCTTCGGAGGGCGGGCTTCAGCGGCCGCCCCCGGACCCGGAACGGACTCGGGGCCGGACTCGGGGGCGGGGCCGGACCCGGGGGCGGGGTCGGACCTGGGGACGGGGTCGGGCACACCCGGGCGGCCGCCCACCCGGGTGGTGGTGTCGCTGATGCTGAGCATGGCCCTGGTCGCGCTCGACAGCACGATCGTCTCCACCGCCGTCCCGCAGATCGTCGGGGACCTCGGCGGGTTCTCCGTCTTCTCCTGGCTGTTCTCCGGCTACCTCCTCGCCGTCACCGTCACCCTCCCCGTCTACGGCAAGCTCAGCGACACCTTCGGCCGCAAGCCGGTCCTGCTCTTCGGCACCGCCCTCTTCCTGGCCGGCTCCCTGCTCTGCGCGTCCGCCTGGAACATGGCCGCGCTCATCGCCTTCCGGATCGTCCAGGGGCTGGGCGGCGGAGCCCTGCAGAGCACCGTGCAGACCCTGGCCGCCGACCTCTACCCGCTGCGCGACCGCCCCCGCATACAGGCCCGGATGACCACCGTGTGGGCGAGCTCCGCCCTGCTCGGCCCGGCGCTCGGCGGCGTGCTCGCCGAGTACGCGGGCTGGCGCTGGACCTTCCTGATCAACGTGCCGCTCGCCGGGCTGGCCCTCTGGCTGACCGCCCGCCACCTCGTGGAGCCCGTACGCTCCCCCGGCCGCCGGGGCCCGGTGGACTGGGCCGGGGCGCTCGCCGTCTTCGCCTGCGGCGGGCTGCTGCTGTTCGCGCTGGTGCAGGGCGGGGTGGCCTGGCCCTGGCTGTCGGCGCCCTCGCTGGCGCTGCTGGGCGCGAGCGCGGTCCTGGCCGCCGTGGTGGTCCGGGTGGAACGCCGGGCCGCAGAACCGATCCTGCCCGGCTGGGTGTGGCGGCGGCGCACCATCGCCGCCGTCAACCTGGCGATGGCGGCGCTGGGGCTGCTGATGGTCGCCCCGATGGTGTTCATGCCGACGTACGCCCAGTCCGTGCTCGGGCTCGGGCCGGTCGGAGCCGGGCTGCTGACCGCCCTGATGACCCTGAGCTGGCCGCTGTCGGCCGCCTTCTGCCAGCACGTGTACCGGCGCATCGGCTTCCGCGACACCGCCGCCCTGGGCGTGGGCCTGGCGTCGGTGGTCCTGTTCGCCTTCACCCTGCTGCCGTACCCGGCGCGGCCGTGGCAGCCCGCGCTGGTGATGCTGCTGCTGGGCGCCGCCCTCGGGCTCTTCCAGCTGCCGCTGATGGTCGGGGTGCAGTCCACGGTGGGCTGGGCCGAGCGGGGGACCACGACGGCCTCGGTGCTGTTCTGCCGCACCGTCGGGCAGAGCGTGGGGGCCGCGCTGCTGGGGGCGGTGGCCAACGCGACCGTCACCGCCCGGCTGGCGGGGACGCCGCTGCCGGGGCTGCCGGAGCACCTCGACGACGTGTCGCGGGCCCTGGCGGAACCGGGCGGGCTGTCGCCGGCCGCCGCGGAGCACCTGCGGGGGGCGGTGGCGGCCGCGGTGGAGCACATCTTCCTCGGCGCGACGGCCGCCGGGGTGGCGGCCGTGCTGGTGCTGCTGCTGGTGGCGCCCCGCAGGTTCCCGGTGCTGCCGGAGCACCAGTAGCAGGGGGGCGGCTCGCGGCCGGGCCCGGCCCGCGGGGCGGGTTGTCATGTTCGGGCCCAGTGGGCGACCCTCGTCCCCAGGACCGTTTCCGGGGGGACGACATGGCATCCGCACTCTTCGCGCTCGCGTTACTGGCCGCCCTGGCCGGACCGGTGGCCCTGCGCCTGCGCAGCAGGCCGGGCTTCGTCACCGGCCGCGACGGCCGGCTCTCCACCTCCACCACCCTCGCGCTGGCCTGGACGGTGATCCTGGTCTGGCTGCTGCTCACGATCCTCGCGTACGGGCTGACGGCCGGTGGCGGCGTCTCCTACTTCCGCACCTCCGGCTCCGACGGCCCGCTGGCCTCCCTGACCTCGGTCTACCTGCCGCTGCTCGGGGGCCCGTACGCGGCCCTGATCGCCGCGAAGGCGGTCGTCGGCTTCCGGATCGAGAGCGGCACCCTGGCCAAGCCGGCCCCCAAACCCACCCCCGGCGGCCGCCGCCCGCTGCGCGAGCTGATCGCGAACGACAGCGGCCGGACCGACCTGGTCGACCTCCAGTACGTGGCCCTGAGCGCGGTCACGATGCTCTACGTCGTCCTCTTCTTCCTCTCCGACGTGGGCGGCGGGCTCCCCCGGCTGCCCGCCGAGATCTGGGCGCTGACCGGCGCTCCGGCGGGCGCCTACCTGGTGAACAAGATGGCCACCCGCGCCAACCCGGTGATCACCGACGTGACCGTCACCCCCGAGGGACTGCTCCGGGTGGAGGGCGGCGGCTTCACCGAGCCCCGCCTCACGCTGGACGACACCCCGCTCGCGGTGACGCCGGACGCGGCGACCGGAGCCCTGACCGCCCCGCTGCCGGCCACGGCGAAGCCGCCGTTCACGGTGGTGGTCGTCTCGCGCGGGCTGCGCAGCGACCCGTACCGCTACGAGGGCGCGCCCGCGGTCCCCGCCCCGCGGGCATGACGGGGGCCCGGCACCCCCGGGTGCCGGGCCCCTCGTCGCGCCCGGGGAAGATCAGCCGATCATCCGGAACGGGGACTCGAAGGTGTCGGCGTCCTCCGCGTCGACGGCGTCGCTGCCGCTGTCGGCCGGCTGCTGGACGGGGGCCTGGGCGGCGTCCTCGCGCTTCTCGTCCTTCTGCTGCCCCTGCCCCGGCTCGGCGGCCTCGAAGGCCACGGCGGAGGCATCGAAGTCGCCCGCCTTCTCACCCGGACCCGCAGCCGCGACCGGCTCGCCCTCGCAGTTCTTGTTGTCGAAGAACAGGGCCACCTTGTCGGTCTCGTTGACGACTTCCTCGATCGGGGCGTCGGTCACGGCCAGCGCGTGGCACTTGTCCTCGGCCAGGTCGCTCACCTGCCCGGTCTTGCTGGCGCCGTCCTTGACGAAGGTGTAGCTGAGGACCTTGCCGTCGTCCGCGAGCGCGGTGGCGGCGGTCGGCAGGACGAGGGTGAGGGCTCCGGCGAGGGCGACGGCGGTGGTGCGAAGACGCATGAGGGGGTTCCGTTCTTCTCTTCCGCGGGCGGATGCCGGTCCGGTGGCATCCGGGAGGGAGCGTAGGAGCGCGGCGCGCTGGCGAAACCTTTCCTCGCCGGGAGCGCGCCCCGAGGTTCACCCGCCCTGCCCCCACGGGCTCAGCCCGCCGCCTCCTCCGGGGAGATCCGGTTGACCCGCCACCCCTCGGGGGTCTCGGTCAGCGTCAGGGCCCCGATCCAGTCCGTTCCGCCCTCGGGGTACTCCCATTCGTCCGGGTCCGCCAGCACCTCCGGCAGCACCTCGCGCGGCACGACCTCGCCCGGCTGGAACCCCGGGGTCCCGTCGGGCGCGACCCACGGGGCCACCCGGCGCACCTCGATCCAGCCCCGGTCGACGAGGTCGAGCAGGATCGGGGACAGCTCGGCGACGGGCAGCTCCTTGTCCTCCTCGGCCAGGTCGCCCCAGACGCCGGGCAGGATGTCGATCTCGAAGGCACTGATCATGAAGGCCCGCTGGCTCTCGGTCAGCGACTCCCACTCGCGGCTCACACGCCCTCCCCCTTGTGCCGGGCGTAGTAACGGGCCACCCGGGCCCGGTTGCCGCAGGCCGAGGCCACGCACCAGCGGCGGCGGGGGTGGGCGGGCAGGAAGAGCAGCACGCAGTCCTCCGCCTCGCACGCGCGCACCGCCGTCACCCGGGGGTCCGTGAGCAGCTGCACCACGGCCTCCGCGAGCTCGGCGGCGAGCCGCCGGGCGGGGGCGGCCTCCCGGTAGGGGGCCGCCGTCATGCCGGTCAGCGCCGTCCAGGACAGCTCGGTGCGGGCCGGGGCGGCGGCGAGGATCCCGTTGAGGGCGTCCAGCTCGCCGGCCGGGGGACGCTCACCGCGCCGCGCGGCGGCGAGCAGCGGCCCGGCCGCCTCCCGCACGGCGTGCGCGGCGGCCACCTCGTCCTCCCCGACCTCCGGGACGTGGCTCAGCCGCCCGGGCTGCTCGGCCAGCCAGGCGGCGAGTCCCGCCCGGTCGGCGATGAGGTCGCCGGAGCCGGCGGGCCGGGTGTTCAGCAGATCGAGGGCGAGGGGCTCGCCCAGCAGCGGGAAGACGTTCACCCGACTAATGCTAGCAATCCCTCTTGACCCATTAGCCGCATCTCCCGCAGACTAATGCCACCGAAGCCCAAGGAGGCATGTGATGATCGCTCACCGCACCGTCGACGTGGACGGCGTGACCGTCGCCTACCGCGAGAGCGGCCCGGCCGACGGCCCGGTCCTGCTGCTCCTGCACGGCTTCCCGACCGCCTCGCACCAGTTCACCCGCCTGATGGACGCCCTCGCCGACGCCCCCGTCCGGCTGATCGCCCCCGACTACCCCGGCTTCGGCCGCACCACCGCCCCGGCCGGGTTCACGTACACCTTCGACCGGCTCGCCGACATCGTGGAGGGCTTCACCGACGCCCTCGGCCTGGACCGCTTCGCGCTGTACGCCTTCGACTTCGGCGCCCCCGTCGGACTGCGGCTCGCCACCCGCCGGCCGGACCGCGTCACGCACCTGATCGTCCAGAACGGCAACGCCTACGACGAGGGCCTCTCCGACGCCGCCCGGGAGTTCGCCGGGCTGCGGCGCGAGGTGCCCGGCAACGAGGAACGCGTCCGCGCCCTGTTCACGGAGGAGGGCACCCGCTTCCAGTACGAGACCGGCGTCGCGGACCCCGCCCTCGTCTCCCCCGACAACTGGACGCTCGACGTCCACTACCTCGGCCTGCCCGGCCGCGCCGACGCCCAGGCCGACCTCGCCTTCGACTACGCCTCGAACTTCGCCCACTACCCCGCCTGGCAGGCCTGGCTCCGCACGGCCGCCGTCCCGGTGCTCGTCGTCTGGGGCGCGGGCGACCCCTTCTTCACCCCGGCGGGCGCCAAGGCCTACCTCCGCGACGCACCCCACGCCGACGTGCACGTCTTCGAGGGCGCGGGCCACTTCGCCCTGGAGACGCACCTCTCCGAGATCGCCCCGCTGATCCGCGACTTCCTCACCCCGCCCGCCGCCGGCCGGTGACGCCCCCGGGACGCCGCACCGCGTGCACCCCGGCCCCCGCCCGGTACGACGCCGCGACGACGGCAACGCTGCCGTCCAGCGCCAGCGCGGTGAAGCCGGGGCGGCCGGCGCCCAACCCGAGAAACGTTTCCGCACCGGCCCCCATGACGTCCCACCCCTCCAGCAACCGCACCCGCCGCCAGCGGCCCTCCCCACCGGGCGCCATCAGCAGGAACGCACCGTCCTCGCCGAACAGGCCCTCGGCCACGGCGAGGCGGTGCCAACAGCCGTTGAGCGCCTCCACGAGCCGCGGGTCCGCGTACCGGACGTAGACGCCCCCGGAAACCTCCCCCTCGACGCACGGAACCGGCGCCGGCTCCCCGCCGGGCAGCACCTCGACCCCCGCGCGCCTCCACGCCCCGTCGCCCACTAGGACCGGAAGCCCACGATCCCGAACCCGGGCCGCGCCTCGACCTGCCGCAGCCACCCCAGCACGTCCTGGACGGCCTCCGCGACCTCCCTCTCCAGCAGCGGGGGGTTCCCCTGCCGCTTGGTCTCCTCGAACTGCTCCAGCGCCTTCACGCACTCCCCGTACGTCCACTCGCCGCACCCCGGCGTGTACGTGGACGGCAGCCCGGCGGGCAGACCGGAGAAGTCGAACTCCTCGACCGAAACGGCGTCGATCTTCAGCGCCCGCAGCCCCGCGTCGACCATCGACAGCCAGTCGCCCCGGTACGGGGAGAAGGAGGAGTTGTCGAGGAAGGAGCCGGTCAGGTCGCAGAGCCGCTTGTAGGCGTAGGCGTACTGGAAGGCGTGCTCCCGGTCCTCGCTGAACGGCCCCCCGTGCACCACCGCGCGCAGCGCCTCGTACGCACGGGGCGCGCCGTTCTCGATCTCGGAGTCGAACCAGTCGTCGTCGTGCGCGAGATCGGCCGCGAACCTCGTCCGTACGGTCTCCAGGAGCGCATCGTCGCGGGAGCCGACGAGGGCGTGGGTGGCGTTCAGGTCGAGCAGGTACACACTCAGCGAAGAACTCATGCCGCGAGGCTAACGCCGCCCACTGACAACCCACTTGGTTGCCCCGAGTACGGTGCGGGCATGCCCGAGGCCCTTCCCCCCGATGTCGCCGGCGTACTGGAGCTCCTCCTCGCGGACGGCGACCCGGCACTCCGCGCCCAGGTGCCGCACCTGCGCCTGAACGGGCGCTGCGCCTGCGGCTGCGGCACCGCGTACTTCGACCTCGACACCGCCGGCCTCCGCCCGGCGCCGTGCGGGCCGGGCAGAGCAGTGGCGGCCGAGGCCCCGATCCACACCGAGGACGGCGACTGCGCGGGCGAGGTGCTGGTCTTCACCGAGGACGGTTACCTGTCGTGGCTGGAGGTCTGCTCCTGGAGCGACGGCACCCAGCTCACCCTGGCCACGGCCCACGAGTCCCTCCGCCGGGGCCGCCCATAGACCGGTACCCGCCGGGGGCGGGGACGGGGTGGGGTGTCGTCCGGGACTAAAACGAGATGACTTCCGCGCGCGGTACCTCGCGCATCCGGATCCGGAACGGGCGCCGAACATCGAAGCCCGTCCCGGACGACACCCCACCCCGTCCCCGCCACCGGCCCCGCAGCACGCCCCCGGCCCCCGCCCGCCCGGCAGGGCAGCGGCCCCAACGTCAACCGCCCGGCCAGGGCAACGGCAGGGGCTACCCCTCCGCCGGTGCCGCACGCCCCGTCAGGGCCGCCAGGCTGGAGCGGACGTGGCTCATGTGGGCCCGCATCTCCTCCTGCGCCTCCTCGTGTTCCCGCAGGATCCGCTCCGTCTCGCGCCCCGTCCGCTCCTCCCGGACCCGCGCCTGGGCGATCAGCTCCTCCGCCCGCGCCTCCGCGTCCTCCTGGCCGTGCCGCGCCGACTCCTCCGCCTCCGCGTACCCCCGCCGCGCCTCCGCCAGCCGCGCTTCCGCGTGCCGCTCCAGCTCCGCGTACCGCGCGTCCTGCTCGTCAGCCCGCGCCGCCAGCTCCCGGCCCGAGGCGTCCCACCGCTCGACCTGCTCCTGTTCCCGCTCCGCGAGCAGCGCCCGCGCCCGGCGTCCCGTCTCCGCCAGCGCGGCCTGCGCCTCGGAGCGCCAGCCCGACGCGTCCTCCCGCGCCTCCGACCGGAGCCCGTCCGCCTCCCGCTGCGCCCGCAGCAGCCCCTGCCGCGCCCGCACCTCGGTCTGCTCCCGCACCGCCTCCGCGTCGTGCCGCGCGAGCTCGGCCACCCGGTCGGCGTGCGCCTCGGCCGCGCCCGCCGCCTCCGCCGCGTCCGCCCGCGCCTCCTCCCGCAGGACCTCCGACTCCTCCTGCGCCAGTTGCAGGATCCGCCGCGCGCGCTCGCTCAGCTCGTCGTACGTCTGCGGGGCCAGCGCGGCCACGGCCGCCCGCAACCGTTCGGCCTCCGCCTCCATCTGACGGGCCAGCACGGTCAGCCGCGCCACCCGCTCCCAGGCCTCGTCCCGGCTGCCGGACAGCCGCGCGAGGTACCGGTCGACTTCGTCCGTCCGGTAGCCGCGACCGCGCACAGTCGCAAAGGGTGCAGTCATCCTGGGAGCGCCTCTCTCGCGGGGATTGCTGTCAAGGATGCGTCATTTGGTCGCAGAAGCCGGAATGGCCGGGCCGGATCCCCCGCACGAGGGGATCCGGCCCGGCCGTTCCGAAGGTCAAGCCGTCAGAGCAGGCCGTCCCACATCTGCTCCAGCAGCACCGACCACCAGCTCTCGGGCGAGGCCAGCGCCGCACTGTCCAGACCCGCCAGATTCGCCTGGAAATCGACGGTCCAACGCCCCGCCTGCTCCGGCGTCAGATGCTGTCGCAGGCGCCACATGTGACCCAGCATCGCCAGCGAACGCGCGAACTGCGGCAGGCTCGAGTTCACGAACTGCGGCGGCACGGGCGCCCCGCCGGGACCGGCCTCGACCGGCACCGCCACTATGTGCGCGGTCCCGTACTGGACGCACAGCGCCTTGCCGAAGTCGCTGCCGACGACCAGGTACGAGCCCGCGTCGGACGCCGGCTGCACCCCGCGCTGCGCGGCCAGCTCGGCCAGCGTCGGCACCGGCTGGCCGGGCACCGCCTGCGCCCAGAAGAACGGACCGAAGTCGACCGGCAGGCCCGCCCACATCAGGGTCTGCGCCACGATCTCCGGCACGCCCTGACGGGACACCGCCCGCTGGTCGAAGCGGAAGACCCCCTGCGGCCCGAAGGCGCCCGCCAGTTCCTGCGCGATCGCGTCCATCGGGATCGCCGGCTGGAGCGGCACCTGCGGCAGCGGCGCCCGGACCGGCGCGGGGCGTGCGGGGCCGTCGGCCACCTGGTGCAGCTCACCCTGATGGGTGAGCAGGTGCCGCATGCCCTGCTGACGGCCCGCGTGGTCGGTTCCGTACGGGGCCACGCTGGTGATCCGCACCTGCGGCCAGGTCTCCCGGATCATCCGGGCGCAGTAGCCGCCGGGCAGCTCGCAGGAGGCCAGCTCGGTGTGCAGCTCCAGTACCTGCTGCGGCGGCACGTTCATCGCGCGCAGTTCGTACAGGATCTGCCACTCGGGGTGCGGGGTGCCGGGCGCCGAGCGGCGGATCAGCTGCTGCTCGGAGCCGTCGGGCGCACGGTAGCGCAGCACGGCCTGGTAGCCGGGGCCGACCGTGGGCGCGCCGGACGGGGCCTGCGGCTGTGCCGCCGGGCCGGGCGGCGGACCGGGGGGCATGCCGGGCGGACCGGGCGGCTGGACCGCACCGGGACCGGCCAGCATGGTCGCGGCATGGTGCGCACCGGCACCGGGCGCACCAGGAGCACCCGGCGGGCCGGGCGGAGCGGGCGGCTGCACGACGGCGGGGCCGGCGAGCATCGTCGCGGCGTGGTCGATCCCCCCGCCCAGGGAGCCGGACCCCCCGGGCACACCGGGGGCCCCGGGCGGACCGGGCGGCGTCGGCGCACCGGGAGGCCCGGGCGGACCGGGCGGCTGCACCATGCCCGGCGCCGCCAGCATGGTCGCGGCATGATGCGCACCGGCACCGGGCGCACCCGGGGCACCGGGCGCGCCGGGAGCACCCGGAGGCGCGGGCGGAGCCGGCGGACCAGGCGGACCAGGAGGCGCCGACGGACCGGGCGGCTGCACGACGGCCGGGCCGGCGAGCATCGTCGCGGCGTGGTCGATCCCCCCGCCCAGGGAACCGGGCGGACCGGGCGGCGCCGGCGGCGTCCCCGGAGGCGCCGGCGGCGTTCCCGGAGGCGCCGGCGTCGTGCCCGGCGCGGCCAGCATCGTCGCGGCGTACGCCGCCCCGCCGCCCGGCGCACCCGGAGCCCCGGGCGCACCCGCCGGGACCGGCGGCGTCTGCGGGGGCTGCTGCGGCGCCGGCGGCGCGTGCGGAGGCTGCGGGGGCTGCGCGACCCCGCCCGGCGGGGAGACGCGGGCCCGGCTCGCCGGCGCGTCGGCGATGCCCGGGGCCTCCGCCGGAACCGCCACCACCGGGGCGACGGTCGTCCTCGGCAGCTGGCTGCCACCCGCCATCAGCGTGGTCTTGGCCTCCGGGGCCACCCCCGAGGCGGCGGGCGCGTCGTCCAGGTCGGAGCCGGACAGCGGCGGCGCGAAGACGGTGGCGGGCAGCGGCACGGAGCCGTCGTCGGCACCGGAGTTCACGTCCGTCCCGGCCCACGGCGTGGAACCGGACGGCACCCCGTCGTTCGCGGGCTCGTGGGGCACCCCGGCCCCGTGACCGCCGCGCCCGAGCGGAACCGCCCCCTGCGCAGCCCCGGAACCCGGACCCGAGCCCGAGCCGGCAGCCGCGGCCGGCGCGGGCGCCGAGGCCCCCGCCGCCGGGATCCCCGCCCGGTCGGCCGCCTCCTGGAGCCACTGCGGCGGCGCCATCATGAAGGAGGTCTGCTCCGAGTCGATCCGCGGCGGCGGAACCGAAGCCTCCGAGGACGCCGGCGCGGCAGCCGCCCCGTACTCCTCCTCGTACCTCCGGATCACCTCGCCGACCGGCAGCCCGGGCCACAGCGTCACCTCGCCGCTGTCCCGCGCGATGACCAGCCGCTGCCGGCCCCCGCCGGACACCGGACCGGCCGCCCGGTCCTCGGCCCACACCACGAACCCGAGCCCGAACTCCCGTACCCGCACCTCACGGTGCTGGTACGCGGGCACGTCCCCGTTGATCCATTCCTCGGCGCGCTCCTGCGCCTGCGCGAACGTCACCACGACGCCGTCACCCCTCACCCATGCCGGCGCCGGACACTGCAACCGAACGCGCGAATCCGCCGTCCACCATCAGACCGGCCACCGTCTCCAGCTCCGGCGGATTACCCGCCAACCGCTCCAGGAAGGCATCGAAATCGGCACCGCACGGAAGCAACAGCCGCTCGACCCGCTCCTGCACCGTCCAGCCGTCCCGGTCGCGGCCGTCGTCGTACGGGGAGAACCAGACGGAGCCCACGCCCTCGCCCTTCACCTTCACCGCGAGCAGCCCGCCCTGGACGAAGGCCACGCACAGGTAGTCCTTCGTCAGGTGGTCCCGCAGGCACTTGTTGACGTACACGAGGTCGTTGACGGCCGCTTCCTCGCGCACCGTGAAGAACGGCTGGTCCACCAGCAGCCCCAGCTCGACCAGCAGCCCGGCGCCCACCGGCGCGCAGCCGCCCGCCGCCTTCAGGAAGGAGCGGTACGCCTCGGGCAGCCGGTAGCCGAGGTCCTCCTCGACCCCCTGCACCTGGAGCTCCGACACCGACACCAGGGCCTTCGGCAGCCCGAGGTGCGCCGGACGCGCCTCCTGCAGCGGCCGCGCCCCGCGCTTGTCGTGGTCCACCGGGGCCGTCGCCAGGCCCGCGTGGTGCCGCAGCAGCGCCTTGACCTCGACCGGGACCAGCTCCATCCGCCGCGAGCCGGCGACGTGGTGCCAGGTCCAGCCGTGCGGGGTCGCCACCGGGCCCACCGTGTCCCACAGCGGGTGGCCGGAGGCGCGCATCGCCGCGTTGGCGGAGACGAAGTCCGTCAGGCGCAGCTCGTCCACGCCGAAGCCCTCCGGGGGCTCGGCGATCTCCACGGCCGCGCGTGCGTAGCGCGAGAAGTCGGGATGACCGTTGCCGTCCATCCGCACCCCGTGGGGATGCCGAGCGGCCCGGACCGGGTCCGGGAAATGCACGACCTGCCCCGAGTAAGCGGCGTTGGGTGGCGCGGCCTGCTGCCCGAGCCGACCTGTCGTCATGGCGGTAGCCCCCTGCTGGATCTGGCTGGTTCACCACAGCCTATGTGCTCCGGCAAGACCCTCACCCGCCCCCGAGTCCCGCGTGCACCGACGGGGCGGGAACATCCGAATTGATACGAATATTCGACCCCGCTTCCGCGCGACAGGTGACATTTGACAGGCTGTCCCGCAGCACGGGGGCGTGCGCGACAGCGACCACCACCGCCGCCACGGGAGGGAAGAGCAACGATGCAGACCGCGACCACACAGACTGCGGCCACACAAAACGCGGCACCCGGCACGGGCCGCCCGCAGCCGGCCGAGGCCGGTCCCGTCGGCGATCCCCGCCTGCGCTGGAGCAGCACCGGCACCGCCCAGACCACGCCCGTGCTCCGCTTCCGCCGCGACGGCATCCTGCCCACCGTCGCCGCCGCGCTCTCCGTCCGCGGGGAGACCCTCACCGGCACCGCCGGCAAGGGCGACCGGCCGCCCGTCCTGCACCCCCTGGTCCAGGACTTCCTCGACACCCTCACCAGCGGCCAGCGGGAACGCTTCACCGGACGGTGTCCCGAGGCGATCCTGCTCTCCCGCCACCTCGCCGCCGTCGAGGGCGCCCGCAGCAAGCGCGCCTCCCGCAAGCCGCTCTCGGCGAGCGAGGCCCGCCGCTCCCTCAAGCACGCCCGCATAACCGCCCGCCGCATCCGCGAGGACGGCGACCCCCTCCACGGCACCTACGCGCCGCCCTGCCGCTCCTGCGACGCCCTCCTCAACCACTTCGGCGTACGCCCCGTCGACCTCACCCACCCCGAGTAGCCGCCATGACCGCGTCCTCCGCCTCCTACGACCGCTCCTCGGCCACCCGGTTCCCCGGCCCCGTGGACTCCGCCCTGCGCACCGCCGGCTGGGAACCCGGCCGCTGGGACATCAAGCAGGCCGAATACTGGGCCGACGCCCTGCGCGACCACACCACCCCCGCCGGCCACCGGCACACCGTCTTCCCCGCGGCCGTCGAGGCCTGGGCCGAGTTCGGCGGCCTCACCCTGAGCGCCCCGGGCCCCGGCCGCCAGATAGCCCCCACGCCCGTACGCGTGGACCCGCTGACCGGCCTCCACCTCGCCCGCACCTTCGCCGACCTCGGACGCGCCCTGTCCACCCAGCTCTGCCCGCTCGGCGCGGGCACCGACGGCGGTTCGCACCTGGCCATCGACCGCGAGGGCCGCGTCTACCTCGTCGACCACACCGGCGACTGGTACCTGGGCGCCGGACTCGACGAGGCCCTCACCCTCCTGCTCACCGGCCTCCAGCCCGCCCGCCTCACCACCGGCTGACGGACCGCCGCGGCTACCGGGCGGGCAGCACGGCCGACACCTTGAACCCGCCCCCGTCCGTCGGCCCGGACACGAACACCCCGCCCAGCCCCAGCACCCGTTCCCGCATCCCGACCAGCCCGTTGCCGCCGCTGGGCAGGTCGGCACCCCGCGCCTCCCCCTCGCACGGCCCGTTCTCCACCTGCATGGCCACCTCCCCCTCCCGGTGCGCCAGCCGTACGACGACCCTCGCGCCCGGGGCGTGCTTGTGGCAGTTGGTCAGCGCCTCCTGCACCACCCGGTACGCCGTCTGCTCCACCTCGGGCCGGTAGCCGCCGCCCTCGCCCTGCACCAGGACCTCCACGGCCATCCCGGCCGCCCGCGACTGCCCCACCAGCGCCTCCAGCTCCCCGAGCGAAGGCCCCTCCTCCGGCACCGCCGGCGCGGACGGCAGCGGAACCGGCCGCCGCTGTGCCGGCTGCTTCTCCGGAGCCCGCAGCACCCCCAGCATCTCCCGCAGCTCCGTCAACGCCTGGCGCCCCATGTCACCCACCAGCGCCGCGTTCCGCGCCGCCTTCACGGGGTCCTTCGCCGCCACCGCCTGGAGCGCCGCCGCGTGCACGACCATCAGCGACACCCGGTGCGCCACCACGTCGTGCATCTCCCGCGCGATGCGCGTCCGCTCCTCCTGGCGGGCCCATTCGGCCCGCTCCTCCGCCCGGTCCGCCAGCAGCGACAGCTCCCGCTCCAGCGAGTCCGCCCGCTCGTGCAGGCTCTCCATCAGCCGCCGCCGCGCGCCCACGTACAGCCCGAGCAGCACCGGCGGCACGGTCAGCGCCACCGCCATGAACACGGACAGCACGATCACGAGCGTGCCGTCGGCCTCCACGTCCCCGCGGGTCTGCACGTACGTCACCACGAAGGTCCCGGCCAGCGACATCGCGGCCAGCGTCGCCAGGACCCGGCGCGGCACCTCGCAGGCCGCCAGCGTGTACAGGCCCACCACGGCGAGCAGGAAGCCCATCGTGGCCGGGGTGACGGCGATCCCGACGAGCACCACCGCGACCGGCCGGCGCCTGCGCAGCACCAGGGTGGACCCCACCAGCGCCCCGAACAGCACCCCGGCCCACACCGGCACCCCGGCCTCGCGGGCGGTCGGCACCCCTTCGAGGGCGCACTCGACGGCCGAGGCCGCCCCGAGCCCCACGTCGAGCACGGCCGCCCGCCGCCGCTCCCACCACCAGGGCCCGTCCCGGCCCGTCCCCCCGCGCTCATCCCCCGTTTTGGTCATGCCGTCCAGCGTACGCAGCGGCCCCCGCACCGCGGCGGGCCGAAATCCCGTGAGCCGCCGGCGGCCGAAAGACGCCGGTCCGGACCCCCGATTGACCGTCGCGTCGAGGGGGCAGGGTGCGGCATAGTAGGAGCGATCAACGTGGACCGGGACCAGCAGATGTCCCAGTTGACTTGATTTGCCATCCCCTGTGGTGTAATTGGCAGCACTGAGGCTTTTGGTGCCTTATGTCCGGGTTCGAGTCCTGGCGGGGGAGCAGCACGCGTACGGGTCCCGGCCTCACGGTCGGGACCCGGCCTCGTTTTCGGACTGTGACCCCCCGCTATCCTTCACGGGTCCACCCCCGAAGCCGAAGGGCCCACCCGTGAGCGCAACCCGCCCGGCAGCCGTCGTCGTACTCGCAGCGGGTGAGGGCACCCGCATGAAGTCGGCCACACCCAAGGTTCTGCACGAGATCTGCGGGCGCTCGCTCGTCGGTCACGTGGTCGCGGCCTCCCGCGAGCTGGACCCGACCCACCTCGTGGTCGTCGTGGGCCACGCCCGCGAGCAGGTCACCGCGCACCTCGCCGGCGTCGACGCCGGCGTCCGCACCGCCGTCCAGCACGAGCAGAACGGCACCGGCCACGCCGTCCGCATGGCCCTGGAGGAGCTCGGCGGCCCGCTGGCCGGCACCGTGATCGTCGTCTGCGGCGACACCCCGCTGCTCACCGGCGAGACCCTGCACGCCCTCGCGGCCACCCACGAGGCCGACGGCAACGCCGTCACCGTGCTCACCGCCGAGGTCCCCGACTCCACCGGCTACGGCCGCATCGTCCGCGACCCGGCCACCGGCGCCGTGACCGCCATCGTCGAGCACAAGGACGCCACCGACGCGCAGCGCGCGATCCGGGAGATCAACTCCGGGGTCTTCGCCTTCGACGGTGCGCTCCTCGCGGACGCGCTCGGCAAGGTGCGCACCGACAACAGCCAGGGCGAGGAGTACCTCACCGACGTGCTCGGGATCCTGCGCGAGGCGGGCCACCGCGTCGGCGCGGCGGTCGGCAGCGACCACCGGCAGATCCTCGGGATCAACAACCGGGTGCAGCTGGCCGAGGCGCGGGCGCTGCTGAACGCGCGGCTGCTGGAGCGGGCGATGCTCGCGGGCGTGACGGTCGTGGACCCGGCGGGCACCTTCGTGGACGTGACCGTCACCTTCGGGCAGGACGCGGTGATCCACCCGGGTACGCAGCTGCTCGGCGCGACGCACATCGGCGAGGGGGCCGAGGTCGGCCCGAACACCCGCCTGAAGGACACCCGCGTGGGCGCGGGCGCCCGGGTGGACAACGCGGTCGCGGACTCCGCGGTGATCGGCGACCTGGCCTCGGTGGGTCCGTTCGCGTACCTGCGTCCGGGCACGAACCTGGGTGTGAAGTCGAAGGCCGGCACGTACGTCGAGATGAAGAACGCGACGATCGGCGAGGGCACGAAGGTGCCGCACCTGTCCTACGTGGGCGACGCGACGATCGGCGAGTACTCGAACATCGGCGCGGCGAGCGTGTTCGTCAACTACGACGGTGAGCACAAGCACCACACCACGGTCGGCTCACACTGCAAGACGGGTTCGGACAACATGTTTGTGGCTCCCGTCACCATCGGGGACGGCGCCTACACGGCCGCCGGCTCGGTGATCACGAAGGACGTGCCGCCCGGCGCGCTGGCCGTGGCCCGCGGCCAGCAGCGGAATATCGAGGGCTGGGTGGCCCGCAAGCGTCCCGGCAGCGCGGCGGCGACGGCCGCGCAGTCGTCGGCGGAGAAGGACTCCGGCAGCCATTGAGGTGAACTGACCGGAAACAGGTACGCCCAGGACGGCGTACCGTGATAGGTGCACGCAATTCGGCTGGCTCACCGTGTGCGGGACGGACGCACACGGGGGCGAGCAGCTTTCACACGTCTGAGGAGACAGTGCTGTGACCGGGATCAAGACGACCGGCGAGAAGAAGCTGATGCTCTTCTCCGGCCGCGCCCACCCCGAGCTGGCCGAGGAGGTCGCGCACCAGCTCGGTGTCGGTCTCGTGCCGACCAAGGCTTTCGACTTCGCGAACGGCGAGATCTACGTCCGCTTCCAGGAGTCGGCTCGCGGCGCGGACTGCTTCCTGATCCAGAGCCACACGGCTCCGATCAACAAGTGGATCATGGAGCAGCTGATCATGATCGACGCGCTGAAGCGCGCGTCGGCCCGCTCCATCACCGTGATCATCCCGTCCTACGGGTACGCCCGTCAGGACAAGAAGCACAAGGGCCGCGAGCCGATCTCGGCCCGCCTGGTGGCGGACCTGCTGAAGACCTCGGGTGCGGACCGCATCCTGACGGTCGACCTGCACACCGACCAGATCCAGGGCTTCTTCGACGGTCCGGTGGACCACCTGTCGGCCCTGAACGTCCTCGCGGACTACGTGGGCGCCAAGGTGGACCGTACGAAGCTGACGGTCGTCTCCCCGGACGCCGGCCGCGTCCGCGTGGCCGACCGCTGGTGCGACCGCCTGGACGCGCCGCTGGCGATCGTGCACAAGCGCCGCGACAAGGACGTCGCCAACCAGGTGACCGTCCACGAGGTCGTCGGTGAGGTCAAGGGCCGCGTCTGCGTCCTGGTCGACGACATGATCGACACCGGCGGCACGATCTGCGCCGCCGCCGAGGCGCTCTTCGCGCACGGCGCGGAGGACGTCATCGTGACGGCCACGCACGGCATCCTGTCGGGCCCGGCGGCCGACCGCCTGAAGAACTCCAAGGTCAGCGAGTTCATCTTCACCAACACCCTGCCGGACCCGTCCGACCTGGAGCTCGACAAGATCACGGTCCTGTCGATCGCCCCGATGATCGCCCGCGCGGTGCGCGAGGTCTTCGAGGACGGTTCGGTGACCAGCCTGTTCGAGGAACAGCAGTAGGACTAGATCCTTTTGGGCACGGCCTCCCTCCCGGGTACACTCGACGAGTTGCTCGGCGAGGGAGGCCGTACCCGTTTTCCGGTACGGATGCTCCGTTATCGACGCGCTCTTCGTAGCAGGCCGTTCCGGCCGGGTGACCTCTGTCCGTTTTCGTCACCCCACGAGGAGTGAACATGTCCGAGATCAAGCTTTCCGCGAAGCTCCGCGACACCTTCGGCAAGGGCTCTGCCCGCCAGTCCCGCCGTGACGCCCTGACCCCGGGTGTCATCTACGGCCACGGCACCACCCCGAAGCACGTCGGCGTCGAGTCGCACCCCCTGATGATGGCGCTGAAGACCCCGAACGCGCTGCTCTCCCTGGACATCGAGGGCGACGGCACCGAGCTGGTCATCCCCAAGGCCGTCCAGCGCCACCCCCTGAAGCGCAACATCCTGCACGTCGACTTCCTGATCGTCCAGAAGGGCGAGAAGGTCACCGTCGAGGTTCCCGTCGTAACCGAGGGCGACCTGGCCGCCGGCGGCAACCTGCTGGAGACCCTGCTGTCGACCATCACGGTCGAGGCCGAGGCCACCCACATCCCGACCGAGGTCACGGTCTCCATCGCGGGCCTGGAGGCCGGTGCCTCCGTCCACGCCAAGGACCTGGTCCTGCCGGCCGGCACCACGCTGGCCGTCGACGGCGAGACCGCCGTCCTGCAGGTCGTGGCCCCGCAGGCCGAGGAGCCGGCCGCCGAGGCCGCCGAGGGCGACGAGGCCTGAGCCTCGCCCCACCCCCTCAGCAGTTGCTGACCGACCGCCGTCCGGCTCCACTGGAGCGGGACGGCGGTCGTTCTCGTTCACGGGCTTGTTCACGGGTTTAAGGAGCTTTGGATGTCGGACGACGCGGCGCCGTGGCTGATCGTCGGTCTCGGTAACCCGGGGGCGGAGTACGCCGGCAACCGCCACAACATCGGTTTCATGGTGGCCGACCTGCTGGCGGAGCGGATCGGCGGGAAGTTCAAGGCGCACAAGGCGCGGGCGCAGGTGGTCGAGGGCCGGATGGGTCCGCCCGGGCCGCTGAACCGCCGGGTGGTGATCGCCAAGCCGATGTCGTTCATGAACCTGTCCGGCGGCCCGGTGACGGCGCTGCGGGACTTCTACAAGGTCCCGCTGGAGCGGATCGTGGCGGTCCACGACGAGCTGGACATCGACTACGCGACCCTGCGGCTGAAGCTCGGCGGCGGCGACAACGGCCACAACGGCCTGAAGTCCATGACGAAGTCGATGGGCGCCGACTACCACCGGGTGCGGTGCGGCATCGGCCGCCCGCCCGGCCGGATGCAGGTCGCGGACTTCGTGCTGAAGGACTTCTCCGCCACCGAGCGCAAGGAGCTGGACTGGTTCGTGGACCGGTCGGCGGACGCGGTGGAGTGCCTGGTCCAGGAGGGCCTGGAGCGCGCCCAGTCCACGTACAACTCCTGATCCGGTGCCCTACGAGGAAGCCCCCCGCCTGCGGCGGGGGGCTTCCTGCGCGTACGGGGCCGGTCAGCCGGTGTTGCGCAGGCCGGCGGCGACGCCGTTGACGGAGAGCAGCAGGGCCCGGGCCAGCAGCGGGTCCGGGTCCTCGCCGCGGGCGGCGGCCTGGCGCTGGCGGGCCAGCAGGGAGACCTGGAGGTAGGAGATCGGGTCCAGGTAGGCGTCGCGGACCGCGAAGGTCTGCTGGAGCACGGGCTGGGAGTCCAGCAGCCGCTCCCCGCCGGTGATGCGCAGGACCTCGCGGACGGTGAGCTCGTGCTCGGCCCGGATCCGGTCGAAGACGTGCTTGAGCTCGTCGGGGACGAGGGTGTCGACGTAGTGGGCGGCGATCCGCAGGTCGGTCTTGGCCAGCGTCATCTCGACGTTGGACAGGAAGTTGCGGAAGAAGTGCCAGCGCTCGCCCATCTCCGCGAGGACGGTGTCCTGGCCGGCCTCGCGCAGGGCCTTGAGGCCGGAGCCGACGCCGTACCAGCCGGGGACGATCTGGCGGGACTGGGTCCAGCCGAACACCCACGGGATGGCGCGCAGGCCGTCGAGGCCCGCACCGGAGTCGGGGCGGCGGGAGGGCCGGGAGCCGAGGTGCAGGTCGGCGAGCTGGTCGACGGGGGTGGCCGCGAAGAAGTACGCGGGCAGGTCCGGGTCCTCGACCAGCGTCCGGTAGGCGCCGTGGGCGGCGTCCGAGACGATGTCCATCGCCGCGTCCCAGCGGGTGAGGGCGTCGTCGGACTGGCGCGGGGCCGTGTGCAGGGCGGAGGCCTGGAGGGTGGCCGCGACGGTCAGCTCCAGGTTCTCGCGGGCCAGCGACGGCACGAGGTACTTGTCGGAGATGACCTCGCCCTGCTCGGTGACCTTGATCTCGCCCTCCAGGGTGCCCCAGGGCTGGGCGAGGATCGCGTCGTGCGAGGGGCCGCCGCCGCGGCCGACGGTGCCGCCGCGGCCGTGGAAGAGGCGCAGCCGCACGCCGTGGCGGTGCGCGACGTCGCGGAGCCGGCGCTGGGCGCGGTGGATCTCCCACTGGCTGGTGGTGATGCCGCCGAACTTGCTGGAGTCGGAGTAGCCGAGCATGACCTCCTGGACGTCGCCGCGCAGCGAGACGAGGCGCCGGTAGGAGGGGTCGCCGAGCATCTCGTCGAGGATGACGTCGGCGGCGCGGAGCTCGTCGGTGGTCTCCAGGAGCGGGACGATGCCGATCTTGGCCCAGCCGGCGTGGAGGTCGAGGAGGCCCGCCTCGCGGGCGAGGACGGCGGCGGCGAAGACGTCGTCGGCGCCCTGGCACATCGAGATGATGTAGGACTCGATGACCTCGGGGCCGAACTTCTCGAAGGCGTCCTTGACGGCGGTGAAGACGCCGAGGGTCTTCTGGCCGGCCGCGTCGAGGGGGGCCGGGGTGGGCGCGAGGGGGCGGCGGGAGCGGAGTTCCTTGGCGAGGAGCTTCTGCCGGTAGTCGCGCGGCATGTCCGCGTAGCGCCAGGACTCCTCGCCCAGGCGGTCGAAGAGCTGGCCGAGGGCGTGGTGGTGGGCGTCGGCGTGCTCGCGCACGTCCATCGTGGCGAGCTGGAGGCCGAACGCCGCCAGGGTGCGGATGGTGCGGTCCATGCGGCCGTCGGCGAAGAGGCCGCCGCGGTGCTCGCGCAGGGAGGTCTGGATGAGGGTGAGGTCGGTGAGCAGCTCGGCGGTGCCGAGGTAGTCGCGGCCCTCCTCGTGGGCGGTGCCCTTGGCGAGGCGCTCGCGGGTGTTGAGGAGCTTCTGCCGGATGCAGGTGGCCTTGAGCCGGTAGGGCTCCTCGGCGTTCAGCCGCTTGTAGCGGGGGCTGATCTCCGGGAGGCGCTCCAGGTCGGCCTGGAGGGAGGCGAGGAGCTCCTCGGTGGCGCCGGCGATGCGGATGGAGTTGGAGAGCAGGCTGCGCAGGAAGTCGACGAGTTCGAGGGCGTCGGTGATGCCGTGCTCGTGCTGGAGGATCAGCACGTCGCGGGTGACCTGCGGGGTGACGTTGGGGTTGCCGTCGCGGTCGCCGCCGATCCAGGTGCCGAAGGTGAGCGGGCGGGTCCCGGCGGGCAGTTCGACGCCGACGCGCTGGAGCTCGGCGGCGAGGTCCTCCAGGACGTCGCCGACGGCGCCGGCGTGGAGCTCGTCGAGGTAGTAGATGGCGTTGCGGGCCTCGTCGGCGGGCTCGGGGCGTACGACGCGCAGTTCGTCGGTCTGCCAGACGAGGTCGATGTTCTCGGCGAGCCGCAGGTCGTGGCGGCGGCGGTCGCCGGCGCCGGACACGGGCTCCTCCAGCAGGGCGGCGATGCGGCGCAGCTTGTTCAGGACGCTGCGGCGGGCCGCCTCGGTGGGGTGCGCGGTGAAGACGGGACGGACGTTGAGGTTCTTGACCGTCTCGCGCAGGTGCTCGGGATCGGCGTCCTTGAGCATGTCCGCGGTGCGGGCGAGGAGCCCGCCCTCGGCCGCGCGGTGGGCGCGCAGCTCCTTGCCGCGGTGCACCTGCTCGGTGACGTTGGCGAGGTGGAAGTAGGTGGAGAAGGCGCGCACCAGCTTGGCGGCGGTCTCCAGATCGGTGTCGCCGAGGAGGGCCGCTGCGGCCTCGCCGTCGGTGCGGGTCAGGGCTCGGACCCGCTCGACGAGGTCGAGGAGTTCCTGGCCTTCCTGGCGGACGAGGGTCTCGCCGAGGAGGTCGCCGAGGCGGCGGATGTCCGCGCGCAGCTCCGCGTTCGCCGTCTCCGCCGTCCGCGTCGCGGCGGAGGGGTCGGCGGGCTGGGTGACGGGGGCCTGGGCGGCCTGGTCAGCACTGCTCACAGGTGCGGCTCCTTGCAGTGTTCGAGCGCTACTGGGCTGTGGGCTCCCGGGGGGTGCGCGGCCATGCCGGTCGTGCTGCGCAGCCCGGGCTGCCCGTGCGGACCGCGCTGTCCGACGACACCAGGATAGGTGTCCCGCCCCTGTGCCCCGGCAGAGCGCCCGCTCTGTGGACTCGGTTCGCGCAGGTGGCGTCGTCCTGTTGCCGCGCGCGGGGTCTTTGCCATACTTACGACGCCGTAAGTTACGGACCCGTAGGTCCGTGGCCCGGCGCCTGCCGGCTTCTCACCCCCCAGGGGAACCCCACCATGACCATCAGTCCCGAACTGATCGAGGACTCCTCGGCGCCCCCGGCGCCCTCCGCGACGCGCGGTGGTGAGCAGAAGCGCTCCGTGGAGCAGATCGCGCTGCTGCTGTTCATCACCGTGCCGTTCCTGGCGCTGCTGGCGGCGGTGCCGCTGGCCTGGGGCTGGGGGGTGACCTGGCTGGACCTGGGCCTGATGGTGTTCATGTACTTCCTGGCGTGCCACGGGATCACCATCGGCTTCCACCGCTACTTCACGCACGGTTCCTTCAAGGCGAAGCGGCCGCTGCGGATCGCGCTGGCGGTCATGGGGTCGATGGCGGTGGAGGGGCCGCTGGTGCGGTGGGTGGCCGATCACCGCAAGCACCACAAGTACTCCGACCACGAGGGCGACCCGCATTCCCCGTGGCGGTTCGGCGAGACGGTGCCGGCGCTGATGAGGGGCCTGTGGTGGGCGCACATCGGCTGGCTGTTCGACGAGGAGCAGACCGACCAGCAGAAGTACGCCCCGGACCTGGTCAAGGACCCGGCGATCCGGCGGATCAGCCGCGACTTCGTCTTCTGGACGATGCTGTCGCTGGCGATCCCGCCGCTGGTGGGCGGTCTGGTGACGATGTCCTGGTGGGGGGCGTTCACGGCCTTCTTCTGGGGTTCGCTGGTGCGCGTGGCGCTGCTGCACCACGTGACGTGGTCGATCAACTCGATCTGCCACGCGGTGGGCAAGCGGCCGTTCAGGTCGCGGGACCGCAGCGGCAACGTGTGGTGGCTGGCGGTGCTCTCGTGCGGGGAGTCGTGGCACAACCTGCACCACGCGGACCCGACGTCGGCGCGGCACGGGGTGCTGCGCGGCCAGGTGGACTCGAGCGCGCGGCTGATCCGCTGGTTCGAGCTGCTGGGGTGGGCCTCCGACGTGCGGTGGCCGTCCGAGGCGAGGATCGACGCCCGGCGCAAGGAAAAGACGACGAACGCGGCATGATGGGGGACGTGGCGATCGACGGCAGCAGTTCCAGCAGCGACAAGCCCAGGCGAGGACGCCGGGTCCGGATGACGGGCGCCGAACGGCGCCAGCAACTGCTGGACATCGGCCGCACCCTGTTCGCGGAGAAGGGCTTCGAGGGCACGTCGGTGGAGGAGATCGCGGCGAAGGCCGGGGTGTCCAAGCCGGTGGTGTACGAGCACTTCGGCGGCAAGGAGGGCCTGTACGCGGTGGTCGTGGACCGCGAGATGCGCCAGCTGCTGGACGGGGTGACGGGCGCGCTGACGGCCGGGCACCCGCGGGAGCTGCTGGAGCAGGCCGCGTTCGCGCTGCTGGACTACATCGAGAACTACACGGACGGCTTCCGCATCCTGGTGCGGGATTCGCCGGTGGCGCAGTCGACGGGCACGTTCGCCTCGCTGATCAGTGACATCGCCACGCAGGTGGAGGACATCCTGGGCCTGGAGTTCAAGGCCCGCGGCTTCGATCCGAAGCTGGCCCCGCTGTACGCGCAGGCGCTGGTCGGGATGGTGGCGCTGACGGGCCAGTGGTGGCTGGAGACGCGGCGGCCGAAGAAGGCGGAGGTGGCGGCGCACCTGGTGAACCTGGCCTGGCACGGGCTGGAGAACCTGGAGCCGCGGCCGCGGCTGGTGGGCCACCGCAAGAGCTGAGGTCCGTACGGGTCCGCGTGCGACGGCGCCCCGTCACCGGGTGTTCCGGTGACGGGGCGCCGTCGCGTCGTGCGGGCCGTGCGGAGCCCGCCGGTCCGTCAGCCGTCCGTCGGGCCGCCGGTGCCGGGGGCGAGCGGCTCCAGGAACTCCAGCCGGTTGCCGACGGGGTCGTGGGAGTAGAAGCGCCGGTGGCCCGGCAGGTCGTCGTCCCAGACGACGTCGGCGCCGCGCTCGCGGAGTCTGTCGGCGTACGCCTCGATCCCGGTCACGCGCAGCCCGGGGTGCGCCTTGCGGGCCGGCCGGAAGTCCTCTTCCACGCCCACGTGCAGCTGCACGCCTCCGGCGGTGAACCAGCAGCCCCCGCGCGCGGCGAGGACGGGCGGTTTGGAGACCTCCCGCATGCCCAGGACGTCTTGGTAGTACGCGCGCAGCTTGTCCTCCGATCCGGGCGGCGCGGCGAGTTGGACGTGGTCGACTGCGGTCAGCACGGTCATGCCTCCTTGTGGGCGACGGCGAAGATGCGGCGGAACGGGAAGACGGTGCCCCGGGGTCCCGGCGGGTACGCGGCGTGCAGGGCCTCGCGGTATTCGGCGAGGAAGCGGTCGACGGCCTCGCGGTCGTCGCCGAGGGCGGTG
This sequence comes from Streptomyces sp. NPDC090077, assembly GCF_044747545.1. Taxonomy (NCBI): domain Bacteria; kingdom Bacillati; phylum Actinomycetota; class Actinomycetes; order Kitasatosporales; family Streptomycetaceae; genus Streptomyces; species Streptomyces sp. NPDC090077. The sequence goes on from NZ_JBIVEG010000006.1 coordinate 116,134, forward strand.
AGGACGGGCCGCAGGGCGGTGCCCTTGACCCAGTCGAGGACGGGGTCGTTGCCCTGGAGGAGCTGGGAGTACGTGGTCTCCCAGACGTCGACGGCGCAGCCGAGCTCGGTGAACCGGGCCAGGTACTCGGCGGGTTCGAGGATGTGGACGTAGCGCGCGCCGTGCCCGGCGAGGCGGTCGTGCCAGCGCGGGGTGTCGCACAGTTCGGCGAGCAGCCGGTGGCTGGGGGCGGTGAAGTTGCCGGGGATCTGGAAGGCGAAGGTGCCGCCGGGGCGCAGGCCGTTGATCCAGGCGGCGAAGGAGCCGGGGTGGCTGGGCACCCACTGCAGGGCCGCGTTGGAGACGATCAGGTCGTACGTCTCCTCGGGCATCCAGTCGGCGATGTCGCCGTGGCGGAAGTCGAGCCGGCCGCCGCCGGGGGTGGGTCCGGCGTACTCGGCGGTCGCGCGCTGGAGCATCTGCGGGGAGAGGTCGAAGCCGGTGATGCGGGCGTCGGGCCAGCGGTCGGCGAGGAGCGCGGTGACGTTGCCGGGGCCGCAGCCGAGGTCGGCGATGCGTGCGGGGCTGGTCGGGAGCTCGGATATGCGGTTCATCAGGTCGAGGAAGGGGCGTGTCCGGTGGCCGGCGTGGCGGAGGTACTGCTGGGGGTCCCAGACGGGTGCGGAGCCGTCCAGGTGGTGGTGGCGCACGGCCGGCGCGATATCGGAATGCATGTTCGAGCCTCCCTACTGGTGGGGCGGTCGGAACCGGAAGCCGTTCCGGCCACCTCCATGCCCCATGCTCGGCCAGACTATATCTCGATGTCAAGATTCTCGATTTCAAGAGACTTCATGTCGACAGACCCCGTACACTGATCGGCATGGAGGACGAGGTCGACCGACTGGTCGCGGCATGGCGGCGAGAGCGCCCTGACCTCGACGTGGAACCGCTCGAAGTGCTCAGCCGCGTCAGCAGGCTCGCGCGCCACCTCGACCGGGCCCGCAGGCTCGCCTTCTCCGAGCACGGCCTGGAGCCGTGGGAGTTCGACGTCCTGACCTCGCTGCGGCGCGCGGGCGCGCCCTACCAGCTCTCCCCCGGCCAGCTGCTGACGCAGACGCTCGTCACCTCCGGCACCATGACCAACCGCATCGACCGGCTCGCCAAGAAGGGCCTGGTCGAGCGGCTGCCCGACCCCAGCGACCGGCGCGGGGTGCTGGTGCGGCTGACGCCCGAGGGGCGCGACCGCGCCGACCAGTCCCTGGCGGGACTGCTGGCCCAGGAACGCGCGATCCTGGCCCAGCTCTCCACGATGCAGCGGGGCGAGCTCGCCGGGCTGCTACGCCAGTTGACCGCTCCGTTCGACAACATCCCCGGCTAGCTCCGCGGGGCGCACGCCGGCCCGCCGGGCCAGCGCCACGGCGGCCAGGGTGGAGTGCACCCCGAGCTTGCCCAGCACGTTCTGCATGTGCGTGCGGACGGTGTGCGGGGACAGGAACAGCCGCGCGGCGACGTCCTTGCGGCCCAGCCCCGCCACCATGCAGCGCAGCACCTCGTGCTCGCGCGGGGTGAGGGACTCCACGAGCCGCTCGCTGTCCGTACGGTGCTTGCGGGCGGCGGTCAGCTCCCGCAGCACCCCGGTGAGCAGGGCGGGCGGCAGGTGGGTCTCCTCGCGCAGCACCCCGCGGACGACGGCCAGCAGCCGGGAGAGCGAGCAGTCCTTCGCGACCCAGCCCGAGGCGCCCGCCTGGAGGGCCAGCGCGGCCCGGCGCGGGTCGTCCCGCTCGGCCAGGACCACGGTGCGCACGCCGGGGTGCGCGACCCGTACCGCGGCGACGAGGGCGATCCCGTCGGCGGCCGGCGGCGCCGGGCCGGAGCCCGCTTCCCGCTGGCCGGGGACGGCCCCCGACGCGGCCGCGGCGGCGCCGAGGTCGGCGTCGACGAGCAGCACGTCGTAGCGGCGGCCTTCCGCCACCGCGCGCTCCAGGCAGCGCGAGGCCGCGGGGCCGCTGCCGGCCGCGGACACGTCCACGTCCGGTTCGGCCGCGAGCGCGGCCGCCAGAGACTCGGCGAAGATGCGGTGGCCGTCGACCACCAGGACCCGGATACGAACCACAAAACCCCCAAGGGTCGGGGAACGGACGACTACGGGTACGGCGTCCGGCCGGGTGGCCCACAGCCCCCGCGGCCGCCGCCGCGACATCTGTGCACTACCCCGGACCGGACGCCGTACCCGGCGTGTCTCGACCCCTGAATCAACACCGGCCCCCACCGGTGTCACGCATCAGCGTAGAACGGGGGGCGTCCCGCGGTTGGCCGAATAGCAGAAGTTTTTCGAGCGATTTTCCGGTGGGACGGTCCGCAACGGCCTTCGCGGTGGCTTGTTTTCAACCCTCGGGACGGCCCTGGCGGCGGATTTCCGACCGGCGCGTGCCCCGGGCAGTTGCACGGGGGGCATTTCACCCGGCGTACGCACGCTGGGCGCCCGCGCACGGCGCCTGCCCGCCGCGCCCGGCCCTCGTGCGCGCGCCCCCCGCACCGTCGGGTGCGGGGGGCGCGCGGGAGGTGCCGGGGAGGTCAGGAACGGCGCTCGCGGGCGAAGTTCCAGGCGTCCGTCACGATGTTGGTGAGGTCCGAGCGGGTCGGGGTCCAGCCGAGGCGCTCGTGGGCCGTGCGGGCGGAGGCGACGAGGACCGCAGGGTCCCCGGCCCGGCGCGGGGCGACGACCTCGGGGATCTCCCGGCCGGTGACCTTGCGGACCGTCTCGATCACCTCGCGGACCGAGAAGCCGCTGCCGTTGCCGAGGTTGCACACCAGGTGCTCCCCCTCGGCGGCGACGCGCAGCGCGGACAGGTGGGCGTCCGCCAGGTCGGCGACGTGGATGTAGTCGCGGACGCAGGTGCCGTCGGGGGTGGGGTAGTCGTCGCCGAACACCGAGATGGACTCGCGCTCCCCGAGGGCGACCTGGAGCACCAGCGGGATCAGGTGCGTCTCGGGGTCGTGGCGCTCGCCGAACTCCCGGTAGGCGCCGGCCACGTTGAAGTAGCGCAGCGAGACGGCGGCCAGGCCGTGCGCCGCGCACTCCCCCGCGATCATGTGGTCGACGGCCAGCTTCGAGGCGCCGTACGGGTTGGTCGGCGCGGTCACCGAGGTCTCCGTCAGCGCGCCCTCGGTCGGCTCGCCGTAGGTGGCGGCGGTGGAGGAGAAGACCAGGCGGCGCACCCCGGCCTCCCGCATCGCGGTCAGCAGGGCGAGGGTGCCGCCGACGTTGTTGTCCCAGTACTTGCCGGGGTTCACCACGGACTCGCCCACCTGCGAGGAGGCCGCGAAGTGCAGCACCGCGTCGTAGGAGGGGTCCAGGTGGTCGGCGGCGTCCTGGATCCGGCCGTCGATCAGGGTGGCGCCCGCGGGGACGCCCTCGGCGAAGCCGGTGGAGAGGTTGTCGAGGATGGTCACCTCGTGTCCGGCCTCCAGCAGATGGGCCGCCACGACGCTGCCCACGTATCCGGCACCGCCGGTGACCAGGTACTTGCTCACTCGCACTCCTACCTCTCGCGGAAGCACGCGGATGCGCGTGCTCTGGTGACTGGCTTACCGGATTCCGCGCCTCCGGGGAAATCGCGGCCGTCCGCGGCCCGGGTTCAGGCCCCGGACCGCCCGGCCCCGGGGTCCTCGGGCCGGGGCCTCCCGGGCAGCGCGGCACGGTCCAGCAGCCCGGTGCGCGCGGCCAGCGCGGCGGCCTCCAGCCGCGACCCCACGCCGAGCTTCATCAGCACCCGCTGCACGTGGGTACGGGCCGTGCTCGGCGCGATGGCCATGCCGGCCGCGATCAGCCGGGTGTCCTCCCCCTCCGCGACCCGGACCAGCACCTCGACCTCCCGCGGCGTCAGCAGCCGCAGCAGCCGGCTGCCCTCGTCGTCGGGCTGCGACGAGGGGTTCAGCAGCTCCGCGAAGGCCCCCTGGAGCAGCTGCGGGGCGATGGCGGCCTCCCCCGACCGGGCCTTGGCCAGGGCCCGCTCGACGCCCTCGATCCGCTCGTCCTGGCGCACGTACCCCGAGGCGCCGGCCGCGAAGGCCGCGGCTATCCCGCGCGGGCTCGGCACGGGGCCCAGCACCACCACGGCGATCTGCGGCCGCTCCCGCTTGATCCGCACCACCGGCTCGAAGACCCCCGGCTCGGCCGGGGCGGCGGTGCCGAACAGGCACACCTCCGGGGCGCGGCCGATGACCAGTTCGGCGGCACCGGCCGCCGGCGCGGCCGCCGCGAGCACGCGGTGCCCGCGCAGCTTCAGGGCCGAGGCGAGCGCCTCGGCCAGCAGACGGTGCTCGTCGACCACCATGACGCGTACGCCCATCAAGGCTCCCACCCCAGATCCTTCTGACCCGGCAAGCTACACGCTTGTTCGACGGGGCGTGCCGGTTACCGCGCGAAAGCCCCCGATCGGTGGGCACCGTCCGGGGGCTTTCGGCGTCGGGGAAGAGCGGGCGTCAGCTCGCCGCGAAGGAGACGAAGAGGAACTCGGGGTCGGACTTCTCCGAGTACGGCTTGCGCACGTTGGTGCGGGAGACGAACAGGCGCCCGTTGTGGTAGCGGTACTCCGAGCGGTCCGGCGAGAACGCGGCCTCGATGCGCTGGCTGGCCTTGTCCACCGGGTTCTGCATCAGCAGGGTCTCCTTCATCGTCTTGCCGTCGATGCTGACGACCTGGCCGCCGCCGTCGTACGGCGGCACCTTGTAGGCGATGATGTTGGACCCGTCCATGCGCAGCGGGTACATGGTGTACTTCTCGCCCGCGTCGGCGCGGTCGCTGGTCGGCTTGCCGGTCTCCAGGTCGAAGGAGACGATCTCGTTGGTGCGGCCGACGGAGGCCGTGCCCTGGTGCTCGTAGGTCGGCAGGTAGACCTTGCCGTTGCCGACGACCATGTTCGAGCACTGCTCGACCTCGGTGGCGGGGCACCTGGGGGCGTAGCTGCCGCCGGCGAGGCCGATGCGGGTCTTGAGCTGGCCCGCGTCGTCGACGACGAACAGGTCGCTGACGTTGGTGGCGTTCTTGGCGGTGTTGCCGACGTTGGCGGCGACGATGAGCGGCTTGGTGGAGATGATGCCGGCCCACTCGATGCCCGCGGACAGCTTGTACTGGTACTTCGGCGCACCGGTGGCCGGGTCGATGGCCTGCGCGTACAGGGTCGGGCTGGAGCCGCGGCCGCACTTGCGCAGGACGGCGAGGGCCTCGCCGCCGGCGTAGCCCATGTCGTAGCAGCCCTCGGCGTCGGTCTTCGGGGTCCACAGGGACTTGCCGTCGGCGAGGTTCCAGGCGGCGCCGCCGGACAGGCCGCCCGCGGCGACCGTCTGGCCGCTGATGGTGACCTCGTTGAAGGAGACGGGCCGGTCGCCACCGGTGGCGGACTTGGCGTTGCCGGACCACAGGAGCTTGCCGGTGTTCAGGTCGATGACGCCGACCTGGGTGCACTGGGGGTACTTCTTCTCGTTGGTCGCCATGCCCTCCTCGAAGAGGACGGCGGTCTTGTTGTCGCTGATGTACTTCGTGGCGCCGCAGACGTTGGCGGGGAGCGGCAGCTCCCACTTCTTGCCGCCGTCGACGAGGTTGTAGCCGACGACCTTCGCCACGTCGGACTTGACGTAGGTGGTGTCGGTCAGCCAGGAGCCGTCGACGGAGACCACGTCGGCCGGGGTCGGGCTGGGCACGTTGACCAGCGACTTCGACTTGGGGTTGGACGGGACCTTCTCGCTGCCGGGGATGCCGGCGGGCGCCTTGTCGCCGTCGGGCGAGCCGCTGGCGCCGCCCGCGGTGGGCTGCCCGGAGCCGCCGTCGTCGCCGGAGACGTACCAGAAGCCGCCGCCGATGATCAGCGCCATGGCCAGGACGGCCGCGCCGACGATCACGAGCTGGTTGCGCTTGTCGTTGCCGCCGCCGCCCGCGGGGGCGGCGTACGGGGCCTGCGCGGGCGCCTGGACCGTGGCCGGCTGCTGCGGGTAGCCGTAGCCGGGCTGCGCCTGGGGCTGCGGGTAGCCGTAGCCGGCCTGGGGCTGCGGGACGGTGGGCGGCTGGGCCGGGGGCTGCCCGGGGCCCGGCGGCGGGGGACCGCCGAATCCGCCGGAGGGCGGCTGGCTGGGGGGCGGCGGGGTACTCATCGCGTGCTACTGCCTCTCGGTGGGACGCTCGGTGGACTCGTTCACTTGCCGAAGACCATCAGGAGTCGCTCCTCCGTGCTGTTGCCGACGAGCGAGGTGGCGGAGGTGAAGTACCGGCCGTCCTCGAAGGCCCGGACCTGGAAGGTGGTCATCGAGCTCTCGATCTTCGCGGAGGGGCCGGAGGGCATGCGCAGCAGCGTCTTGGGGGCGCCGCCCGCGGCCGCCATGGAGACGACCTCGCCGGGTTCGTCGAGGGCCCCGGCCCGGTAGGCGATGAGCTGGCCGCCGGCCGCCTTGACCGGGTACCAGTTGCGCTTGTCGCCGGCCTTCTGGCGCCACTTGGCCTTGCCGGTGGCGAGGTCGAAGGCGACCACCTCGTTGTCGGTGCCCTTGGTCGTGGTCGTGCGCAGGTAGAGGGTGTCGCCGTCGACCACGGAGTTGCCGCAGCCCTGGAGGTTGTCGCTGCTGCCGGCGTTGCAGTTGGTCTCGAAGGAGCCCTCGGCGGACATGCTGGCGCGCTTCTTGCCGTCGGGCGTCAGGGAGATGATGGCCCGCTTGCTCGCGTCCGCGTTGTTGAGGTCCCGGTTGCTGATGTCGAGGACGATCGGGGAGACGGACAGGACGCTGGTGACGCGGAAGCCCTTGGGGAGCCGGTAGGCCCAGGTCTTCTTGCCGGTGACCGGGTCGGCGTCCTGGATCTCGACGGTCTTGTCCTCGTCCATGCACAGGGCGATGCCGAGGAGCTTGCCGTTGCCGGCGGCGTACTGGCTCGGCTGGCAGCCCTCGGGGACGGCTCCGGAGAACAGCTTGTCGCCGGTGGAGAGCTTGTGGACGGTGGTGTTGGCCAGCCGGTTGACGACGAAGACGTCCCCGGTGAGGGACATCGCGACGGAGCCGCCGCCGTCGAAGAGGTTCTCCTTGGCGAGCTCCTTGGTCCAGCCCTCCTTGCCGGCCTTCAGGTCGAACAGCTTCATCTGGTTGCAGGTGGCGTTGGAGCCCTCGCCGTCCTTGACCGTGAGGACGGTCTTGCCGTCGGGGGTGGTCTGGTCGGCGAACCCGCAGATGTCCGTCTTGAAGTCCGTCTTCCACCTCTCCTTGCCGTCGGTGACGGCGTAGGCGACGACGGACCTGCCGACGGTCTTGACGACGGTGTCGCCGACCACCCACATCGCCGGGGCGGGGATGCCCGTCGTGCCCGCCGCCTGGAGCTTGGCCGTCTTGAACCACAGCGCCTTGTCCTCGCCGGGCTTGCGGCCCGCGTTGAGGTCGGTCTGCTCGCCCATGCCGTTGCCGCTGCCGTCGCCCTTGTCCACGGACGGGGAGCCGGAGGGCTTGGGGTCGGCGGGCGCCGAACCCTGCGCGGCGGGCTTCTTGTCGCCCCCGTCGTCACTCAGGAAGGCGAAGTAACCGCCGGTGCCGAGGACGAGGACGCCCGCGACGGCCGCCGCGACGACGACCGCTCCCTTGCGCCGGCCCGGTCCGCCCGGCGCCGGCGGGCCGGGGGGCGTGCCGGGCCCGGCGGGCGGGAAGGCGTACCCGCCCTGCTGGGACAGGTGCTGCGGCACCGTCGGCGGCTGCTGCACGGGCTGCTGGGGCGCCGTCGGCGGCTGCTGCGCGTACGGGTTGGGACCCTGCGGCGGGTAGCCGTAGCCCTGCTGCGGCGGTCCGGGCAGGTGCCCGTAACCGGAAGGGGACGGCGGCTGGTTCGGCGGCTGGAGCGGCTCGGTCATCAGCGCATACCTTCGGGTTCGGGCGGTGGGGGCGGTCCGGGAGATCGAAAAGAACCGACCCTTTCTATCACTCGTGGCCGGTACGGGCCGGGCCGTTCGCACCCCTGTTCCCAAGGGAGGACCGGCCTGTGACAAGGCCGTTATCCGCCCGGCCGCCCTGCCGCGGGGCCCCCGCGGGCCCCCTGGACTCAGGCCTCTTCGGCCAGTTCCAGCCAGCGCATCTCCAAGTCGTCGCGCTCGGAGATGAGTTCCCGCAGCTCCGCGTCGAGCTTGGCGACCTTGTCGTAGTCGGTGGAGTGCTCGGCGATCTGCGCGTGCAGGTTCGTCTCGCGGTCCGCCATCTTGTTGAGCTGCCGCTCGATCTTCTGGAGCTCCTTCTTCGCGGCCCGCGAGTCGCCGGAGGAGGTCGACTTGGCGGCGGCCGCCGGGGCCGGCGCCGGGGCGGCGGCCTCGATCATCCGCTGGCGGCGCTCCAGGTACTCGTCGAGGCCGCGCGGCAGCATCCGCAGGCTCGCGTCGCCGAGCAGCGCCATCACCGTGTCGGTGGTGCGCTCGATGAAGAACCGGTCGTGGGAGATCACGATCATCGAGCCGGGCCAGCCGTCGAGGAGGTCCTCCAGCTGGGTGAGGGTCTCGATGTCGAGGTCGTTGGTGGGCTCGTCGAGGAAGAGGACGTTGGGCTCGTCCATGAGCAGGCGCAGGATCTGCAGCCGGCGCCGCTCACCGCCGGAGAGGTCGCCGACCGGCGTCCACTGCTTCTCCTTGGTGAACCCGAACTGCTCGCACAGCTGGCCCGCCGTCATCTCGCGGCCCTTGCCGAGGTCGACGCGGTCGCGGACGCGCTGGACGGCCTCCAGGACGCGCAGCGAGGGGTCGAGCTCGCCGACCTCCTGGGAGAGGTAGGCCAGGCGCACGGTCTTGCCGACGGTGACGGAGCCCTCGGCGGGCTGGGCCTCGCCCTGGGTGCGGGCGGCCTCGGCGAGGGCCCGCAGCAGGGAGGTCTTGCCGGCGCCGTTGACGCCGACGAGGCCGACGCGGTCGCCGGGGCCCAGGTGCCAGGTGAGGTGCTTGAGCAGGGTCTTCGGCCCGGCCTGGACGGTGACGTTCTCCAGGTCGAAGACGGTCTTGCCGAGGCGGGCGTTGGCGAAGCGCATCAGCTCGGACTTGTCGCGCGGCTCCGGCACGTCGGCGATCAGCTCGTTGGCCGCCTCGATGCGGTAGCGGGGCTTGGAGGTGCGGGCGGGGGCGCCGCGGCGCAGCCAGGCCAGCTCCTTGCGCATCAGGTTCTGCCGCTTGGCCTCTTCGGTGGCGGCGATCCGCTCGCGCTCGGCGCGGGCGAAGACGTAGTCGCTGTAGCCGCCCTCGTACTCGAAGACGTCGCCGCGCTGCACGTCCCACATGCGGGTGCAGACCTGGTCGAGGAACCAGCGGTCGTGGGTGACGCAGACGAGGGCGGAGCGGCGGGTCTGGAGGTGGCCGGCCAGCCAGGAGATGCCCTCGACGTCGAGGTGGTTGGTGGGCTCGTCGAGGACCAGGAGGTCCTGGTCGGCCATGAGCAGCTTGGCGAGCGCGATGCGGCGGCGCTCGCCGCCGGACAGCGGGCCGATGACGGTGTCCAGGCCCTGGCCGAAGCCGGGCAGGTCCAGGCCGCCGAAGAGGCCGGTGAGGACGTCGCGGATCTTGGCGTTGCCGGCCCACTCGTGGTCGGCCATGTCGCCGATGATCTCGTGCCGGATGGTGGCGGCCGGGTCGAGGGAGTCGTGCTGGGTGAGCACGCCCATCTGCAGGCTGCCGCTCTGCGTGACGCGGCCGGAGTCGGGCTCCTCCAGCTTGGCCAGCATCCGGATCAGGGTGGTCTTGCCGTCGCCGTTGCGGCCGACGACGCCGATCCGGTCTCCCTCGGACACGCCGAGGGAGATGCCGTCGAGCAGGGTACGGGTGCCGTACACCTTGCTGACTGCCTCGACATTGACCAGATTGACGGCCATCAGACGCGCTCCAGGGAAAGGGTGTGGATCAGCCCCTCAGCCTAACCCTCCGCGCCGACGCGGAACGTTCCACCAGCCAGGCGCCCCCCACTGCCATGCCGATGGCGGCGGGTGCGGTGACCGGGAGGGCGATCAGGGTGGCGGTGTGGCCCTCCAGCAGCCCGCCGAGGCCGGTCATGGACAGGCCGAGGATCCCGAGCAGGCACAGGGTGGTGCCCAGGGCGGCGGCGGGTCCGGCGGCGGGTCCGGGGAGCGCGGCGGCGGTCGCGGGCGCGGCCGCGGGAACCGCCCGGGGTGCCTCGAAGCGGCGGAAGCAGGCCACGAGCGCGGCGGTGAGGGCGGCCGCGAGGAGGATCCTCGGCGGCACCTGCGCCCACCAGGCGGCGGTGGCCGGCTCGGGCAGCTCCAGGCCCAGGGCGAGCTGGGCCGCGTACACGCCGAGCATGGCGGTGAGGTGCCACAGGAAGGCGGTCATGGCGACGCCGTTGGCGGCGACGACCCCGCGCCACACGCGCGGCCGGGCCAGCCACGCCGCCGCGGGCCGGGCGAGCAGCTGGACGGCGCCGACCAGCCACATGCCGTGGCAGAGCAGGGCGAGGGTGGGCGGGGCCATGTTGGACACCTTCTCCCCCGGCATTCCGACCATGGACAGCGGGTACGGTCCGGCCGCCACCAGCAGCACGGCCCCGGCGAGCCCGGCGGCGCCGAGCAGCGCGGGACGGGTGAGGCGGCCGTCGGCCCGCAGGAAGCCCAGCTGGTGCACGGCGAGCCAGACGAAGGCGAAGTTCAGGAACTCCGCGTAGGGGGCGCCGAGCGCGAAGCGCAGTACGTCGACCAGGGCCGCGGCGCCGGCCAGCGCGGCGAACGCCCCCCAGCCCCAGCGGGCGTGCAGCCGCAGCAGCGGCGGGGTGAGGGCCACCATCGCCAGGTAGATCCCGATGAACCACAGCGGCTGCGTGACCATCCGCAGCGCGGCCCCGGCCAGCCGGCCGCCGTCCGCCCCGGCGAGCTGCACGAGCAGCGCGAGCGCGGCCCAGACGAGGACGAAGACCAGGGTGGGCCGCAGCAGCCGCTGGAGGCGGGCCCGCAGGAAGGCCGCGTAGACGGGCCGGCCCCCGGAGCGGCGTTCCAGCGAGCGGTACGACAGGGCGTGCGAGAACCCGCCGACGAAGAAGAACACCGGCATGACCTGGAGCCCCCAGGTGAGCACCTGGAGCGGGGGCACCAGCGCGAGCAGGTTCCCTATGCCGTCGGTGCTGACGGCGGCCATCAGCCAGTGCCCGCACACGACGGTGGCGAGCGAGGCGACCCGGAGCAGGTCGACGTACCGGTCGCGGGAGGCGGGCGTGGCGGCGGCCATGCCGCGTGCGCTGACTGTCATGCCCCTACGGTCGCGGCCGCGCCCGGTGCAGCGACAGGGCGCGGGTACTCATCCCGCGCCTAGGTAGCCCGCGGGCCCGGGCCGCCCCCGCCTCAGGAGGCGACGGCCGTGGCCCCCGGGGCCGGGGAGGAGGTGACCCGGGTGGCGCGGCAGGTGCCGGAGGCCTCCAGCGCGGCGGCGACCTCCGCCGCCGACTCCGCGTCCCGGACCAGGAACGCCGTCGTCGGGCCTGATCCGGACACCAGCCCGGCCAGCGCCCCCGCGGCGGCGCCCGCCGCGAGGGTGTCGGCCAGCTGCGGGCGCAGCGACAGTGCGGCGGCCTGGAGGCCGTTCGACCCGGGCAGTACCGCGGCCAGCGCGTCGGCGTCGCCCGAGGCGAGGGCCGCGAGCAGCGCCGGGGAGGCCTCGGGCGCGGGCACGTCCGTACCGGCGGTCAGCCGGTCGAACTCCCGGAACACCGCCGGGGTGGACAGGCCGCCCTCGGCGACCGCGAACACCCAGTGGAACCGGCCGGCGTCCACCGGGGTCAGGAACTCGCCGCGGCCGGTGCCGAGCGCGGCGCCGCCGACGAGGCTGAAGGGGACGTCGCTGCCCAGCTCCGCGCAGATCTCCAGCAGCTCCTCGCGCGGGGTGTCCAGCTTCCACAGCAGGTCGCAGGCCAGCAGCGCGCCCGCCCCGTCCGCGCTGCCGCCGGCCATGCCGCCGGCCACCGGGATGTTCTTCGCGATGTGGAGGTGGACGGCGGGCTCGATGCCGGCCCGGGCGGCGAGCAGCTCGGCGGCGCGGGCCGCGAGGTTGGTGCGGTCCAGCGGCACCTGGTCGGAGTCCGGGCCCCCGCAGGTCACCGTCAGCGCGTCGGCGGGGGTCGCGGTGACCTCGTCGAACAGGGAGACGGCCAGGAAGACGTTGGCGAGGTCGTGGAAGCCGTCGGGGCGGGCGGCGCCCACCGCCAGCTGGACGTTGACCTTCGCGGGGACGCGTACCGTCACGCTCACAGCGCGGGCCTCCCGACGGCCGGCTTGTGCTCGGCGATCGCCGCGAACTGCTCGACCGTCAGCGACTCGCCGCGCGCCAGCGGGGAGATGCCGGCGGCGGTCAGCGCCTGCTCGGCGGCGGCGGCCGAACCGGCCCAGCCGGCGAGCGCGGCGCGCAGCCCCTTGCGGCGCTGCGCGAACGCGGCGTCGACGACCGCGAAGACCTCGGCCTTGGAGGCGGTGGTCTTCACCGGCTCGGAGCGGCGCACGAGGGAGACGAGACCGGAGTCGACGTTCGGCGCGGGCCAGAAGACGTTGCGGCCGATGGCCCCGGCGCGCTTGACGTCCGCGTACCAGGCGGCCTTGACCGAGGGCACCCCGTACACCTTGTTGCCGGGGCGGGCGGCGAGCCGGTCGGCGACCTCGGACTGCACCATGACGAGGGTCCGCTCGATGCTCGGGAAGCGGTCGAGCATGGTCAGCAGGACGGGCACGGCCACGTTGTAGGGGAGGTTCGCGACGAGCGCGGTCGGCGCCGGGCCGGGCAGCTCGGTGACGAGCATGGCGTCGGAGTGGACCAGCGCGAAGCGGTCCTTCTTGTGCGGCATCCGCGCCTCGATGGTGGCGGGCAGCGCGGCGGCGAGGATGTCGTCGATCTCGACGGCGGTCACCCGGTCGGCGGCCTCCAGCAGCGCGAGCGTCAGCGAGCCGAGGCCCGGCCCGACCTCCACGACCACGTCGTCCGGACGCACCTCGGCGGTGCGCACGATCCGGCGCACCGTGTTGGCGTCGATGACGAAGTTCTGGCCCTTCTGCTTCGTCGGGCGTACGCCGAGGACGGCGGCCAGCTCTCGGATGTCGGCCGGCCCGAGGAGGGCGTCGGAAGGGACCTCGGAGGTCTCGTGGGGCTGCTGCTCTGCGGTGCTCACCGCTCAAGCCTACGGCCGCAGTGCGGCCACGGACTCGCCCCCCGCTGCACGTAGAGCTTCTTCGCCCGGTACGTCTGCTCCGAGGCGGGTGCGTCCTGCGGGCGGCCGCTGCCGCCGAGGGCCTGCCAGGTGTTCACGTCGAACTGGTAGAGGCCGCCGTAGGTGCCCGAGGGGTCGGTGGCCGAGGGGCGGCCCCCGGATTCGCACTGGGCCAGTGCGGCCCAGTCGAGGCCGTCGGCGCCGGCGACGGAGGTGGGCAGGGGCTTCGTGCCGACCAGGACGCGTTGGCTGACGGGCTCCCGGACGACCTCCTCGGCGATCTTCCGGGGCTGCTGGCGGACCCCGTTGACGGTGCGCAGGGCGTACGTGACCCGGCGCGCTCCGGGTCGTCCGGCGCGTTCGACGACCTCGGTGCCGGCGAAGAGCCCGGCGTCCTCGACGCGTTCGGTCTCGTAGGGGATGCGCTCCTCGCGGACCTCGCGGGTGCCGGTGATGCGCAGGACGGTGACGGTCTGGCCGTCGCGGGGGAAGGAGTCCGGGGGGACGGAGGTGGTGTCCTGGCCCTGGAGGGTGATGCCGGCCTGGTCGAGGGCTTCCTTGACGGTGGCGGCGTTGGTGCGGATGGTGCGTTCGCGGCCGTCGGCCATGAAGGTGACGCCGCGTTCGGTGCGCACGCCGAGGGTGAGGCCGGAGCGGGGGACGGTGGCGGTGCGGGGCGCGGAGAGGAAGGCGCCCTCGACGCGGACGCCGAGCTGGCGCAGGGCGCCGTCGACGGTGCGGGCGGTGGTCCACACCTGGCGGGTGGTGCCGTCGAGGGTGAGGCGCAGGGGGCGGCCGTAGCGGACCACGACCTGCTGGCCGTCGTCGAGGGCGGAGCCGGGGGCGGGGGCGACGAGGTCGTGGGGGCCGACGCCGAGGCCTTCGGCTTCGAGGAGTTCGTCCACGTTCCCGGCGAAGGTGTGGAGGGTGCGGGGCACTCCGTCGACGGTGAGCCGGACGGCCTTGTCGGCGGCGACGAAGGCGGTGGTGCCGCCGGCCAGGAAGGCCACGACGAGGGCCTGCGGGACGATCCGCCGCCAGCTGTCGCGGGCGGCGGCGGTGCCCCGGCCGGCCGGGGCGGGGGCGGGGGCGGAGCGCCGGCGCCGGCCGGAGCCGGCGCCGCTGCCGGGGGCGGCGGCGGGCGGGGGCGGCGGCGGGGGTTCCGCGGTGGTGGTCGCGCGGCGGCGTCCGCCGGCGGGGGCCGTGGCGCGGCGGCGGGCGGCCCGGCGCCCCTCGCCGCGGGGGGCGGGGACCTGCGGCTCGGGGGCCGCGGCGGCGTACGGGTCCTCGCGGGGGCCGTCGTCGTACGGGTCGTCGTACGGGTCCGCGTACGGGCCGTCGTGCGGGCCGGGGCCGGGCGGGGCGGGGGTGTCCGGCCAGGAGGCACGGCGGTGACTGCCCTGCGTTTCGCTCACGTCGCTCGCTCCACTGGTCCGGCCCCCGGCTGCTCGGGCACGGCACCCTAGCGGCAGGGGGCGTCACGGACCAAAGCCGTTCGACTACCCAGCGTGTCGGGCGAACGGCTGCGCGAACCCCGTGGCGGGGCGGGTCAGTAGTCGAAGGCGCGCGCCGTGTTGGCGGCGAGGGCGGTGGCCATCGCGTCCTCGTCGATGCCGCGCACCGCGGCCATCGCCCGGACCGTCAGCGGAATGAGGTACGGGGCGTTGGGCCGTCCGCGGTAGGGCGCCGGGGTGAGGTACGGGGCGTCGGTCTCCACCAGCACGAGTTCCAGCGGGGCCACCGCGAGGGCCTCGCGCAGGGGCGCGGCGTTCTTGAAGGTGACGGTTCCGGCGAAGGACATGTAGTAGCCGGCGGCGGCACACTCGCGGGCCATGTCGGCGTCGCCGGAGTAGCAGTGGAAGACGGTCCGTTCGGGGGCGCCCTCCTCGCGCAGCACGCGCAGCACGTCGGCGTGGGCGTCGCGGTCGTGGATGACGAGGGCCTTGCCCTGCCGCTTGGCGATCTCGATGTGGGCCCGGAAGGAACGCTCCTGCGCGGCCATCCCCTCGGGGCCGGTGCGGAAGTAGTCGAGGCCGGTCTCGCCGACCGCCTTGACGTGGTCCAGCGCGGCCAGCGCCTCGATCTCGGCGAGCGCGTCGTCGAGCGCGCCCTGGCCGCCGCCGGGCCGGGCCCCCTGCCGCGACCAGCCGTCGGGGTCCCCGTGGACGATGCGGGGCGCTTCGTTCGGGTGGAGGGCGACGGCGGCGTGCACGTTGGCGTACGCGGCCGCGGTCTCGGCGGCCCAGCGCGAGCCCTTCACGTCGCAGCCGACCTGGACGACGGTGGTCACGCCCACGGAGGCCGCCTTCGCGAGGCCCTCCTCGACGGTGCCGGACTGCATGTCGAGGTGGGTGTGCGAGTCGGCCACCGCCACCCGGAGCGGCTCGGGCAGCGGGGGCGGGACGTCCTTCGACGCGGCGGCCTTGGCGGAGGGGGCGGAGGGGCTGGGGCTCATGGGCCGATCTTATGACCGCCTGAAGAACCCGAGGAGGCGGGAGAGCAGGCCGCGGCGCCGTTCGGAGGCGTCGACGGCCACCGGTCCGGGCGACTCGTGCGACGGGGCCCGGCGCTGCTTGGGCGGGCGGGGGGCGTTCTCGCCGGCCGGTACGGGGCCGGCGATCCCGGGGGCGATGCGGTGGTGGTAGAGCCGGTCGATCGTGCCGAGCACGGTGGAGACCTGGCCCGCGCGCATGATCCGTACGACGTGTCCGCCGCAGTTGAGGCAGGTCGGGTTCGACAGCGGGGAGGGCACCCGCTCGCCGTTCACCGTGTACATGATGAACGGCTCGCCCTTGCCGTCGACGTGGTGCTCTATCGCGTACGCCTGCTCCCAGCCGTAGCCGCACTTCATGCACGCGAAGGAGTACGCCTCGTGCACGGTCTGCACGCCGGAGGTGGGAACGGGTGCCGGTCCCGCGGCCGCGGCCGTGACGGGTACCGGGGTGTCTGCGATCTCACTCATGCCAGCTCCTCTTGTTCCACTGGTGCCATTGCCAGTGGACGCCTCTTCGGGCGGGAGCGCAGCAGGCCCTGTCCAGTAATGGACGGCCTTTGGCCGAGTCATGCACAAAGGGGCCGGTGCGCGGTCTGAGCTTTGCCTTTCAGGTTAGCCCTTTACCGATTTACGGCATCTTTTGTGTCGCATTCTTTGCCGCAACCACCGCGTCGAAGACCTCGCGCTTGGGTACTCCGGCCTCGGCCGCGACGGCGGCGATCGCCTCCTTGCGCCGCTCGCCCGCCTCCTCGCGCACGCGTACGCGGCGCACGAGCTCCTCGTCGTCCACGTCGCCCGGCACGGCCGCCGGTGCTCCCTCGACCACGATGGTGATCTCGCCGCGCACGCCTTCCGCCGCCCATGCGGCGAGCGCGCCGATCCGGCCGCGCTTGACCTCCTCGTAGGTCTTGGTCAGCTCGCGGCACACGGCGGCCCGCCGGTCGGCCCCGAACACCTCGGCCATGGCCGCCAGGGTGTCGTCCAGCCGGTGCGGCGCCTCGAAGTAGACGAGCGTGCGCCGCTCGCCCTCCACCTCGCGGAGGCGGCCGAGGCGCTCGCCCGCCTTGCGCGGCAGGAAGCCCTCGAAGCAGAAGCGGTCCACGGGCAGCCCGGACAGGGCGAGCGCGGTCAGCACGGCGGACGGGCCGGGCACGGCCGTGACCTTGATGTCCTTCTCGACGGCGGCGGCGACGAGCCGGTAGCCGGGGTCCGACACGGACGGCATGCCGGCGTCGGTCACCAGCAGCACCCGCCGGCCGGCCTCCAGGGCCTCGACCAGTTCGGGGGTGCGGGCGGACTCGTTGCCCTCGAAGTACGACAGGACGCGCCCGGTGGTGTGCACGCCGAGCCCCTGCGTGAGCCGGCGCAGCCGCCGGGTGTCCTCGGCGGCGATCACGTCGGCCCGCTCCAGCTCGGCCCCGAGCCGGGGCGGGGCGTCGGCGAGATCGCCGATGGGGGTCCCGGCGAGGACGAGTACGCCGTGGGAGGAGGGGGCTTCGGCACCGCGGGGCTGGTCAGCTGTCACCGGCTCATCCTCTCATTGGGGCTCGTGGGGGCTGGGGCTCCACAGGGGCGTTCCCTACGATGATCCGGTGACCAGTACCGCGACGCCGCCGCCCAGCCCCGCGGGGGCCCCGCCCGTCCGGCCCGGCGGAGGCGACTCCGACTACGAGCCGCCCGTGTGGCTGCGCCGTCTGCGCGGGTTCGGCTACGCGCCGGCCGCGCCGGTGAGCGACGTCCGCACCCGCCTCGTGCCCCCGTACGCACGGCCGTCCGCGCAGCTGTGGACGGCGCTGGGGATCCCCGAGGCGTCCCGGCAGACCTGGCAGCGGGTGATGGCCTGGGCGGGACCGCTGCTGATCACACTGGTGGCCGGGGTGCTGCGGTTCACGCACCTGGGCAGCCCCAAGGCGGTGATATTCGACGAGACGTACTACGCCAAGGACGCGTGGGCCACCATCAAGCAGGGTTACGAAGCCAGCTGGCCCAAGGATGTCGACAAGTCGATCCTGGCGAATCCCGACGCGGTACCGCTCCCCCTGGACCCCGGCTACGTCGTGCACCCGCCCGTCGGCAAATGGGTGATCGGCCTCGGCGAGTGGATGTTCGGCTTCACCCCCTTCGGCTGGCGGTTCATGACCGCGGTGCTCGGCACCCTCTCGGTGCTGCTGGTGTGCCGCATCGGCCGGCGGCTGTTCCGCTCCACCTTCCTCGGCTGCCTGGCGGGCGCGCTGCTGGCGGTCGACGGCCTGCACCTGGTGATGAGCCGGACCGCACTGCTCGACCTCGTGCTGATGTTCTTCGTCCTGGCGGCCTTCGGCGCCCTGGTCGTCGACCGGGACAAGGCGCGCGCCAGACTCGCCGCCGCCCTGCCGGTCGACGAGGAGGGCCGCGCCCACCCCGACGCGACGGTCGCGGAGACCCTGCGGCTGGGCTGGCGCCCGTACCGGCTGCTGGCCGGCGTCTGCCTGGGCCTGGCCTTCGGCACCAAGTGGAACGGCCTCGTGGTCCTCGCCTTCTTCGGGGTCCTCACCGTCCTGTGGGACGCGGCCGCGCGCCGCACCGCGGGCACCGGCACCCCGTACGCGGCGATGCTGCGCCGCGACGCGCTGCCCGCCTTCCTGTCGACGGTGCCGGTGGCCATCGCCGTGTACCTGGCCTCCTGGACCGGCTGGATCCTCAGCCCGGACAACGGCAAGGGCGGCTACTTCCGCGACTGGGCCGCCAAGTACGACCAGAACAGCGCGCTGTCCTTCCTCCCCGAGTGGCTGCGCAGCCTGTGGCACTACGAGACGGAGGTCTACAAGTTCCACGTGGGCCTGACCTCCGGCCACACCTACGAGTCGAACCCGTGGAGCTGGCTGGTCCTGGGCCGGCCCGTCTCCTACTTCTACGAGTCCCCCGCGCCCGGCACCGACGGCTGCCCGGCGACGGAGGCCGGCAAGTGCGCCCGCGAGGTGCTGGCCCTCGGCACGCCGCTGCTGTGGTGGGCGGGCTGCTTCGCGCTGCTGTACGTGCTGTGGCGGTGGTTCTTCCGCCGCGACTGGCGGGCGGGCGCGATCGCGTGCGCGCTGGGCGCCGGACTGCTGCCCTGGTTCAACTACCAGGAGCGGACCATCTTCTACTTCTACGCGGTGGTCTTCGTCCCGTACCTGTGCCTGGCGGTGGCGATGATGGTCGGCGCCCTGCTGGGCCCGGCGGGCTCCTCGGAGCGGCGGCGCGCGGTGGGCGCGATCGGCGCGGGCGTCCTCGTCCTCCTCATCATCTGGAACTTCATCTACTTCTGGCCGGTCTACACGGGCCAGACCCTGCCCATGGACTCGTGGCGCGGCCGGATGTGGCTGGACACCTGGATCTGACCCGTTACTGAGAGGTAAGGTCTCCTCACAGGTTCTTTGAACATGTTCAGAGAACGGGGGCTCCTGGGGAGGGGACGCAGTGAACGGGGCGGCGAAGGGTGCCATCGTCGGCGGGGTGTTCCTCGCGATGGTCGGCGGCACGGCGTACGGGGTGTACGCGCTGGTCGGGGACGCGGGCGACGGCAGCCCGGCGGGGGGCGGCACGGCGAGCGGCGCGTCGCCCGCCGCGAAGGGGAGCGGGCCCGTGACGGAGAAGGAGGCCGCCGCCACCGCGAAGGCCTTCCTCGCGGCGTGGGCGGCCGGCGACGCCGCCACGGCCGCCGGACTGACCAACAACACCCAGGCCGCCCAGACCGCGGTGGCCGACTACCGGGCCGCGGCGATGGTGTCCAGGGCCGTCATCACCCCCGCCGCGGCGGAGGGCGCCTCGGTGCCGTTCAAGGTCGAGGCCGAGGTCGGCCGCGAGGGCACCTCCAAGCCCCTCGTCTACGACTCCCGCCTGACCGTCGTGCGCGCCGCGGAGACCGGCAGGCCGCTCGTCGACTGGCAGCCCTCGGTGATCCACCCGCAGCTCCAGAGCGGCGAGAAGCTGCGCGCGGGCACCCCGGCGGCCCCGCCGGTCAAGGCGGTCGACCGCAACGGCAAGGAGCTGACGGCCGAGCAGTACCCGTCGCTGCGGCCGGTGCTGGACTCGCTGCGCAAGACCTACGGGGAGAAGACCGGCGGCACGCCCGGCGTCGAGCTGTGGATCGAACCGGCGGCCCAGGACGCACCGAAGCGGAGCCTGCTGACGCTGGTCGAGGGCAAGCCGGGAGAGATCCGCACGGTGCTGGACGCCGGCGTGCAGGCGGCGGCCGAGAAGGCCGTCGCGCAGCACCCCGAGGCCTCCGTGGTCGCCGTCCAGCCGAGCACCGGCGACATCCTGGCGGTGGCGAACCACCGCAGGGACGGTTTCAACGCGGCGATGCAGGGCCGGCGCGCCCCCGGCTCGACGATGAAGATCGTCACGGCGGCGATGCTGCTGGAGAAGGGCCTGGTGGCCGCGGACCGCCCGGCGGACTGCCCGCAGAGCGTCTCGTGGGACGGCAAGGTCTTCCACAACCTGAACGGCTTCTCGCTGAAGGGCCAGCCCTTCTCGACCAGCTTCGCCAAGTCCTGCAACACCGCCTTCATCGGCCTGATCGACGAGGTCCACGACTACGGCGCGCTGCCGCGGGTGGCCAAGGAGGCCTTCGGCATCGGGCTGGACTGGAAGACCGGCATCCCGTCCCAGGACGGCAGCGTGCCCGTGACCTCCGGTCCGGCGGCGGCCGCGGAGTACATCGGGCAGGGCGCCGTCCTGATGAACCCCCTGAACGTCGCGTCGATCACGGCGACCGCCCGGACCGGGGTGTTCCGGCAGCCGGTGCTGGTGAAGGCGTCGCTGGACGGCCGCGCCCTGGCCGCCGCCCCGCGCTCGCTGGCGCCCGGGGTATCGGCGCAGCTGGTGAGGATGATGAAGCAGGCCGCCGGCCCCGGCGGCACGGCGGCGGGGGCCATGTCCTCGGTCGGCGGCTCCGACAAGGGTGCGAAGACCGGCTCGGCGGAGGTCGACGGCGCGGCGGCCCCGGACAGCTGGTTCACGGGCTTCCGCGGCGACGTGGCGGCGGCCGCGATGGTCGAGGGCGGCGGCCACGGCGGCGACACGGCGGGCCCCATCGTCGCCACGGTCCTGAACGCCTCCTGACGGCCACCGGGCCGGAACAACCGCGACGCGCGGAACACGGGGCGGAACGCCCGGACCGACGCCCGGGGGCAGGCACATCGCCCCCGGCGCGGGGCCGCCCGGCCCGGCCGCGTCGTCCCGGAGCGGCGCCGCCGTGGGCGAGGCGACCCCGCGCAACAGTCCGGCCGGGCGCACCGAACGGCGCGAGCCCGGCCGAGGCGGCGCGAACCCGGCCGAGGCGGCGCGAACCCGGCCGAGGCGGCGCGAGCCCGAGCCGGACGGCGCGACGCGGACGCAGTGGCGCCGGCCCAGGCCGGACGGCGCGACGCGGGCCGCACGGGGCGGCGCGGACGGAGTGGCGCAGGCCGCACGGCGCAGGCCCAGGCCGCACGGGGCGGCCCAGGCTGACGGGGCGGCGCGGGCGGACGGGGCGGCGGCGGGCCCGGGCCGGGCCGGCCCGGGCCGGGCAAAACGCGTGGCCCCCGCCCCCGCACAGCGCTAGCGTCCCGGCATGACGACCAGCACCCCGCACCCCCTCTTCGCACGGGCCCTCACCGATCTGGGCCTCGACCTCGACGTCCGCACCTTCCCCGAAGGGACCCGTACGGCCGCCGACGCCGCCGCCGCGATCGGCTGCGAGCTCAGCCAGATCGTGAAGTCGCTGATCTTCGCGGCGGACGGGGTCCCGGTACTGGTGCTCATGGACGGCGCCTCACGGGTCGACGTCGAGGCCGTACGGCGTCAACTCGGCGCCGCGAAAGTCACCCGCGCCGACGCCACGCTCGTCCGCGAGACCACCGGCTACGCCATCGGCGGCGTCCCGCCCTTCGGCCACCGCACCCGCACCCGCGTACTGGCCGACCGCTCGCTGCTGGAGCACGACGTGGTCTGGGCCGCGGCCGGCACCCCGCACACCGTCTTCCCCATGGCCCCCAAGGAGCTCATCGAGCACGCCGCGGCCACCCTGGCCGACGTACGCGAAACCGTCTGACCGCACCCGACCGCCGGCCGCCGCCCACCAACCCCCGCGTCAGAGGCAGGACCGCAGCGCCCGCACCAGCGCCTGCGCACGCGGGTCGGCGGTGACCGACTTGGCGTGGGCGTTGGTGACGTAACCGAAGCCGATCCCCGACTCCGGGTCCGCGAAGGCCAGTGACCCGCCCCGCCCCGGGTGCCCGAAGGAGGCCGGCGACAGCAGCGGCGACGCCGGCCCGTGCAGCATGTAGCCCGGACCGAAGCGCGTGTTCACGACCAGCACCCGGTCCGGGCCGGACGCGAACTCCGTACCGGCCAGCGCGGTGGTGGCGGGGGTGAAGATCCGCGCCCCGTCCTCCACCACGCCGATGGTGGCCCCGTAGAAGCGGGCCAGGGCGCGGGCCGTGCCGATGCCTGCGGAACCGGGCAGTTCGGCCGCCTGGTAGGCGGGGTCGTTCTCGTCCGGCAGGGGATCGATGGCCGCGAAGGCGCGGCGGGTGAGGGACTCCGGGTCGGCGTACGCCTCCGAAACGTTTCTCCTCGGCCGGGTCTTCAGCAGCCCCGCACTCGCCGGCGGCTCCACCGGCGCCACCCGGCCCACCCTCGGCGCCTCGCCCTCCGGCAGGCCTATCCAGAAGTCCAGCCCCAGCGGCTCGGCGATCTCCTCCGCCAGGATCCCCCCGACGGTGCGGCCCGTGGCCCGCAGCACCAGCTCGGAGACCAACCAGCTGAAGGTCTGCGCGTGGTAGCCGTGCTCGGCACCCGGCTCCCAGAAGGCCTGCTGCGCGGCGACCGCGCGGGCCCCGCTCACCCCGTCGGCGGCCTGCGCCGTGGTGAGCCCCCGGTCCAGTGCGGGCACGCCGGCCTGGTGCGCGAGGAGGTGGCGCACCAGCGCCTTCTCCTTGCCGCCCGCCTCGAACTCGGGCCAGTACGAGCCGACCGGCGCGTCCAGGTCCAGCAGTCCGCGCTGGTGCAGCAGCAGCGGGACGGCGGCGGCCACGCCCTTGGTGGCGGAGCGCACGATGGTCGCGGTGTCCTCGGCCCAGGGCCCGGCGGCGTCGCCGTCCGCGTCCTTCGTACCGCCCCACAGGTCGACGACCTTGCGGCCGTCCCGGTACACGGCCACGGCCGCACCCCGGTCCCCGAGGACCTCGAAGTTGCGCGCGAAGGCGTCTCTGACGGGCTCGAAGCCCTCGGTCACCGCACCCTGGATGTTCACGAGCAGGCCAACAACCGCCGGCCTCCGCTTATGCCGCGGCCACGCACCCGCGCCACCACCCGGCACCCACCACCCAGCACCGCCGGCTAATGCCACACGTCGACCGTGTGACATTAGCCGCCCGGGATGGCTCCAGCGCCCCGGCCGCCCGCCGCCCGCCGTCCTACGCCGCCGCCACCGACCGCGGGTCGAAGCCGAACGGCAGCTCCAGCCGGTGCTGCCGCATCAGCGCGTCGTCGCACAGCAGGTCCCGGGTGCGCCCGTCGGCGGCGATGACGCCCTCGCTCAGGATCACCGAGCGCGGGCAGAGCTCCAGCGCGTACGGCAGGTCGTGGGTCACCATCAGGACGGTCACGTCCAGCGAGCGCAGGATGTCGGCGAGCTCGCGCCGCGAGGCCGGGTCCAGGTTCGAGGAGGGCTCGTCCAGGACGAGGATCTCGGGCCGCATCGCCAGCACGGTCGCCACCGCCACCCGCCGCCGCTGGCCGAAGGACAGGTGGTGCGGAGGACGGTCGGCGAAGCCGGCCATGCCGACCAGTTCGAGCGCCTCGCGCACGCGCTCCTCCAGCTCCGCGCCCCGCAGGCCGGCGGCCGCCGGACCGAAGGCCACGTCCTCCCGGACGGTCGGCATGAACAGCTGGTCGTCGGGGTCCTGGAAGACGATGCCCACCCGGCGCCGGATCTCGGCGAGGTTCCGCTTCTCCACGGGCAGTCCGGCCACGCTCACCGAGCCGACCCCTCCGCCGAGGATGCCGTTGAGGTGCAGCACGAGGGTGGTCTTCCCCGCGCCGTTGGGGCCGAGCAGCGCGACCCGTTCCCCGCGGCCGACGGTGAGGTCGACCCCGAAGAGGGCCTGGTGCCCGTCGGGGTAGGCGTAGGCGACCCCGGACACCTCCAGCGAAGGAGCCGCGGCGTCGGCCGAAGGGGAGGAGGAGGGGGCGGAAGGGGCGGAAGAAGACGTCACAGCGTCCATCCCATCAGACAGACGGCGAGCGCCGTCACGGGGAGCACGGCCGAGTACGCCCACTGGGCGCGAGTGGCCGTGACGTCGTCGATCACCGGCATGGAGCCGGCGTAGCCGCGGCTGACCATGGCGAGGTAGACCCGCTCGCCGCGCTCGTAGGAGCGGATGAAGAGGGCGCCCGCCGTCTTCGCGAGCACCCCCCAGTGCCGGACGCCGCGCGCCTCGAACCCCCGCGAGCGCCGGGCGATGGACATGCGGCGCAGCTCGTCGGTGATGACGTCGCCGTACCGGATCATGAAGGAGGCGATCTGCACGAGGAGCGGCGGCAGCTTGAGCCGCTGGAGTCCCAGCAGCAGGGCGCGCAGTTCGGTGGTGGAGGCGAGCAGCACGGAGGCGGCCACGCCGAGGGTGCCCTTGGCCAGCACGTTCCAGGCGCCCCAGAGGCCGGAGACGCTCAGGGACATGCCGAGCACCTCCACCCGTTCGCCCTGGGCCACGAAGGGCATGAGCACGGCGAAGAGGACGAACGGCACCTCGATCAGCATCCGCCGCAGCATGAAGCCCGCCGGGATCCGGGCCGCCACGGCGACGCCGGTGAGGAGGACCGCGTACCCCGCGAAGGCCCACATGGCCTCGCGCGGGGTGGACACGACGGCGACCACGAACGCGAACGTCGCGGCGATCTTGCAGTGCGGCGGCAGCTCGTGCACGGGCGAGTGCCCGTGCCGGTAGAGCTTGTGCGCGTGGCCGGCCCCCATGTCAGCCGGCCGACGGGGCGGCCGTGGACGTCGCGGTCAGGTCCTGGGCGCGGCGGCGGCGGACCGCCCAGAACACTCCGGTGCCGACGGCGACGGTCGCGCCGACGCCGATGACGCCCGCGAGGCCGCCGGACAGGCGGGCGTCGGAGACGTCCTTGACGCCGTAGTCGGCGAGCGGGGAGCCCGCGGCGGCGTGCTCTTCGACCTTGGTGTCGATGCCCTTGTCGGCGGCGACCTTCTCCAGGCCGTCGGGGCTGGCGGAGGCGTAGAAGGAGACGAAGCCGGCCAGTACGAGGGCGGCGGCCAGGCCGGTCAGCCAGACCTTGCGGGTGGAGCGGGCGGCGGCGGGCACCGGGGTGGCGGCGGGCGCGGGGGCGTCGACCAGTTCGCCGCCGACGCGCAGCTTCAGCGGGGCGGCGAGGCCGCGCGCGCCGTGGACCAGGTCGGGGCGTACGGCGATCACGGCGCCGACGGTCGCGGCGGTGATGGCGGCCTCGCCGATGCCGATGAGGACGTGGACGCCGACCATGGCGGTGAGGACCTTGCCGATCGGGACGTCGGTGGTGCCGCCCAGGGCGTAGAGGAGGGTGAAGGCGGCGGCCGCGGCGGGCACGGAGAGCAGGGCGCCGGCGAAGGCGGCGACGGTGACCGAGCGGCGGCCGGCGGGCAGCAGCTTGAGGAGTCCGCGGAAGACGGCGTAGGCGACGACCACGGTCACCACGGCCATGACCGAGATGTTGACGCCGAGGGCGGTGAGGCCGCCGTCGGCGAAGAGGATGCCCTGCATCAGCAGGACGACGGACACGCACAGCACGCCGGTGTAGGGGCCGACGAGTATCGCGGCGAGGGCCCCTCCGAGGAGGTGGCCGCTGGTGCCGGCGGCGACCGGGAAGTTCAGCATCTGCACGGCGAAGATGAAGGCGGCGACGAGGCCGGCCAGCGGGGCGGTGCGTTCGTCGAGCTCGCGGCGGGCGCCGCGCAGGCTGACCCCGACAGCGGTGGCGGCCGCTACTCCTGCGGCCACCGAGACGGGTGCGTTGATGAATCCGTCGGGCACATGCATGGAGGGCTCCGGTTCCTCTTCCTCACAAAGTCTTTAACCGTTCAAGAGTAGTGCCCAGTTGCAAACAGTTGGCAAGAGCGGGCAGGTCACAAATAGAGCCGTGCGGTTTCGTCGGAATGTGCGAGGCTGGACGGACAAACGGACGCAAATGTTCCGATTTCGAGGAGTCTTGTCGATGTCAGCCACCGCCGAGAATCCAGCAGCGACCGCGACCGCCGTCGAGGAGCGGGTGCGCGCCCGCGTGATCACCGACGACCCCCTCTACCGGGCCATTCCTGTGGCCCTGCGGTTCACCCCCGCCGAGCCGCTGGCCGTGCGCGTCGTCTTCCCCGCCGAGCTGTCCCCCGAGGAGACCGACAACGAGTGGGTCTTCCCGCTCGCCCTCCTGGAGGCCGGCCTGCTGGCCCCCTCGGGGAGCGGTGACGTGCGCGTCTGGCCCTGCGGGCGCGTCCAGGCGGTCGTCGAGTTCCACTCGCCCGAGGGGGTCGCCGTCCTCCAGTTCGACAGTTCCGCACTGCGCCGCTTCCTGCGCCGTACGTACGCCACCACCCGGACGGCCTAGCGGAACGCCACCAGCCCCGCACCTGGGGTTCCAGGTACGGGGCCGGCGTTCTGCAGGTGTGACTTCCCGGGCGTCGCGTTGACCCGGGCGTTGACCCCGGCGTTGGCGCGGACGCCACGTGGGCGCCGCCTCGGCAGGCGCCGCGCCGGGCGCCCGCGTCAGGCGGTGCCTCAGGCGTTGACGAGCTCGCGCTGCTTGTCGGGGTCCTCCGGCGAGCCGGCCTCCTGCTCCCCGAGGTGCTTGCGCAGGCTCTCGCCCTCCACGTCCACGTTGGGCAGGATCCGGTCGAGCCACTTCGGCAGCCACCAGGCCTTGTGGCCGAGCAGCGCCAGCACCGCCGGGACGATGGCCATGCGGACCACGAAGGCGTCGAAGAGGACGGCGACGGCCAGGCCGAAGCCGATCATCTTCACCATCGAGTCACTGGCCCCGAGGAAGCCGGAGAACACGGCGATCATGATGACGGCGGCGGCCACGACCACGCGGGCGCTGTACTGGAAGCCCGTCACCACGGCCTGACCCGGCCGCTCGCCGTGGACGTACGCCTCACGCATGCGGGTGACCAGGAAGACCTCGTAGTCCATGGCCAGGCCGAAGACCACGCCCACCATGAAGATCGGCATCATCGACATGATCGGACCGGTCTGCTCCACGCCGAAGACCGAGCCGAGCCAGCCCCACTGGAAGACCGCGACGACCGCGCCGAGGGCCGCGACGACCGACAGCAGGAAGCCGAGGGCCGCCTTGAGCGGGACCAGGATCGAGCGGAAGACCAGCATCAGCAGCAGGAAGGCGAGGCCGACGACGAGCGCGAGGTAGGGCAGCAGCGCGTCGTTCATCTTCTGCGAGAAGTCGATGTTCATCGCGGTCTGGCCGCTGACGAACACGTCCTTGCCGTTGCCCTCGCGGATCTTGTGGACCAGGTCCTCGGTCTCGGTGGAGGACGGCCGGTCCTTCGGGATCACGCTGACGATCGCGGCGTCCTTGGCCTCGTTCTGGAGCGGGGGCATCACTGCCGCCACCCCGTCCAGGCCCTTGATCCGGTCGGCGGTGCGGTCGGCCAGCGCCTTGTCGCCGTCGACGACCACCATCAGCGGGCCGTTGAAGCCGGGGCCGAAGCCCTCGGACAGCAGGTCGTACGCCTTGCGCTGGCTGGTGGAGACCGGCTTGGAGCCGTCGTCCGGCAGGCCCATCTCCAGCTTGGTCGCCGGGATCGCGATGACGCCGAGGCCGATCACACCGGCCAGCAGCACCGTCACCGGGCGGCGCAGCACGAAGCGGGCCCAGCGGGTGCCGCCGTTGGCCTTGGGCTCGGCGTCGGCCGGGCGGCCCTTGCCGAACAGCTTGCTCTTCTCGCCGGCGGGCAGCACCTTCCGGCCCGCGAAGCCGAGGATCGCCGGGACCAGCGTCAGGGCGACGAGCACCGCGATGACCACCGTTCCGGCGGCGGCGACACCCATCTTCGTCAGCATCGGGATGTTGACGACGGCCAGGCCCACCAGGGCGATGACCACGGTCAGACCGGCGAAGACCACGGCGGAGCCGGCGGTTCCGGCGGCGCGGCCGGCGGCCTCGTCGCGCTCCCGGCCCTCGGCGAGCTCCACGCGGTAGCGGGAGACGATGAAGAGCGCGTAGTCGATGCCGACCGCGAGGCCGATCATCATCGCGAGGGTGGAGGTGGTGGAGCCGAGGTCCAGGACGTTGGCGAGCGCGGTGATCGAGGAGACGCCGATGCCGACGCCGATCAGGGCGGTCAGCAGCGGCAGCCCGGCGGCGACCAGCGAGCCGAAGGTGATGACGAGGACGATGCCGGCGACCAGGATGCCGATGGCCTCGCCGGAGCCCGTCTCCGGGGCCTCCATCAGCGCGTCGCCGCCGATCTCCACCTGGAGGCCGGCCTGCTGGGCCGCGTGGCCCGAGTCCTTGAGCGCCTCTCGGGTGTCGTCCTTCAGCTCCATGCCGCTGACCTTGTACTTCACCGTGACGTAGGTGGTGGAGCCGTCCTGGCTCACCGCCTTCGTCTGGTACGGGTCGTCGACGCTGGCGACCTGGCCGGCGCCGTCGCCGTCCTTCAGGCCGGAGATGAGCTTCTCGACCTCGGCCTTGGGGCCCGGGTCGGTGACCTTGGCGCCCGCCGGGGCCTTGACGACGATGCGGGCGGTCGCGCCGTCGGCGGACATGCCCGGGAACTTCTCGTCCAGCAGGTCGAAGGCCTTCTGGGCCTCCGTGCCGGGTATCGAGAACGAGCCGGAGGTGGGCGCGGAGGCCGTCGCGGCGCCGAAGCCCGCGGCGACGAGCAGCGCCACCCATACGAGGGCGACCAGGCCGCGGCGCCTGAAGGCGCCGCGCCCGAGCCGGTAGAGGAAGGTGGCCACGTCGTGGTTCTCCCGTTTCAGGTCGTGGGATGGATCCGGGTCGGATCAGGGCGTGGAAAGCCGGCCCGACGACGAGAGCGGCGTGTCAGGAGCAGCAGGAAGGACGTTCTGTACTTCTGGGGAGCTGTACTTCGCACGGTGGTGCGGCCGGGGATCTGGATCCGGCCCCGGGCGAAGTACCCGGTCGGGACGTCAGACGCCGAGGGCGGGGAAGACCACGGCGTCGATGAACTGGCCGAGGAAGGCCCGGTCGACGGACCGGTCCTCGATCAGCGGCAGTGCGATGAACGCCCCGATGAGCATGTGCGGCACGAAGTCCAGGGCCGGGCAGTCCGGCCTGATCTCGCCGCGCTCGACGGCGCGCTGCAGCATCGCCTGGAGACCGTTGATCTCCGGGTCCACCAGCAGGTCGCGCAGTGCCCGGTGCAGCTCCGGGCTCTCGTGGACGGCATGGGCCAGGCCCCGCATCAGTGCGGTGTCCTTCGCCATCTGCGCGTCGTCGGAGCGCTCGACCATCATCGCGAAGTCCCCGCGCAGGGTGCCCGTGTCGATCTCCCGCAGGGAGACCGGCTGGGTACATCGCAGGGCCTTGGCGACCAGCTCCGGCTTGCTCCCCCACTGGCGGTAGAGGGTGGCCTTGCTGGACTTGGTACGGGCCGCGACGGCGTCCATGGTCAGCGCCTCGTAGCCGACCTCGCGCAGGAGGTCGAGGACCGCCCCGTGGAGTTCGGCTTCCCGTTCGGGGGTGATCCGGCTGCGGCGGGCCGACATGACGTCGGTCACCCGGCAACTCGCCTTCATCCCTGCCTCCTCCGAACGAAACGGTTCCGTACTCCTCAGAGCCTACCTCCCCGGCTAACGAAACGAAACCGTTCCGTTTCGATAGCGGCGTGGTGTGGGTCACGCCCCGGAACGCGGCCCGCGCGGCACCCCGCACCTCACCCGGCCGGGCGACACGCGGTCACCTGTACGAGTTGCCGGGCCCCCTCGGCGCGGAAAGCATTGGGGGGTGAGTCACGACGTCGCGTACCTCCGCTTCCCGCACCTGCACGACGACCTGCTGTGTTTCGCCACCGAAGACGACCTCTGGGTCGCCCCCCTGGTCCCCGAGGGCCAGACCCCCGGCCGCGCCTGGCGCATCACCGTCGACCGCACCCGGGTCGGCCACCCGCGCTTCTCCCCCGACGGCCGGCACATCGCCTTCACCACCTGGCGCAGCCTCGACCCGGAGATCCACCTCGCCCCCGTCGACGGCGGCCCCGCCCGCCGGCTCAGCCACTGGGGCTCTACCGACACCCGGGTCTGCGGCTGGGACCCGGACGGCAACGTCCTCGCCGTCTCCTCGCACGGCCAGCCCTTCTCCTACTACTCCTGGGCGTACAAGCTGCCCACCGACGGCAGCCCCGGCGGCCGCCTGCCCTGGGGCCCGGTCTCCGACATCCAGGTCGCCGACGTCGACGGCGAACACCGCAGCCTGCTGCTGACCGGCAAGCCCCCGCACGAGCCCGCCGCCTGGAAGCGGTACCGCGGCGGGGCCACCGGCCGGCTCTGGCTGCACGGGCAGCGGCTCCTGGAGGACATCGAAGGACACCTCGAATCCCCCATGTTCGTCGGCGGCCGGATCGCCTTCCTCTCCGACCACGAGGGCATCGGCAACCTCTACTCCTGCCTGCCCGACGGCACCGGCCTGCGCCGCCACACCGACCACGACGCGTTCTACGCCCGGCACGCCTCCAGCGACGGCTCCCGCGTGGTCTACCAGTGCGCGGGCGACGTCTGGCTCGTGGACTCCCTCGACGAGGGCGCCTCGCCGCGCAAGCTGCCGGTCCGCCTCGGCGGCCCGCGCGCGGGGCGGCGTACGTACCAGGTACCGGCCGCCAGCAACGTCGACTCGCTGTCCGTCGACACCACCGGCCGGGCCAGCGCCGTCGTCGTGCGCGGCAGCCTGTACTGGCTCACCCACCGCGACGGGCCGGCCCGCACCATCGCCGACACCCCCGGCGTACGGGTACGGCTGCCCGAGATGCTCGGCAGCGGCGGGCAGGTCGCGTACGTCACCGACGCCGAGGGCGAGGACGCGATCGAGATCGCCTACCTGCCGCGCGCCTCCGGCGACCGCGAGCCGCGCCGGCTGGCCTCGGGCGAACTGGGCCGCGTCACGGAACTGCTGTCCGACCCCGACGGCGAGCGGCTCGCCATCGCCTCCAACGACGGGCGGCTGCTGCTGCTCGACGCGACGGAGGAGTCCAACGGAGAGGTCACCGAGCTCATCCGGTCCATCAACGGACCCGTCACCGACCTCGCCTTCTCCCCCGACGGCTGCTGGCTGACCTGGTCGCACCCCGGCATCGGACGCACCCTGCGGCAGATCAAGATGGCGAAGATCTCCGGACCCGGCGCGCGCGTCATCGTCGACGTCACCAACGGCCGCTTCGAGGACGAGAACCCGGTCTTCACCCGGGACGGCCGCTACCTCGCCTTCCTGTCCTGGCGCGGCTTCGACCCGGTGTACGACGTGCACACCGGCGACCTGTCCTTCCCGCTGGGCTGCCGCCCCTACCTGGTGCCCCTCTCCTCGGCGACCCCCTCCCCCTTCGCCTTCTCCCCCGACGGCCGGCCCGCGGCGGGCGGGCTCGACCCGGTCGAGGGGGAGCCCGGCGAGGCCGACGGCACGGTCACGGTCGAGGTCGAGGGCCTGGAGAGCCGGGTCACGCCCTTCCCCGTCTCCGCGTCGAAGTACTCGGCCCTGCACCCCGTGCACGGCGGCGGACTGGTCTGGCTGCGCTGGCCGATCTCCGGCGCGCTCGGCGAGACCTTCGCCAACCCGGCCGACACCAGCGGCAAGCCGACGCTCGAGCACTTCGACATGACCAAGGCCCGCAAGACCGAACTGGCTTCAGGACTGGACTGGTTCGCGGTCAGCGGCGACGGCACCCGGCTCGTCGTCAACGACGACGGTGACCTGCGCGCCGTGCCGGCCACCGAATCGGGTGACGGCGACTCCACCGTCTACCTCGACCTGCGGCGCATCCTGCACGAGGTGGACCCGGCGGCCGAGTGGCGCCAGGCCTTCGAGGAGGCCGGCCGGCTCATCCAGGCGTACTTCTGGGAGCCGAAGATGTGCGGCATCGACTGGGAAGGCGTGCTGCGCCAGTACCGGCCCCTCGTCGAACGCGTCGCCTCCCCGGACGAGTTCGCCGACCTGCTGCGCGAGGTCCTCGGCGAACTCGGCACCTCGCACGCGTACGTCTCCCCCGCCCGCCGCAACGAGGGCCCGCCCCACTACCAGCGGGCCATCGGGCTGCTCGGCGCCAACCTCGTGCACCGGGAGGAGGGCTGGGTCGTCAAGCGGATCCTGCCCGGCGAGTCCTCCGACTCCAAGGCCCGCTCCCCGCTCGCGGGCACCGGCATCCGCGAGGGCGCGGTCCTCACCCACATCGACGGCCGCCCGGTGGACCCGCTCACCGGCCCCTACCCGCTGCTGTCCGCGGCCGGCGGCACCACCGTCGAACTCACCTTCCGGCCCGCCGAGGGCGAGGGCCGGGCACGCCGGGTCGCGGTCGTCCCGCTGATCGACGAACGCCCGCTGCGCTACCAGGACTGGGTCTCCAAACGCCGCGCCGTGGTGCGCGAGGTCAGCGGCGGACGCTGCGGCTACCTGCACATCCCCGACATGGGCGGCTCCGGCTGGGCGCAGTTCAACCGCGACCTGCGCATGGAGATGTCCCGGCCCGCCCTGATCGTGGACGTGCGCGGCAACGCGGGCGGGCACATCAGTGAACTCGTCGTCGAAAAACTCACCCGATCGATCCTCGGCTGGGACCTGACGCGCAACGCGCAGCCGGTCTCGTACGCGTCCAACGCGCCCCGCGGCCCGATCGTGGCGCTGGCCGACGAGGCGACCTCCTCCGACGGGGACATGATCACCGCCGCGTTCAAACTGCTGGGCCTGGGCCCGGTGGTGGGCCAGCGCACCTGGGGCGGGGTGGTCGGGATGACCGGCCGGCACACCCTGGGCGACGGCACGGTGATCACCGTGCCGATGAACGCCGCCTGGTTCCCCGAGTACGGCTGGTCGGTGGAGAACCACGGCGTGGAGCCGGACCTCCCGATCCTGCGCACCCCGCTCGACTGGGCGGAGGGGCGCCACGCCCAGCTGGACGACGCCGTGCACCTGGCGCTGGAGCTGCTGGAGCAGGACCCGGCGGCCGTGCCGCCCGGCTACACCGACGTACCGGACCGCCGGCGTCCGAAGCTGCCGCCGCGGGAGTAGACAACGGGAGTAGACAAATAGACACAGGAGAAGCAGCGGAAGGGGCGCGGTCCGGACCTCCTCGGTGCGGACCGCGCCCCTCGGCGCTGTGTGCAACGTGTCAGGGCCCGGTAGCAGTCGGACCCGAAGGTTCTGAAGGTTCTGAAGGTGCTGCGCGGACCGTTCCCGGACTTCAGGTCCGGTCGTCGAGCTCGCCCCTGACGTCGTCGACCGACTGCCGGGACGTGGACCTCATGTCCTTCTTCTGCTGCTTGGCCTTCGCGGTGCGCTCGGACATCTCGTCCTTGGCGCCCTGCGTGGCCTGCTCGGCACGTGCCTTGAGCTCGTTGGCCTTGTCCTGGAACTGGTCCTTGATACCCATGCTTCTCACTCCGTACGGGGTGTCGGTGGTTGGGCCTCGACCAGACTGACACGCAGCCACAAAGCACGCATTTCGATCAGCGGCGCCCGGAACGCTGCTGCTCGTCAGCCGCCCCGCCCGCCCCCACGAGCCCCTTCGACACCTCGGCGAGCCTCGGTTCGAAGCGCTTCATCTCGCGCTTCCCGGCCGTCGCGATGACCGCCGGCAGGTAGCCGCGGACGCCCTGCATGCCGCGCAGCCACCACTGCGCGTACACGTGCGCGGAGCGCCGTTCGATGCCGGCGACGATGCGGTCGACCGCCGGACCCAGCGGGTAGGTGCGGTTCGAGGGCCACGGCAGCCGCTGCCGCAGTTCGCGCATGACCTCGTCCTGGTCGGCGCCGCGCACCATGTCGGTGTCGGTCCAGGAGAGGTAGCCGACGCCGACCCCGACGCCCTTGTAGCCGACCTCGGCGCGCAGGCAGTGCGCGAAGGCCTCGACGCCGGACTTGGAGGCGCAGTACGCCGTCATCATCGGCGCCGGGGTGATCGCGGCGAGCGAGGCGATCTGGAGGAAGTAGCCGCGGCTCTCCATCAGGACGGGCAGGAAGGCGCGGGCCGTGACGGCCCCGCCGATCAGGTTGACCTCGATGACGCGGCGCCAGGCTTCGGGGTCGGAGTCCCCGAACGGGCCGCCGGCGGCGACGCCCGCGTTGGCGACGACGATGTCGACTTTTCCGAACCGCTCCTTGACCTCCCGCGCGACCCGGGCCATGGCCTCGTGGTCGGTGACGTCGGCGTGCCAGTGGTCGCTGTCGGTGTGCAGCCGGCCGGAGACCTCCTTGAGCGCCTCCGGCTCCAGGCCGACCAGCGCGATCCTGGCGCCGCGCGCGGACAGCTTGCGGGCGAGCAGTTCGCCGACCCCGCGGGCGGCGCCGGTGACGACGGCGACCTGGCCTTCCAGACTCCTGCGAGCGCTCACGCGGTCTTCTCCTTCTCTGCGGCGGATGCGGCGGATGCAGCGGGGGCGGACGGTGCGGCGGCGGACGGTGCGGAGGGAGTGCCGAGGTAGCGGCCCGTCAGCTCGCGCACGGCGCCGGTGACGGCCTCGGGTGCCTCGACGGGGGTCATGTGCCCCATGCCGGTGAGTTCGGTCAGGCCCACGCAGTGCGGCAGCGCCACCGCGAGCCGCCGGGCGTGCGCGACGGGGGTGAGCCGGTCGTCCCGGCCGGCGATGACGGCGGTCGGCACGGTCAGCCGGGCCAGTTCGGCGTCCAGGTCCAGCCCCGCCAGCACCTCGGACCAGGCGTGGCGCACCCGCGGCGGGCAGGCGTGCACGATGCGGGCGCAGGCCTCCACCCGGTCGGGCGCGGACCCGGGGCCCATGGTGGCGTACTTGAGGACCGCGCGGGCGACGGGCGTGACGGGCCCGAGGGGAGCGCGCGAGCCGAGCACCGCGCGGGTCGTACGGGTCCTCGCGCGCCCGGCGCGCAACGGCAGTACGGTCGCCTCCGCGACCAGCCGCGAGCTGCCGGTGCTGCACAGCAGGGCGGCCGCGGCGTGCTCGGCGAACTCGGGGCGACCGGCGGCGGCCATGACGGTCATGCCGCCCATCGAGTGCCCGGCGATCACGGCCCGCTCCCCCGGGGCGAGGGCGGCCGCCAGCACGGCGGCCAGGTCGTCGGCGAGGGCGGTGGTGCTGTAGGCGGCGGCCGCCGGGCTGCGGCCGTGACCGCGCTGGTCGTAGGCGACGACCCGGTGGTCACGGGCCAGGTCCCGGATCTGCGCCGCCCAGAAGGCGGTGGAGCAGGTCCAGCCGTGGGAGAGCACCACGGCCGGTGCCCCTTCCGCGCCGTGCACCTCCACGTGCAGCCGGGACCCGTCGGCGGATACGGCGACCAGTTCGCGGGCCGCCGCCGGGGGCGCGTACCGCCCGGCGGTGACGTGACCGGGCCGGCTCACGCGGCTCCCTCCGCGGCGCCCGCCGGAGCGGCGGCGGGGCCCGCCGCAGGGGCCGGGACCCGGCCGCGCTCGCGGTCGCGTACGCGTACGACCTCGTACTCGCCCAGGTCGACCGTCAACGTGGCGCGCCGGAACTCACCCGTCGTGCCCGGCCACACCGTGGTGTTGCGGCCCTGGGAGTCGAGGTACCAGCTGGTGCAGCCGCCGGTGTTCCACACCGTCCGCTCCATCCGCGCCTGGACGCGGCGGTTCCACTGGTTGACGGCGGAGGGCCTGGCCGCGAGCGCGGTGCGCCCGCCGAGGCTGCCGCCGTCGAGGAGGGAGAGCTGGCGCAGGTAGTCCGCCATGTAGTTCAGCTGGGACTCGATCATCAGGATCATCGAGCTGTTGCCGAGACCGGTGTTCGGTCCGATGATCGTCATCCAGTTGGGGAAGCCCGCGGCGGTCGCCCCGCGCAGCGCCTGCATCCCGTCCTTCCAGGCGTCCGCGAGGGTCTGCCCGTCGGCGCCCACCACCCGGTCGGCGATCGGCATGTCGGTGACGTGGAAGCCGGTGCCGAAGACGATCGCGTCCACCTCGGTCTCGTTCCCGTCGGCGGCGACGAGCACCGACCCCCTGATCTCCTTGAGCCCCGAGGCGACCACGTCCACGTCGGGGCGGGCCAGCGCCGGGTAGTACTCGCTGGAGAGCAGGATCCGCTTGCAGCCGATCCGGTAGTCGGGCGTCAGCCTGGCCCGCAGCGCCGGGTCCTTGATGGAGCGCGCCATATTGGCCTTGGCCAGGGATTCGATCAGCCCGAGCTGGTTCGGCCGCTTGGTGAACGCGCTGACCTGGAGCTCCCGGATCCCCCACAGCAGCCCGCGCCGGGCCGACTGGGTGAACGGCAGCTGGCGGTGCAGCCAGCGCTCGACGGTGCTGATGGCCCGGTCGGTGCGCGGCATGACCCACGGCGCGGTGCGCTGGAAGAGCGTCAGGCGGGCCGTCTTCGGGGCGATGGCCGGCACGATCTGGATCGCGGAGGCGCCCGTGCCGACGACGGCGACGCGCTTGCCGCTCAGGTCGTAGTCGTGGTCCCAGCGGGCGGAGTGGAAGACCTTGCCCGGGAACTCGGCGAGCCCGGGGATCTCGGGCATCTTGGGGTCGGACAGCGGCCCGGTCGCCGACACCACGACGTCGGCGGTCAGCGCGCCCGCCGAGGTCTCGATCTCCCAGCGCAGCTCCTGCGCGTCCCAGCGCATCATCAGGACCTCGTGGCCGAGCCGGATGTGCGGGCGCAGCCCGAAGGTGTCGGCGACGTGCTCCAGGTAGGCGCGGATGGCGGGCTGCCCGGAGAAGGTCCGCGGCCAGTCGGGGTTGGGGGCGAAGGAGAAGGAGTAGAGGTGGGACGGTACGTCGCAGGCGCAGCCGGGGTAGCTGTTGTCGCGCCAGGTGCCGCCGACGGAGTCGGCCCGTTCCAGTACGACGAAGTCGGTGATCCCCTCGCGCCGCAGCCGGACGGCGGCGCCGAGCCCGCCGAAGCCGGAACCGATCACCGCCACCCGTACGTGCTCGCGCGCGCCCTTGCCGACCTTCCTGCCCTTGCCGACCGTGCTGCCGCCCATGCCCGCCGCCTTCCGCACCGCAATCCGAACCGCAACGTTGCCAGCAATCACTGGCACAATCGGGAGGGTAGAGCAGCTCCGTACCCATGGGTAGGGGTCGCGCCCGGAAAGTTACCGCGAGTACCCCCAACGGCCTCCTGCGGACCGGAGCCGGCCGTGATCCACGGGGCACCCCCTAGGCTGCGGGTGTGGACAGACCGGTGACGAGAGGGGCGCGGCCCGCCGTGGAACCCGTGGAGCGCGAACGCCGGCGCGAGTACCGGGCGGAGGAGCTGGCCGAGGCGGCCGGCATCCCGGTGCGCACGCTGCGCTTCTACCGCGAGCGCAAGCTGCTCCCGCCGCCGCGCCGCGAGGGCCGCATCGCCTGGTACGACGAGGGACACCTGGCCCGGCTGCGCACGATCGCCGCCCTGCTGGACCGCGGCCACACCCTCGGCGGCATCGCCGAACTGACCGCCGCCTTCGAGAAGGGCCGCGACGTCGGCCAGCTCGGCGAGCTGCTCGGGCTCGGCGGCTCGGAGGAGACCCCGGTCCGGCTCTCGCCCGAGGTGCTGGCCGACTACTTCGAGGGCGAGGTCACCCCGGAGAACCTGGCGGCCGCACTCGACCTCGGCTACGTCGCCACCGACGGCGAGGCGATCGTGCACGTCAGCCGACGCCTGCTGGACGTCTCCTCGGCACTGGTCCGCGAAGGCGTCCCGCTCGCGGCGGTGCTGGAGTCGGGCCGCCGGGTCCGCGAACACGCCGACGCGCTGGCGGAGCTGTTCACCGGGCTGATCTCCGCCCACCTCGGGGCGGAGGCCGTCACCCGGCTGCGCCCGCTGGCCAAGAGCGTGGTCGAGGCGGAGCTGACGATGGCGATGGACCGCCTGCACCAGCAGCGCACCCGGCCCCCCGGCCCGGACCGCCCCGAGGCCGCCGAGGCCACCGAGGCCACCGAGGCCACCGAGGCGCCGTAACCGCCCCGGGCACACCGCGTGCACCCGGGGACGCCCGACGGCGCGGCACCACCGCCGGCGCCGCGACCGCCCCTCAGACGCCGAGCTCGTAGACCACCGTCACCGGCGCGTGGTCCGACCAGCGCTCCGGGTGCGTCTCGGCGCGCTCGACGAAGGCCTTCACGGCCTTCGCCGCCAGCCCCGGGGTCGCGACCTGGAGGTCGATGCGCCAGCCCGCGTCGTTGTCGAAGGCCCGGCCCCGGTAGGACCACCACGAGTACGGCCCCTCCGTGTCCGGGTGCAGCCCGCGCACGACGTCGACGTAGCCGGCCTCCCCGTACACCTTGCCCAGCCACTCCCGCTCCTCGGGCAGGAAGCCCGCGTTCTTGCGGTTCGTCTTCCAGTTTTTGAGGTCGGCCTCCTGGTGGCAGATGTTCCAGTCGCCGCACACCACGACCTCCCGCCCGTCGGCGGCGGCCCGCGCCTTCAGCT
The DNA here is from genome assembly GCF_044747545.1 of Streptomyces sp. NPDC090077. NCBI lineage: Bacteria > Bacillati > Actinomycetota > Actinomycetes > Kitasatosporales > Streptomycetaceae > Streptomyces > Streptomyces sp. NPDC090077. The sequence goes on from NZ_JBIVEG010000006.1 coordinate 154,384, forward strand.
CCCCGAGGTAGCCGAGGAACTCCTCCATGAACCGGTACTTCTCGTCCTGCTTCTCGGTGCCCGCCTCCCCGGAGGGCAGGTACAGGCTGGCGACGGTGACACCGGGCAGGTCGATCTCGACGTAGCGGCCGCTCGTGTCGAACTCGTCACTGCCGAAGCCCACCTGCACCCGTTCGGGCGCCCGCCGCGTGTACAGCGCGACGCCGGCCCGGCCCTTGGCGGCGGCCGGCGCGAACACGGTGTGCCAGCCCTCGGGCTCCCTGGCCTCCGCCGGGATCTGCGGCTCCTCGGCACGCACCTCCTGGAGGCACACGACGTCGGCGTCGGATCCGGCGAGCCACTCCACGAACCCCTTCTTGGCGGCGGCGCGGATCCCATTCACATTCACGGAGGTCACGGTGAGCATCCCTGCACCATAGCGGGAGGGATCCGTACGATATTCGAATGTCTCACGGTATAAACATCCGCGCCGTACCGTACGACCACCCGGACGCGGCGGCGCTCGACGCGCAGGTCCAGGTCGAATACCGGCAGCGCTACGACGGCGAGGGCGACGCCACCTTCCTCGACCCCGCGATGTTCCTTCCGCCACAGGGCCTCTACCTGCTCGCCTACGACGCGGCCGGCACCCCGGTGGCCAGCGGCGCCTGGCGCGGCCAGGAGAAGAACGACGAGGGCTACTCGGACGGCGACGCCGAGATCAAGCGCATGTACGTCGTCCCGCAGGCGCGCGGCCTGGGCCTGGCCCGCCGCATCCTGGCGGAGCTGGAGGCGGACGCCCTCGCGGCCGGCCGCAGCCGCATGGTCCTGGAGACCGGCGACAAGCAGCCGGAGGCCATCGCCCTCTACCTCTCCTCGGGCTACGCCCTGTCCGAGAAGTTCGGCTACTACCGCGACTACCCGTCCAGCCGCTGCATGGCGAAGCCGCTCCGGGCGGCCGCCGGCTCCTGACCGCCCCGCGGGGCCCGTCCCACCACCGCGGTCACCGGTCGAGCCAGACCGCCCGGTCCGCGCCCCACCGGGACGGCCCCCGCCCCCAGTCCCCGAAGGGGCTCGCGGCGTACCGCAGCACCCCGTAGCCGGACTCCGCCTCGCGCAGCCACGGCTCCGGCGCGTAGCCCGGCACCGCCGGCCCCGCCGCCGGAACCTCCCGCACCAGCCACGACGCCGTCCCGGCGAGGGAGAACCGCAGCGCCCGGCCGCCGCCCTCCGCCAGGGCCCGCAGCACGCCCGCGGCCACCAGGTAGCCCGTGCCGTGGTCCAGCGCCTGCGCCGGCAGCACGCCGGGGGTCCCGTCCTCCCCCGCGCACCGCGCGGCGATCCCGTACCCCGCCTGCACCAGCGAGTCGAAGCCCCGGCGCCCCGCCCAGGGGCCGCTCCACCCCCACGCGCACAGCTGCGCCACCACCAGCCGCGGGAACCGCTCCAGCAGCTCCTCCGCGCCCAGCCCGAACCGTTCCAACGCGCCCGGACGGTACCCGGTCACCACCACGTCGGCGGCACCGAGCAGGTCCTCCAGCGCCGCCCGGCCGGCCGGGGCCCCGAGGTCCAGCAGCGCGGAACGCTTCCCGAAGCCGGTGTCCGCGTGCGCGTCGTCCGCCTCGCGCAGGCCCGGGGAGTCGATCCGCAGCACGTCGGCGCCCAGCACCCCCAGGGTCCGCGTGGCGACGGGCCCGGCGATGACCCGGGTCAGGTCCAGCACCCGCACCCCGGACGCGGGCAGCGCGCCCGGCCCCGGCGGCCGGCCGCCGCCGGGCCCCCGTACCCACTCCACCAGCGGCTGCGGCTCCCCGTACTCCCCCGCGACGGCGACGGCGAGCCCGCCCTCCGCGTACACCGCCTCCTGCGCCGCGGCGGCGCTCCGGCCGGCGAGGGCCTCCCGCACCGCCTCCGGGGTCCCGGGCACGCCGAGCGCCCGGACCAGGGCCGCCCGGTGGTGGGGGTAGTTGGCGTGGGTCCGGACCCACCCGTCGGCGGCCCGCCAGAACCCGGACAGCGGCGCGAAGCCCACCGGCGCCCGGCCCTCCACCCGCAGGTGCCGCTCGCTGACGAACGCGGTGGCCACGGCCCCCTCGTCCACCACGACCGCAGCCGCGTCCAGCGCCGTACCGCCGGCCCGTACGGCGGCCAGCTCGGCCGCCGCCAGCCCGCACACCCCGACGCAGGCCCGCGCCAACTCCCGCACCGGCAGCGACCCCTCCAGCCCGCTCGCCCCCCGGAACCCAACCCGCCCCGCCAACTCACCGGCCCCGCCCAGCGCTTCCCACGCCTGCACGACGGCCCCGTCCCCGTTCACCATGCGCCCATTCTGACGCTCCCCACCGACGGCCCAACCGGCCGCGCGCGTACGGTGCCCAGGAAATCCTTCCGGGGGTCCTTGCCCCCGTACCAGCCGATCCTCATGCTCATGCCCATGAACACGCCGAGCGGGACCTTCGAAGCCGTGCCCCTGGAGGCCCTCTTCCCAGACGCCGGTGCCGCCGACCTCGGCCGCCTTGCACGTTCGGCAGCCGAGATCGATGGCGCCCTGGTACCGGGGAAACGCCTGGTGTGGGAGTGGTTCCCCGAGCACGTCATCTTCCCGGGACGGTCCGTGGCGGGCACACCGGAGATCCTCCTGACCGAGGTCTCCCTCTATGACGAAGGCAGCGACTGGCTTGCGCTCTCGCTCGACGTGGAGTGGACCGAGGAGGGCCTTCTCCGTGTCTGGTCGGCCATCAGCGTGGCCTGCTGGTGCGAAGTGGAGCACAACGCCCACTACGTCGACCCCGTCGACCGGACCGTCGCCGGAGCGACGTCGCTGGCCGACGCTTTCGAGACGGCGGCAGGTCGGTTCGTCCAGGCGCTTGCCGGACCGCGTGACCCCGAGCACTGGAGAGCCCACGCGATCCTCCCTCCCCGGAAGCAGGGATGAGGAGCGGGCGACTGCTGTACAGCGGGGAAGATGGTCCGGTGACGGACATCAGCGGCGACCACGTGAAGATCCATTTCCGGATGGACGTGGACGAGGACGGCTGGCCGCCTGCGAGCGTCGAGAGCCTATGGGCCACGGACCTCGGCGACGGCACGGTGCGATTGGACAACACGCCCTGGTTCGTACGCGGAGTCGCCAGCGGGGACGTCATCGGGGTGGAGCGCGACGGAGAAGGCGTCCGCTGGGCCGGGGAAACGGTCCGCCCGTCCCAGAACTGCACGATCCGGCTGATCGTGCTCAAGGGCGACGGCTCCGCAGCCGCCCGGCAGAACGTGCTGGAGGCCTTCCGCCGCCTCGGTACGACGGGCGAGGGGATCGAGCGGTACCGGATGGTGGCCCTGGACGTCCCGCCCGGGGCGGACCTGCCGCGAATCCACGAGCTCTTGGAGCACGGTGAGGCATTGGGGTGGTGGCACTGGGAGGAAGGGTGTGTCACCGCCGCCTGGCACGCCGCTGCCCAGGCCTGACGGAACGATCGACAAGTCCACCACCACATGGTGGTGGGAGGCCGGCCGGGACGGGGAGGCGGATCTCTTGGGACACGGACAGCCTGAAACGCCGAGATCCCGCCCCGCCTTTCGGCGGAACGGGATCTCGTGACGATTCTTGAGAGCTACTCAAGAACTGTCGTCTGTGGACCTGTGGGGATTTGAACCCCAGACCCCCTCGATGCGAACGAGGTGCGCTACCAGACTGCGCCACAGGCCCTTGCGACGTGTGAAACATTAGCATCCCCGCGCGGGTGCTCCAAAACGCGTTGTCCGGAGGGTCCTCGCAGGTCACCCGTCACTCGTTCGCGGCGCGCGGGCGGTCGTCGCTCTCGTACTGGTCGAAGAGCGGGGTACGGCCGAGGTCGCGGCCCCGGGGGCGGGGCGGGGCGGGCGGCTGGGCCGGGTCCGCCGGCTTCGGTACGGCCGGCTGGGCGCGCAGGCGGGGGTCGGTGGGCTCGGCGGCGCTGGAGCGGGCCGCGCTCCAGCCGTCCGGGTTGACCGGGCCGGTGGCGCGGGGGGCGACCGGGGCCGTCACGTACGTCGGCAGCGGGACCGGCACCGGCTCCCAGCTGTCGCCGCGGGCCGGGCCGCGCTCGCGCTCACGCTGCTGGTCCACCCACTCGGCGTGGTCGGTCTGCTCGACGAGCGCCCGGCGCCCGGCCTCCTGCGGGGAGACCGGCGGGGCCGGATCCGGTTCGGCGCCGGAGCCCGCGGCGGGCTCGGGCTGCTCGCGGTGGCGCGGGGCACGGTTCTCCCGCAGGCTGCGGGCGGCCGCCTCGGCGCGCCGCCGGTCCATCGTGAACTCGTAGCGCCGCCGCTCCTGGACCCTCAGGTGCACGATGTAGGCGCTCAGCAGCAGCGCAGGGACGGCCGGGGCCCACAAGTAGCGGATCCCGCAGACGGCCGCGGCGACCGCACCGCCGCTGAAGCCGAGGAAGAGGAGCGCCGTGGTGCGCCGGCGGCGTGCGAGCACCTGGAGGCGCTGCTGTCGGCGGACCCGCTCGGCCTCGGCCGATCTCGGTTCCGCCCTGGTCGGGGACACGCCGAGGGCCCGGGCGTCGGCGTCCACGGAATTCACCGTTTCCGTCGCCGCTTCCGGGTCCGCGTGGGGCTGGGCCTCCGCCTGATCCTCACCGCGCTCACGCAGCCCCTTGGCGTAACGGCGCTCCATTCCCGCCCGGCCGGAAAGCAGCCGGATGGCGGTGGAGAAGCGTTCCGTCGGACGTGCTTCGTTCAGCTCGTCCTGCCTCCGGAGCCACATGGGCACCAAGTAGGCGGCCCAGGCCCCGACAATGACTGCGTAGATGAGGCCGCTGCTGCTCACACCTCACACCGTAGAGGGGCGCGCCCGGGGGGATCAGCCAATTGGGCCGGTGTGTCGCACGATCCGGCTGATATCACCGACTTTTTTTGTGATTCTTCGGATCAGGTTATGGGCGAATCGGCCAGCAATTCGAACGCTTTTGCGATTACCTGCTTTACGGGGCGGGTGTCGGCGGCGGACTCTCCCGCTTGCGCGTGCGGTGCCAGCGGCGCAGCAGCCCCTGCGGAACCTCCTCGGCGGTCAGCGCGAAGACCAGGTGGTCGCGCCACGCCCCGTCGATATGGAGATAACGCGGCCGCAGCCCCTCCTCGCGGAAGCCGAGCTTCTCCACGACGCGGCGGCTGGGTGCGTTCTCCGGGCGGATGCACACCTCGATCCGGTGCAGCCCGACCCGCTGGAAGCAGTGGTCCACGGCGAGCGCGACCGCCGTCGGCATCACCCCGCGGCCGGCCACGTCCCGGTCCACCCAGTAGCCCACGTGGGCGGCGCACATCGAGCCCCAGGTGATCCCGGCGACCGTCAGCTGACCGACCAGCCGCCCCTGGTACTCGATGACGAAGGGCAGCATGCGGCCCGCGTTCGCCTCCGCCCGCAGGTGGCGGACCATCTGTCGATATGTCGGCCTTTGGATGACCGGGCCCCACGGCGCGGGCGGCGGGATCGTCGCCTCCCACGGCCGCAGCCAGTCCCGGTTGCGCTGGTTGACCTCGCGCCAGGCGCGCTGGTCCCGCAGCTTTATCGGCCGGAGCGTGACATCGCCGTCCGCCAGCACCACCGGCCAGGAGGGGCCGTTCAGCTCGGGCTCCCGGGCGCCGCGTCGGGTCTGGGGTGGTCGCCGCCCCGCAGCTGGTCGACCGCGTGGGGCAGTATCCGCGCCAGCACCGCGAGGCCGTCCTTCACCCCGCCCGTGGAACCGGGCAGGTTCACGATCAGGGTGCGGCCCGCCACGCCCGCCAGGCCCCGCGACAGGGCGGCGGTGGGCACCTTGGCCAGGCCCTCCGCACGGATGGCCTGCGGGATGCCCGGGACCTCGTAGTCCAGCACGCGGGCGGTGGCGTCCGGGGTCCGGTCGGTCGGCGAGATGCCGGTGCCGCCGGTGGTCAGGATGACGTCGTAGCCTCCGGCCACGCCCTCGCGCAGCGCCGCCTCGACGGGATCGCCGTCCGGCACCACGCGCGGGCCGTCGACGGTGAAGCCGAGCTCCTCCAGCGCCCCGGCGAGCAGCGGACCGCCCTTGTCGGCGTACACGCCCTGCGAGGCCCGGTTCGAGGCGGTGACGACCAGGGCCCGCCCCACCGGAGGCCGCGGGGCGGCCTCGCCCGGCGCCGCCGTCCCGTCACCGTGACCGTGGCCGTGGGCCTCGCCACCGCGCGGGGGGTTCACGCGCGGGTCCAGTCGCCGGACTTGCCGCCGGTCTTCTCCTCCACCCGCACGTCGGTGATGACCGCGCCCTTGTCCACGGCCTTCACCATGTCGATCACGGTGAGGCCGGCCACGGCGACCGCGGTCAGCGCCTCCATCTCGACGCCCGTACGGTCGGTGGTCTTGACGGTGGCGAGGATCTCGACGGCGTCGTCGGCGACCTCCAGCTCGACCTTCACCCCGGAGACCGCGAGCGGGTGGCAGAGCGGGATCAGGTCGGGGGTCTTCTTGGCCCCCATGATCCCGGCGATCCGCGCGGTGGCGAGGGCGTCGCCCTTCGGCACGCCCTCGCCGCGCAGCAGCTCGATCACCCGCGGCGAGACGAGGACGCGTCCGCTGGCCCGCGCCGTCCTGGTGGTGACGTCCTTCTCGGACACGTCGACCATCCGGGCCGCGCCGGCCTCGTCGATGTGCGTCAGCCTGCTCTGCGTACTCATATCTGCGTGCCGCTCCCGCTCCGGGCCCCCTGGAGCCTGGGGCCTGTGTGATGCAACACGCTACCCGCACCGGGCGCCGCTCAGCCGAGCAGGATCACTTCCAGCTCGGCCCCGGGCTCCACCGAGGTGACGTCCTCCGGTACGACCATCAGCGAGTCGGCGTGCGCGAGCGCGGCGATCAGGTGCGAGCCCGATCCGCCGACCGGGGTGACGGTGCCGGCCTCGGCGTCGTACGTGCCGCGCAGGAACTGGCGGCGGGCCGCCGGGGAGCCGAGCGGCCGGTCGGCCTTGAGCACGGCGCGCACGCTGGGCCGGGACACCTCGGACTCCGGCAGGCCCATGAGGGTCCGGATCGCGGGGCGCACGAACAGCTCGAAGGAGACGTACGAGGACACCGGGTTCCCGGGCAGGGCCAGCAGCGGGGTGTGGTCGGGGCCGACGGTCCCGAAGCCCTGCGGCTTGCCGGGCTGCATGGCGAGCTTGCGGAAGTCGACGCCGCTGCCGGAGGGCTCGTCGCCGTCGCCGGAGCCGACGGTGGTCAGGGCCTCCTTGACCACGTCGTAGGCGCCGACGGAGACGCCGCCCGTGGTGACGAGCAGGTCTGCTCGGATCAGCTGGTCCTCGATGGTGGAGCGCAGGGTGTCGGCGTCGTCGGCGACCGCGCCGACGCGGTAGGCGATGGCGCCGGCGTCGCGGGCGGCGGCGGCGAGCGCGAAGCTGTTCGAGTCGTAGATCGTCCCGGCGGTCAGCGCCTCACCCGGCTGGACCAGCTCGCTGCCGGTGGACAGGACGACCACGCGCGGGCGGGGCCGGACCCGCACGGTGCCGCGTCCGATCGCCGCCAGCAGCGCGATCTGCGGGGGGCCGAGGACGGTGCCGGCGGCGAGCGCCAGGTCGCCGGCCTGTACGTCGCTGCCGCGGGCGCGGACGTGGGCCCGCGCCTCGGCCGCGCGGTGGACGCGCACCTCGCCGGCCGCGCCCTCGGGCGCGGCGCTGGCCGGGGTCATCCCGGAGGCGGCGCCGCCGCCCGTGCCGCCGTCGGTCCACTCGACCGGTACGACGGCTTCCGCGCCGGGCGGCAGCGGGGCGCCGGTCATGATGCGGGCGGCCTGGCCGGGGCCGACGGTGGGCAGCTCGCCGCTGCCCGCCGCTACGTCGCCGATGACGGCGAGCACCGCGGGGAACTCCTCGCTCGCACCCTGGACGTCAGCCGTTCGGACGGCGTACCCGTCCATCGAGCTGTTGTCGAAGGGCGGCAGGGCGACGGGCACGGTGACGTCCTCGACCAGGACACAGCCCTGGGCGTCCAGGAGCTGGAGCTCGATGGGCTCCAGCGGCCGGACGGCGGCGAGGACGTCCGCGAGGTGCTCGTCCACCGACCACAGACGGTGGTGGCCGGCGTCCTGCGGTGCGGAACTGCTCAAGGTCCTACATCTCCTCCGTGACGTAACGGTGAAGCCAGGTGCGGAACTCCGGGCCCAGGTCCTCACGTTCGCACGCGAGTCGGACGATGGCCCGCAGGTAGTCCCCGCGGTCCCCGGTGTCGTAGCGGCGGCCCCGGAAGACCACGCCGTGCACCGGGCCGCCCACGGTCTCGTCGGCGGCCAGCTTCTGCAGGGCGTCGGTGAGCTGGATCTCCCCGCCGCGGCCCGGCTCGGTCTCCCGCAGTATGCCGAAGATCGCCGGGTGGAGGACATAGCGTCCGATGACGGCGTAGTTGCTCGGCGCCTCGGCCGGCTCCGGCTTCTCGACGAGTCCCGTGATGCGGACGACGTCGTCCTCGCCGGTCGGCTCGACGGCGGCGCAGCCGTAGAGGTGCACGCTGGACGGGTCGACCTCCATCAGCGCGATGACGGTGCCGCCGGTGCGGGCGTGGACGTCGACCATCTGGCGCAGCAGCGGGTCGCGGGGGTCGATCAGGTCGTCGCCGAGGAGGACGGCGAAGGGCTCGTCGCCCACGTGCGGCTCGGCGCACAGGACGGCGTGGCCGAGGCCGCGGGGGTCGCCCTGGCGGACGTAGTGCATGGTGGCCAGGTCGCTCGACTCCTGGACCTTCTTCAGCCGGTCGTCGTCACCCTTGGCGATCAGAGCCGATTCGAGCTCGTAGTTCCGGTCGAAGTGGTCTTCGAGGGCCCGCTTGTTACGGCCGGTGATCATGAGGACGTCGTCCAGCCCGGCCGAGACGGCTTCCTCGACGACGTACTGGATGGCCGGCTTGTCCACGACCGGGAGCATTTCCTTGGGGGTCGCCTTGGTCGCCGGGAGGAACCGAGTGCCGAGCCCCGCAGCCGGGATGACGGCCTTCTTGATCACTGGGTGCGACTGAGTCATGGGCAGAACGATAGTGGGTCACACCGCACCCCCCACGGGGTTCCAAGGAATATGCCCGACTTGATCCATATGTGAAAGGAATTGTGACGAGACTGTGGTAGAAACCCCGCCCGGGAACCACCCCTTCGTCCCCGAAAAGGCCGCCCTGCGCCGGGAACTCCTCGCCGCCCGCCGGGCCCTGTCCGCCGGCGCCCGCGAGGCGGCGGCCCGCGCGCTCTCCCGCTCCGCCCTCACCCTGCCCGAACTGGCCGCCGCGCACACCGTCGCGGCGTACGTGTCCGTCGGCGCCGAACCGGGCACCCGCGAGCTGCTCGACGCACTGCGGGACGCCGGCAAGCGGGTGCTGCTGCCCCTGCTGCTCCCCGACAACGACCTGGACTGGGCCGCGTACGAGGGCCCGGCCAGTCTCGCCGAGGCCGCGCACCCGGGGAAGATGCGGCTGCTGGAGCCCTCCGGCGCGCGGCTCGGACCGGAGGCCGTGACCGGCGCCGACGCCGTGCTGCTGCCCGGGCTCGCGGTGGACGGCCGCGGGATGCGGCTCGGCCGCGGCGGAGGCTCGTACGACCGGGTGCTCGCCCGGCTGGAGCGGGCCGGCGCGCATCCCGCGCTGGTGGTGCTCCTGTACGACGAAGAGGTGGTCGCGCGGGTCCCGGAGGAACCGCACGACCACCCCGTCCAGGCGGTGGCCACCCCGTCGGGGGTGGTGCGCTTTACCGCGTGATCAGCCGGCCGGCCGGCGTCGCGCTCACGGCTTGAGCGTCAGGGTGTCCACTGTCGACTTGTCGACGGCGTCCTTCCCGAAGGACCACTCCAGCAGTTCGCCCTTGGCCCACATCTCCGTCTGGTCCGTGTACGTGCTCGCGTACGTGTGGCCGGAGGCGCCGGTCAGGTTGATCCACCGGGACTTGTCCAGGTCGCCGAGGTTGACGACCATCCGCATCGACGGCACCCAGGTGACCCCGTAGCCGCTGGAGGCGTTCCAGCCGGTCGCGTTGACGGTGGCCTCGCCGCCGCCCACGTTCCACGGGCCGCGGTTGAGGAGCCACTGCATGAAGCCCGGGCCCTCCTTGCCGATCGTCTGGTTCTTCAGCGTCAGCTGGTGCAGCCGACCCCAGCTCCACGTCGCCTGGTCCTTGCCGAGCTTGGCGGTCAGCTCCCAGCGGGCGTCCTCCATGGCCCGGGCGAAGAGCTCGTCGCGGGTCTTGATCGGCTTGTCGTGGACGGTCTTCGGGGTGGCGGTCCACCACGGCGACTTCTCGTCCTTGACCAGCCGGCGGACCACCTCGAACCAGCGGTCGCCGCCGTCCGGCTGCGCCGAGTCGGGGCCGCGCGTACCGCACTCGCGGACCGTCTTGGTGAGGTCGTCGTTCGGGCCGGTGCTCTCCTCGCTGACGTTCATGCAGCTGCCCTCGATCCGCAGCTCCTTCGGCATCTTGTCGCCGAAGGCCAGCTTGAGGATGTTGCGCCAGACCGCGTTGAAGTACGCGGCCGCCGCGGAGTCGGGCTCCTGCGTGTAGTTCCAGCCTTCGAGCAGCTTCTGCGCCGAACGCACGTCCGGGTCCGAGACCTGGATCTTGGCCAGCATCGGGGTCAGCAGCGCGGCGATCTCGCTGCTGTTGTCCATCTGCATGGCGCGCATGTCATCGGTGGAGATCTTGCCGTTGTCCTTGGTCTTCGCCTCGATGAGGTCGTTGATCCGCTGGCTCCGGGCGCCGTAGCCCCAGTCCGTGGTCAGGACGTACGGGTACTTGCCGGCGGCGGCGTTCGCCCCGGTGCCGGTGCCGGTGTTGCCGGTGCCGGTGTTGCCCGTACCCGTGCCCGTGCCCGTGTTGCCCGTACCCGTGCCGGTGCCGGTGTTGGCGGCGGCGGGGGCGGACTCGGTGACGGCCTGGTTGGCGGTGACGATGTAGCCGCGCGCCGGGTTGAGCTCCCAGGGCATCTCGTTCTGCGGGATGTAGCCGGCGTTGCCGTCCCGGCCGCCCTTCCAGGCGTACTTGGGGTCCCAGCCGGGCGCCGGCATGCGGCCGTCGCCCTGGTTGCGGATCGGGATGCGGCCCGGGGCCTGGTAGCCGATGTTGCCGTTCGGGCCCTTGTTGTCGGCGTAGATCAGGTTCTGCGAGGGGACCTCGAAGTCGGCCGCCGCGGCGCGGAAGGCGTTGAAGTCCTTGGCCCGGTTGAGCTTGAACACGGCGTCCATCGACTTGCCCGGGTCCAGGGCGGTCCAGCGCAGGGCGACGGCGTAGCCGTTGCCGCGGTCGGGGGCCGAGCTGGGGACGGGGGCGCGGGAGCCGACGGTCTCCAGGTCGTCGCTGCGGTCGGAGATCAGCGGTCCGTTGTTCGTGGTGCGGACGGTGATCTTCTTGCTCTTGCCGCCGGCGACCTTGATCTCCTCTTCACGGGTGGTGAAGGGGACGACCTTGTTGTCGTAGACGTAGCCCTCGGGACGGACCTGCTCCAGGTAGAGGTCGGTCACGTCGGCGCCGAGGTTGGTCATGCCCCAGGCGATGTCGGCGTTGTGGCCGATGACCACGCCGGGCATGCCGGAGAAGGTGTAGCCGGCCACGTCGTACTGGCACTGGGGCGAGGCGGCGCGGCAGTGCAGGCCCATCTGGTACCAGACCGAGGGCAGCTGCGGGGAGAGGTGCGGGTCGTTCGCGAGGAGCGGCTTGCCGGTGGTCGTGTACTGGCCCGAGACGACCCAGGAGTTCGATCCGATGCCGCTGCCGTTGGGGCCGAGGATGGCCGGGATCTCGTCCAGGGTCTTGGCGAGGGCGCCGAGCTGCGTGCGCAGGCCGACGGTCGCGCCCTGGGCGGAGGCGTTGTCGGCCAGGCCCGTGACGGGGTTGGTGCCGCCGTTGGGGGTGGCCTGCGAACCGGTACCGGGGGTGGCGCCGGGGGTGCCCGTGCCCGCTCCCGTGCTTCCGGTGCCGGTTCCCGTACCGGTGCCCGTTCCCGTGCCCTTGCCGGAGCCGGTCGAACCGGAGCCGGGGGTGCCCTGGGGGGTGTACTTGCCGCCGGAGACGGTGCCGCCCTCGACGATCGGCTTGTTCCGGTCGAAGGGGTACGGCGGGTAGAGCTCGTCGATCTGCGCCTGCGTGAGCTTGTTCGTCATCAGCGAGCGGTCGATCTCGTCCTGCATGTTGCCGCGCAGGTCCCAGGCCATCGCCTTCAGCCAGGCCACCGAGTCCACCGGCGTCCACTGCTCCGGCTTGTAGTCGTCGGTCAGCTTGAGGGCGGCGTGCTCGACGGAGAGGTCCTTGCCGGACTTCCCCTTCAGGTACGCGTTGACCCCGTCGGCGTAGGCCTGGAGGTACTTCTTCGTCTCCGGCGAGAGCTTCTTGTCGTACTCCTCCTGCGCCACGTGGCGCCAGCCGAGGGTGCGCAGGAAGGCGTCGGTCTCGACCTGGCCGGAGCCGAACATCTCCGACAGCCGGCCGGAGGTCATGTGGCGGCGTACGTCCATCTCCCAGAACCGGTCCTGGGCGTGCACGAAGCCCTGCGCACGGAAGAGGTCCTCGTCGTTGTCTGCGTAGAGCTGCGGAATGCCGTGCTCGTCGCGCTTCACATCGACCGTCCCGGTCAGGCCTGGGACCTTGAGGGAGCCGGTCGTCTGCGGGAAGGAGGCGCGCACGGTGTCCACGCTCCAGTACGCGCCGTAGCCGAGGCCCGCCAAGAGCGCCAGGACCATGACGAGCACGAGCAGGCGTGCGCGTCGTCCCTTCTTCTTGACGGAAGGTCCGGATTCATTGGCGGGCATCGCTGTCCTTAGAGGGGCAGGGTGGTCCTGGGATTGCTGGGAGCAACCATAGGCGCAGGACCGCTGTCGTTGATCCGCCAGGGGTCGAGGTCCGTAGGACAGGCGGGAACCGACGTTTCACAATGTGGTTATCGCGTAAAGAGTCCGTCAAAGATTAGGTAAGGTAACGAAGTACTTGCCGAATGCGCCGCCGGAGGAACGATCCACCAGGCACGCTCTGAGGAAAGGGCCGCCCGCTGACTGTCCACACGCTCAATGAGCTCCTGCTGGTCTGTTCGCTCGTACTGCTCGTCGCCGTCGCGGCGGTGCGCATCTCCTCACGCAGCGGACTCCCCAGCCTGCTCATCTACCTCGGCATAGGCATCGCGATAGGCCAGGACGGCATAGGCAACGTCGTATTCGACAACGCCGAGCTGACGCAGGTCATCGGTTACGCGGCGCTGGTCGTCATCCTCGCCGAGGGCGGTCTGGGCACCAAGTGGAAAGAGATCAAGCCGGCACTGCCGGCGGCGGTGGTCCTGTCCCTGGTGGGCGTCGCGGTCAGCGTGGGGGTCACGGCGGCGGGCGCGCACTACCTGGTGGGGCTGGAGTGGCGCCAGGCGCTGCTGATCGGCGCGGTCGTCTCCTCGACCGACGCGGCGGCCGTCTTCTCCGTGCTGCGCAAGGTTCCGCTGCCGTCGCGGGTGACGGGTGTGCTGGAGGCCGAGTCCGGCTTCAACGACGCCCCCGTCGTGATCCTGGTGGTCGCCTTCGCGGCGGTCGGACCGGTGGACGAGTGGTACGTGCTGCTGGGCAAGATCGCGCTGGAGCTGGCGATCGGCGCCGCGATCGGCCTGGCGGTGGGCTTCCTGGGGGCGTACGGGCTGCGGCACGTGGCACTGCCCGCCTCCGGCCTGTACCCGATCGCGGTGATGGCGATCGCCGTGACCGCGTACGCGGCCGGCGCGATGGCGCACGGTTCCGGATTCCTCGCGGTGTACCTGGCGGCGATGGTGCTGGGCAATGCCAAGCTGCCGCACTGGCCGGCCACGCGCGGGTTCGCGGACGGGCTCGGCTGGATCGCCCAGATCGGCATGTTCGTGCTGCTGGGCCTGCTGGTCACGCCGCACGAGCTGGTGAACGACTTCTGGCCCGCCGTGATCATCGGACTGGTGCTGACCATGGTGGCGCGGCCGCTGGAGGTCTTCGTCAGCCTGCTGCCCTTCCGCATTCCCTGGCAGGAGCAGGCGCTGATGTCGTGGGCCGGCCTGCGCGGCGCGGTGCCCATCATCCTGGCGACGATCCCGCTGGTGACCGGGATCGAGGGCAGCGACCGGGTCTTCAACATCGTCTTCGTGCTCGTGGTCGTCTACACGCTGGTGCAGGGGCCGACCCTGCCGTGGCTGGCGCGCAAGCTGAACCTGCGCGACACCGACGAGGCCGCCTCCGACCTCGGGATCGAGTCGGCGCCGCTGGAGAAGCTGCGCGGGCACCTGCTGTCCTTCGCGATCCCGCCCGCCTCGCGGATGCACGGCGTCGAGGTCGGCGAGCTGCGGCTGCCGGCGGGAGCGTCGGTGACGCTGGTGGTCCGGGACGCGAAGAGCTTCGTGCCGGCGCCGTCGACCGTGCTGCGGCGCGGGGACGAGCTGCTGGTCGTGGCCACGGATCCGGTGCGGGACGCGGCGGAGGCCCGGCTGCGGGCGGTGGCGCGCGGCGGCAAGCTGGCGGGCTGGCTGGGAACCGGTGGCGGGACGTCACTCTAGGTGGCGGAGGGTGTCCGGAGCGCCGCTCGGATGATCGTTTTTCGTTAGAGCGGCGTTCTAGTTCGGCCGATTTCAGTGGCTTGCGACCGGGCTTGCACCCATTTCGCAGGGCGCGGAATGCAAAGTTCCAGTTAATCGCAGGTGAAGACATGCCTTGTCACCGTAATCACAGGGCGTGGTAGTGGATTCCCCTGTACGATGAAGGCACACCACATCGAACCAACTCTGCCTGACGCAGAGCTGGCGCGACCGCAAAGCGGCCGTGGCTCCCTTCCCGCAGTGGGCGCCCAGGTATCACTCGGTTCTGCGCAAGAGGACAGCTCTCGGGGCTCCCACATGTACGGGTGCGGTCGCTCACAAGGCGGCCCGCCGTCCGCAGACGGGGACGCTCTACCAGGCAGCGGAAAGGCCAGGCCGTGACATCCGCGGTCACGACCGACAAGTCCGCCCGACCCGGTTACGGGCAGCTGCTGCGCACGCCCGGCGCCCTCTCCTTCGTCCTCCCCGGCTTCGCCGCCCGCCTGCCGTTCGGCATGCTGACCATCAGCATCCTGCTGCTCGTCCAGCACGCCACCGGCTCCTACGGCGACGCCGGCATCGTCGCCGCCGTCACCGGCGTCTCCATGGCCCTCTCCGCACCGGTCATGGGCAAGTTCACCGACCGCCGCGGCCAGAGCGCCGTTCTCGTGCCGGTCGTCCTCGTCCACGCCGCCGCGGTCTCCGCTCTGACCGTGCTGGCGCTCCTCGGCGCCCCCCTGTGGGCGCTCGCGCTGGCCGCCGTCCCGGCCGGCGCATCCGTCCCGCAGGTCGGCCCGATGGTCCGGTCCCGCTGGGCGGCCAAGCTGGAGGGCTCGCCGCTGCTGCCGACGGCCGCCGCGTTCGAGTCCGTCACCGACGAGTTCACCTTCGTCGTCGGCCCGGTGCTCGCCACCGCGCTGTGCACCGGCATCCACCCGGCCGCCGGTCTGGCGACCGAGGCGGCCCTGACCCTGCTCGGCGGCCTGTTCTTCGCCGCGCAGCGCGCCACCGAGCCGAAGGTCGCCCCGCTCGCGGCGGCCGGCGGCAAGCACCAGTCCGCGCTGTCCTTCCCGGGCCTGCGCGTCCTGATCGTCGCCTTCATCGGCATCGGCGCCGTCTTCGGCGGCATGCAGGTCTCGCTCGCCGCCTTCTCCAACGAGATCGGCAACCCGGGCGCCAACGGCCTGCTGTACGGCATCTTCGCGGCCGGCAACATGATCGCCGGCATCACGATGGGTGCCGTCGCCTGGAAGATCGGCCCGCGCCGCCGCCTGATCCTCGGCTACATCGGCCTGACCGCCGCCGCCTCGGTGCTGTGGGCCGTGCACTCGATGGTCCTGCTGGGCGCGCTCGGCCTGGTCGTCGGCCTGTGCATCGCCCCGGCGCTGATCACCGGCTACACGATGATCGAGCAGCTGGTCCCGGCCGCCTCGCGGACCGAGGCCTTCACCTGGCTGACCGGAGCGGTCGCCTTCGGGCAGGCCGCCGCCGTGACCCTGGCCGGCCGTCTGACGGACGCGCACGGGTCCTCGTACGGCTTCCTGGTGCCTCTGGTGGCGACGGCCCTGGCCCTCGTCACGCTGGTGGCGCTGCGCTCGAAGCTGGCGCCGAAGGCCCCGAGCCGGATCGTGAACTCGTCCGCGCCGGCCGCCCGCAACGGGGCGAACGAGCGTGGGATCGGTCACCGCACGCCTGTGACGGTGGACTGATCCGCCGGAATACGTCACCATGGAGCGTCGTTAGCACTCATTGAGTGAGAGTGCCAGGAGGAAATTCGTGCCGACCTACCAGTACCAGTGCACCGAGTGCGGTGAGGGCCTTGAGGCCGTGCAGAAGTTCACCGATGAGGCACTGACCGTGTGCCCGAGCTGCGACGGACGCCTGAAGAAGGTGTTCTCCGCGGTCGGCATCGTCTTCAAGGGCTCCGGTTTCTACCGGAACGACAGCCGTGGCGCCTCGTCGAGCAGCACCCCTGCCTCGAAGTCGTCCTCGTCGTCCAGCACGACGTCGACCGCTGCCGCCGCTCCCGCCGCTTCGACCTCCTCGGCGCCCTCGGGCACGGGCAGCAGCTCCACCTCGGCCGCCTGATTCCGCAGCACCGCTTCCGTTTTCCGCAAGGCCCCGCCGCCCTCTAGGGCGGCGGGGCCTTGTGCGTCCCCCGTTAGGGTGAGGCCATGGTGAACGCAGAGATCGGTGTAATCGGCGGGTCGGGCTTCTACTCCTTCCTCGAGGACGTCTCCGAGATCCAGGTGGAGACGCCGTACGGGCCTCCGAGCGACTCCCTGTACGTGGGTGAGCTGGCCGGGCGCCAGGTGGCGTTCCTGCCGCGGCACGGGCGCAGCCACACCGTGCCGCCGCACAAGATCAACTACCGGGCCAACCTGTGGGCGCTGCGCTCGGTCGGTGTCCGCCAGGTGCTCGGCCCCTGCGCGGTCGGCGGCCTGCGGGCGGAGTACGGACCCGGCACGCTGCTGGTGCCGGACCAGCTGGTCGACCGTACGAAGTCCCGCGCGCAGACCTTCTTCGACGGCGAGCCGCTGCCGGACGGCACCGTCCCGAACGTCGTGCACACCACCTTCGCCGACCCGTACTGCCCGGTCGGCCGGTCGGTGGCGCTCGCGGCGGCCCGGGGACGGGAGTGGGAGCCGGTGGACGGCGGCACCATGGTCGTCATCGAGGGGCCGCGGTTCTCGACGCGGGCGGAGTCGCGGTGGCACGCGGCGGCCGGCTGGTCGGTGGTCGGCATGACCGGGCACCCGGAGGCGGTGCTCGCCCGCGAGCTGGGGCTCTGCTACACCTCGATGGCCCTGGTCACGGACCTGGACGCGGGCGCCGAGACGGGTGAGGGCGTTTCCCACACGGAGGTCCTCAAGGTGTTCGGCGAGAACGTCGGCCGGCTGCGCGAGGTCCTCTTCGACGCCGTGGCGGCGCTGCCGCCGACCGGGTCCCGCGACTGCCTGTGCACCCACGCCCACGACGGCTGGGACCTGGGCATCGAACTGCCGTAGCGGCGGCTGAGGGGCGGTGGAGGCCCTGGGGCGTCACCAGGAGCCCGGGGCCTGGGGCCCGGGGCCTGCGACCGCCCGGCGAAAAGAACTTCCCGGGCGGTGTCACATTCCGCGGGGCCGTCCTGTCTCCATGGCGAAGGGGTCACCGGGACCCCCGAGCCGGAAGAGGCCCGTCATGCCGCGCATCTCGCTCACCCCGCCCCGCACCCTGCTCATGCGCATCGGTGCCTGGTACTCGCGCCGCACCTACGGCAAGGTGCTGGACCCGGGTCAGGCGTACGGGCACAACTCGCGCGTGCTGTTCTCGTACGTGCGCATGGAGCAGCAGGCGGCGAAGTGGAACAAGCTCGACGCCGGCCTCAAGCACCTCGCGGTGATGGCTGCGGCCGCGCGCATCAACTGCTCGTGGTGCATGGACTTCGGGTACTGGGAGGGCCGCGAGAAGGGGCTCTCGCCGGAGAAGATCGAGCGGGTGCCGCAGTGGCGCGAGTCGCGCGAGGTGTTCACCGAGCTGGAGCTGCTGGTCATGGAGTACGCCGAGGCGATGACCGAGACCGAGCCGTCAGTCACCGACGAGCTGGCGGCCGAGCTGATCGCCCGGCTCGGTGAGGCGGCGTTCGTCGAGCTCACCGCCATGGTCGCACTGGAGAACTGGCGGTCGCGGGTGAACAGCGCGTTCGGCCTGACCAGCCAGGGGTTCTCGGAGGCCTGCCAGGTTCCGGCCGGGCGCTGACACCTGAGGGTGACGGCGTTGTCCACAGCCTGGGGATTGTCCACAGGTCCGGGCGGGCGCCGGCGGGGCGGCGGATCGTGGGGGAGGTCCGGGCAGTGGGCCCGGACACCGGACCACGACCAGCTTGGCGGTGCCCCTCATGACCAGGACCTCCCCCCGCTCCCCCGTCCCCTCCCCCGCCCCGGCCTCCTCGCCGCCCGGGGGCTCCCGCCCCCTCTGCTCTTCACCGTGTCCCCCCGCACGCCCCGTGCCCGCCTTTCCACCGCTCCGTGTGGGCCGGGCCGGAGGCCGCCTGCGGCGTGCCGTGCGCCGGAAGCGGCGGCTCGCCTCGGCCGGGCTGGCGGTGGTGGCGGGCGCTCTCGCGGTGGGCGGTACGGAGGCGCAGGCCTCCCGGGACGCGCCCGCACCCGCGCCGGTGGTGAAACCGGCGCCCGCGGCGGTCCCGATGGTGTCGGCACCCGTACGCATCGCGGATGCGGGGGCGGTCCGGCTGTTGCGTCCCGGGGACCGGGTCGACGTGGTCGCGGCGGAGCGCGGCGGGCCGCCGAGGGTGGTGGCGACGGGTGCCCGGGTGGCTGGAGTGCCCGCTGCGGAGGCGGGTGTCGGGGACGGAGGGGCACTGGTGGTGCTGTCCGTGCCACGGGACACGGCCCGTGCCCTCGTGGGGGCGGGTGCCGTGGCACGTCTGGCGGTGACGGTGTGCTGATTCGTACTGAGGAGCAGTCAAGTCGCTCTGGAGTGGGCCCTGATTGGACACGCCGGGCCGTGCCTGCCGTAGCTTTCGGAACCGTTGGCTCCGTCTACAGCAGGCACAAAGAGAGGCTCAGTCGTGAGCGAGAAGAAGAAGGAGAGCGTACTGGCGGGCTTCAAGGCCTTCCTGATGCGCGGGAACGTGGTCGACCTGGCGGTGGCCGTGGTCATCGGCGCGGCGTTCACGAACATCGTGAACTCGATCGTCAAGGGCATCATCAGCCCTCTCGTGGGCGCCATCGGCACCAAGAACCTGGATGTCTACACCTCGTGTCTGAAGGCACCTTGTGGGGTCGACGCGAAGGGCGAGCCGACCGGCGTCAACATCATGTGGGGCTCGGTGCTGAACGCCGCGCTCAGCTTCCTGATCACCGCGGCGGTCGTGTACTTCCTGATGGTGCTGCCCATGGCGAAGTACCTCTCCAAGGTGGAGGCGCGCCGCAAGGCCAAGGAGGGCGTGCAGGAAACCATGGAGATCACCGAGCTGGAGGTGCTCAAGGACATCCGCGACGCACTGGTCGCGCAGCGGAGCGGGAACGGCGAGGGCACCCGGGCTCAGGGGACGCCGGGGGCGCGCGACGCGTTCTGACGGCCGCGGAGGATCAGATGTGGTGCGGGGGCTTCTCGTCGAGGAAGCGGGCCAGGTCGGCCGCGCTCCCGCCGGCGGGCGGCCGCTCGCCCCAGCCCCGGTCGGTGTCGTCCGAGGACTGCTGGTCCAGCGGGTCGTCGAAGACGAGTTTCGGCCTGGGCTTCGGCTTCGTCTCGGGCTTCGCCCCGGCTTCGGGCTTCGGGGACTGCGGGTCGGAGGCGGGGGCGGTGCTCATGCCCCAAGGGTACGGCCGCCCGCGCCCCCGCCCCCGGCTCCTGCTGGTGCTGCCGCTGTCCGGGTCAGCTGGGGGCCTCCGCGCCCTTGCGGGCGTAGAACCACCAGCAGACCGCGAGGCAGGTCGCGTAGAAGCCGATGAACAGCCACAGTGCGCGGGTGACCGCCATGGCGGCGAACATCGCGGGGATGAAGAAGAAGCCGTAGGCGGCGATGGCGGAGGAGAAGCCGGTGACGGCGCCCGCCTCCATCTCCGACTGCTTCAGCGCGGCCGCCTGCGCCTGGGGGCCCTGGCCCTCCGCCTGGCGCATGTGCTGGTCGCGGAAGATCACCGGGATCTGCCGGAAGGTCGAGCCGTTGCCCAGTCCGGAGAAGGCGAAGGCCACCAGGAAGCCGATGAAGAAGGCCCAGAAGCTTCCCTGGTCGCCGCCGGACGGCAGCGCGAAGATCACCACCACCAGGGCCGCCGCCATGCCGACGAAGGACAGCATGGTCACCCTGGCGCCGCCGATCTTGTCGGAGAGCCAGCCGCCGGCCCAGCGCATGAGCGCGCCGATGAACGGGCCGATCCAGGCGTAGGTGGTGGCCTGGTAGCCCTGCGACTCGAAGTTGTTCTTGATCAGCAGGGGCAGGCCGGCCGCGAATCCGATGAAGGAGCCGAAGGTGCCGACGTAGAGCCAGGTCATCAGCCAGTTGTGCTTGCGCTTGAAGATGATCTTCTGCTGGCTGAAGGGGGCCGCGGCCACCTTGAGGTCGTTCATCAGGAACCAGGCCAGCAGGGCCATGATCACCAGCAGCGGCACCCAGAGGAAGGCGCCGTTCTGGAGCCAGATGTCCGTGTTCTGCTTCGCGTCGTGCTGCGGGCCGCCCGCCGGGGGGCCGAGCACTGCGGCGGTGACCACCAGCGGCGCGACCAGCTGGACGACGCTCACGCCGAGGTTGCCGAGGCCGCCGTTGAGGCCGTTGGCGCTGCCCTTCTCCCGCTTGGGGAAGAAGAAGCCGATGTTGGCCATGGACGAGGCGAAGTTCGCGCCGCCGATGCCGCAGACGGCCGCGATGAGCGCCAGCTCCCAGTACGGGGTGCCCGTGTCCTGGAGCGCGAATCCCAGCCACAGCATGGGGGCGATCAGGATGAAGGTGCTGAAGGCGGTGAACTTCCGCTCGCCGAAGATCGGGCCGATGAAGGTGTAGAGGATCCGGAAGGTGCCACCGGTGATGCCGGGGATGGCGGTCAGCCAGAACAGCTGGGACTTGGAGAAGCCGAAGCCGACGTCGTTCAGCTTGACCACGGTGACCGACCACACCTGCCAGACCACGAAGCCGAGCATCAGCGCCGGGATGGAGACCCACAGGTTGCGCTGGGCGACCCGGCGGCCGGTGGTCTGCCAGAAGCCCGCGTCCTCGGGACGCCAGTCACCGATGACGGCGCCCGGCTTGTAGGTCTCCTTGCGGTGCGAGCGCACCGCGGGCGGGGTGGGCGTGGGTATCGACATGGTCATCGGTCCTTCGGGTCGAGGAGCCACAGGGCGATCACGACGAGGAAGGACAGGATCAGGAATCCCGCCCCCCACCAGGCCGTGCCGGTGTTGCCCTTCATCCACTCGTTGACGGTGACGGTCAGGGCCCAGAGCTGCCCGATCACGACCGTGAGGGCGAGGGCCAGGCGGGCGTTGAGCTTGGAGGAGCGCTCCGGCTCCTGCTCGGTGCCGGCGCCCGGGCCGGGGCCGGTGTGCCGGACGCGCGGGTCGCCGTAGCCGCTGGTGGGGCGGATCTGCGGGTACCGCTCGCGGACCGGCCGGTTCAGCCGGGGCTGGGCGCTCCCCGGGTGGTATTCGGGGCGGGGAGGGAGCTGCGCGTCGCTCATGTCCGCCTGCTCTCGACGGCGCGGGCCGCTCCGGGGCAGCCGAGGCGCTGGGCCATGTCGGGCCGGGAGTCGCCGAACTGCCGGCACAGGGCTTCCTTGGCGGATTCGCCGGAGCGGGCGGTGGCGATGGCCCACACGCTGCCGTCGGCCTGCTCGGTCAGGAAGATCCTCGGGAGTGGGCGGGGTGGCGGACCTGCGGTCACCTCGCCGGTGCGGGCGTCGAAGACGCCTTCGTGGCAGGGGCAGTACAGCTCCCCCTCGGGGCCGCGGTCCTCGCGCCAGAGCACGGCGCAGGCCAGGTGGGTGCAGACGGCGGAGTAGGCGACGAGGCTGCCGTCGCCGAGCCGTACGGCGAGTGCCCGGTCCTCGTCGCCGGGGTACCGGAAGGCCACGGACTCGCCCGGGGCGAGCTGGTCCGTGACCTTCTTGGCTTCGGGCGCGGTCTCGCTGTCCCCGTGGCGGTGCAGGATGCCGGAGGCGACTCCGACCCCTCCGATGGCCAGGCCGCCCGAGACGGTGGCGACGATCCGCAGGTAGTCGCGCCGGGTGGTGAGGGAGTCGGCGCTGATCCGGTCGCGCAGCCGGTCGGCAGCGTCGTCACCGCCGGCGTCCGGGCCCGGACCGGAGCCGGGTGCGGGCTGCTGGGTCACGCTCATCGGACATCCACCCCATTCACCTCCACGACGGGCAGGCCGCCGGGAACGGGCCACTGGACCTTGTCTGCGGGCACGACCATCGCCACGCCGGTGGAGACGACCACGTCGCCGAAGGCGAAGGAGTCGGCGACCTGGACGCCGGGGCGTTCGGCCTGGAGCTCTTCGAGCGTGCCGTAGAAGAGGGCCCCGGTCGGGCAGACCGTGGCGCACATGGGGGCCAGGCCGTAGGCGGTGCGGTCGTAGCAGAGGTTGCACTTCATCTGGAGCTTCGCCTGCAGGTCGATCTTCGGGACGCCGAAGGGGCAGGCGTTGACGCAGTTGGCGCAGCCGATGCAGCGGGTGGTGTCGGCCTGTTGGACCACGCCGTCCGCCGTCACCAGGATGGCGTCGGCGGGGCAGACCTCGGCGCAGGGCGCGACGGGGTCCTCGCAGTGCATGCAGACGGTGGGGAGCGAGGCGACGGACTGGCCGGCGTCGGTGTAGTCCAGGTGGATCATCGATTTGCCGCGGTGCGAGTCGCATTCGCGGCAGGCGGACACGCAGGCCTGACAGCCGATGCAGCGGCCGGGGTCGATGAAGATCGTGCGGCCCATCATGGCGGCGTCAGCTCCTCTCCGCCGTGCCACGGCCCTGCGAGGACGTGGGGGGCAGGGGGTCGGTGCGGGAGACCTGGGCCTCCGGATAGGCCTCTCGGCCGGGGGCCGTGGGCGGTGCGGGGACCTCGTCGACCCGCTCCGCCGGCTCGATCCGGGCGGCGCAGACCTTGTACTCAGGGATCTTCGAGCGGGGGTCGAGGGCGTCGATGGTCAGGGCGTTCGCGGCCGTCGGGACGGGCCAGTGGTAGGGGATGAAGACGGTGTCGGGGCGGATGGCCTCCGTGACGAGGGCCGGGAAGACCTCACTGCCGCGTCGGGTGACGACCCTGACGGGATCGCCGTCGCGGAACCCGTGCGAGGGGTGCACCTCCACCCATGGGCGCGGGGTCTGCTCGACGAGGGCGCCGAGGCGGCGGGTCTGGTTGCCGGACAGGAAGTGCGCGACGGTACGGCCGGTGGTGAGGGAGAGCGGGAACTCCTCGGTGTACGCGTCCATCGGCGGGTGCCATTCCACGACCTGCATGTGGATCTTGCCGTCGGGGTGGTAGGTCCTGCCGCCCTCGAACAGCCGGGGCGTGCCGGGGTGCTCGGTGGACGGGCAGGGCCAGGCGATGCCTCCGGTCGCTTCGAGCCGCTCGTACGTGATGCCGTAGTAGTCGTTGACGGTGCCGGCGGAGGCGACGCGCAGTTCTTCGAACACCTCGCGGGAGCCGGCGAAGTCGAACTTGTCGCCTGCGCCGAGGCGTCTGGCCAGTTCGCACATCACCCAGGTGTCGGTGCGCACCCCGGCGGGCGGCTCCTGCGCCTTGTTGTGCTTGACCACCCGGGCTTCGGTGTTGGCCATGACACCCTCGTCCTCGGCCCAGACGGTGACCGGGAAGACCACGTGTGCGTTGGTGGCGGTCTCGGAGAGGAAGAAGTCGAACTGTGCGTGGAACTCGAGGGTGTCGTAGCCGTTCTTGACCGCCCCGTAGTTGGGGAGTGAGACGAACGGGTTGTTGCAGATGCCGATCAGGCCGCGGATCTCCTGCCGTTGCATCTGCCAGACCATTTCCATCATGGAGGTGCCGGCGGGCGGGAGGTCGGCTTCGTCGATGCCCCAGATCCGGCAGATCTGGCGGCGGTGTTCCTCGTTCGTGATGGAGCGGCCGCCGGGCAGGAGGTCGGACTTCTGGCCGTGCTCGCGGCCACCCTGGCCGTTGCCCTGGCCGGTGATGGTGCCGTAGCCGGCGCCCGGCTTGCCGAGGTTGCCGGTGGCCACGCACAGGTTGATGACGGACAGGCAGTTCTCGACGCCCTGCGAGTGGTGTTCGATGCCGCGGGCGTGGAAGGCCATCGCCTTGTCCGCGCCGGCGAACATGCGGGCGACCTGGACGATCTGCGAGGCGGAGATGCCGCAGATCTCGGCGGACCGGGCGGGCGGGTACTCCTGGACGGTCTTCCTGACCTCGTCCCAGCCGGTGGTGTGGGCGGCGAGGTACGCGTCGTCGGCGAGGCCCTCGGCGACGATCACGTGGAGCACGGCGTTGAAGAAGGCCGAGTCGGTGCCCGGTTTGAGGGGGACGTGGATGTCGGCGGTGCGGGCGATGGCCGTCTCGCGCGGGTCGACGACGATCAGTGACGCACCCCGGTCGCGCGCGCCCCAGAGGTACTGGGTCATCACGGGGAAGCACTCCCCCACGTTCGACCCGGCGATCAGCAGGCAGTCGGTGAGGAGGATGTCGGAGAAGGGGTTGCCGGCGCGGTCGATGCCGAAGGCGAGTTTGTTGGCGCCGGCGGCGCTGACCATGCAGAGGCGGCCGTTGTAGTCGACGTGCCTGGTCTTGAGGGCGACCCGGGCGAACTTGCCGACGAGGTAGGTCTTCTCCGAGTAGAGGCTGGCGCCCCCGAGCACTCCGAAGGCGTCGTTGCCGTGGGCGCCCTGGATGCGCCGGATCTCGGAGACGGTGAAGTCGAGCGCCTCGTCCCACGAGGTCTCCTTGAACTCCTCGTCGCGGGAGCGGCGCATCAGGGGCGAGGTCAGCCGGTCGGGGTGGTTGACCTGTTGGTAGGCGTTGATGCCCTTGGGGCACAGCCGCATGCGGTTGATGTCGTGGTTGCGGGGTTCGACGCCGAAGACCTTGCCGGCGTTGTCGACGCGCAGGTACATGCCGCACTGCACTCCGCAGAAGCAGCAGTGGGTGGGGACGAGGGTCTCGCCGTTCTGGTCGGCGTGCCACCGGTCGGCTGGGATGCCGCCGGCGTCGCGGAAGTTGCGGGTGCCGGGCGGGGCGATGGCCGGGTCGAGGGGCACGGGTGCCGGCTTGGCGGGGTCCGTCGCGGTCACTTGAAGCCCTTCTTGACGTGGGTCAGGTAGGCGTTGCCGCGCAGGACCCGCTTGCAGCGGGGGCAGTATTCGGCGAAGGCGTTGAAGTCGAGCCGGAGGTCCTGCATCGTGCCGCGCAGGTTCTCCACGTACGGGGTGGTGTCGATGGGTTCGCCGCAGCGCTTGCAGGCGAAGATCTCCTCGTCCTGGCGGGCGGTGTACTTGAAGAGCTGCATGCCGACCGCCGCCGGCCGCTGGACGATGTGGAAGAACTTCCCGAAGGGGATGTAGATGAGGGTGAAGACCACCGAGACCATGTGCAGGATCGCCAGGAACTCGTAGCCGCCGCCGTGCAGGAAGATCGACGAGAAGGTGAGCAGCAGACCGGTCACCGAGATCACGATCAGGCAGATCAGCGGGAGCATGTCGTAGGCGAAGCGCTGGCCGGTGATGGCTCCGCGGTCCTTCATGCGGCGCCACAGGAAGTACGAGGCTCCGGGGATGACGAGGACGGCCGCGATGTCCAGGCCGTGGAACATCAGCCAGCCGAGGATGTTCAGCGAGTTGAAGCCGATGACTTTGAAGCCCCAGATCCGCATTTCGTAGCCGGGCCCGGAGCCGCTGTCGGAGGTGAAGGTGAACCAGCCCCAGGTGAGGGGGAAGGTGATCGCGGCGGCCAGCAGGCATCCCCAGAAGATCAGCTGGTGGGCGGCCCAGCGGGTGCGTGAGCGGGCGCCGAGGAACTTCTGGAAGCCGAGGTAGGTGGCGATCATCTTCGGCAGGGCGGTGGGCGCCTTCTTGAAGTTGGCGGCCGAGAAGAAGCTGCCGAAGCCCTTCTTGAAGAGGCGGCGGGCGCCGGGTGCGGAGACCCAGACCGTGTAGCGGTAGGCCACGCCGAAGGCGAGGAAGACCGTGGCGACCGCGTACGGCAGCAGGGCGGAGTCGAAGTCCCGCAGCAGGCGGCTGCCCAGCACGATCGCGGCGATGAGCAGGAGGGACACGGCGACGCCGGCCGCGGTGGCCCGTGCGGTGACGGACCGCCCGGCCGGTGGCGGGTCCTGGGGCGGCCCGGGGGGTGGCTCTGCGGCGAGTACTTCTGTGGGCTCGGACACAGCACCACGCTAGGTGGTCTATGCCGATTCAGCCCGTTATGAGTAACTTACGGTTGGGCCGTACGGGTCATACGGCCTTCAGCCCGTGCGCCTCGAAGACCGCCTTGGCCTCGGCCACCTGCGCGGCGGTCGGCGAGGGCGTGCCGTGCAGGGTGAAGGGCATCCCCAGGGCTTCCCACTTGCTCTCGCCGAGCTTGTGGAACGGCAGCACGTCGACCCGCGAGACGTTCCCGAGGCCACCGGCGAAGGCGGCGACCCCTTCGACGTTCTCGCGCGCGTCGGTGAGTCCGGGCACGAGCACGAACCGCAGGTGGACCTCCTTGCCCAGGTCCGCGAGGCGGCGCGCGAAGTCCAGGGTGGGCTCCAGCGGACGGCCGGTGACCTTCTCGTAGGTGGCCCGGTCCCAGGACTTGATGTCGAGGAGTACGAGGTCCACGTCGCGCAGCAGCGCGTCGGTGGCCCGCGATCCGAGGAAGCCCGAGGTGTCGAGGGCGGTGTGCAGGCCCAGGTCGTTCTTCATGCGGTGCAGGAGCTCGCCGGCGAAGACGGGCTGGAGGAGCGGTTCGCCGCCGGAGATGGTGGCGCCGCCGCCCGAGGCGGAGATGAACCGGGTGTACTTGCGGGCTTCGGCGATGACGGCGTCGGCCGAGGTGCGGCGGCCGTTGCGCATCCGCATGGTGTCGGGGTTGTGGCAGTACAGGCAGCTCAGCGGACAGCCGGCGAGGAAGGTCACGAACCGGGTGCCGGGGCCGTCGACTCCGGTGGACAGGTCCCAGGAGTGCACCGAGCCCTCGCTCGGGCGCTGCGTCGCGGCGGCGGCCGGGGTCCGCGCCGGGCTGGCCGGGGTCTGCGCGGCGGCGCTGACGGCGACGGCGTTCCTGGGGCCGACGGGGAGGCTCGTACCGAAGTGGACGGTCATGGCAGGTGCTCCAGTCGTGTTCCGGTGGGAGCGCACGGCTCGGGGCCGGGGTGAGGGCCCGGCCCCGGGCCGCACGGTCTGCGGACGGCGCTACAGCGCGCCGTGGAAGGTGCGGTTCAACACGTCGAGCTGCTGCGCCCGCGTGAGCCGCACGAAGTTCACCGCGTAGCCGCTGACGCGGATGGTCAGCTGCGGGTACTTCTCCGGGTGCTCCATGGCGTCCATGAGGGTGTCGCGGTTCAGCACGTTGACGTTCATGTGGAAGCCGTCGACCGCCATGTAGCCGTCGAGCACGTCGGCGAGGTTCTTGATCCGCTCCTCCGGGGTGCGGCCGAGGCCGTCGGGGGTGACGGTGTTGGTCAGCGAGATGCCGTCCTCCGCGTCCTCGTAGGGGAGCTTGGCGACGGACAGGGCCGAGGTGACGTAGCCGTGGGTGTCGCGGCCGTTCATCGGGTTGGCGCCGGGGGAGAACGGTTCGCCGGCCCGGCGTCCGTCCGGGGTGTTGCCGGTCTTCTTGCCGTAGACCACGTTCGAGGTGATCGTCAGCACGGACTGGGTGTGCTCGGCACCCCGGTACGTCTCGTGCTTGCGGATCTTCTTCATGAACTCCTCGACGAGCCAGACGGCGATCTCGTCGACGCGGTCGTCGTTGTTGCCGTAGGCCGGGAACTCGCCCTCGACGGCGTAGTCGGTGGCGAGGCCGCTCTCGTCGCGCAGTGCGGTGACCTTGGCGTACTTGATGGCGGACAGCGAGTCGGCGGCGACGGAGAGGCCGGCGATGCCGCAGGCCATGGTGCGGCGCACGTCACGGTCATGCAGGGCCATTTCGAGGCGCTCGTAGGCGTAGCGGTCGTGCATGTAGTGGATGACGTTGAGGGCGTGGACGTAGGTCGCGGCGAGCCATTCCATCTGCTCGTCGAACTTGGCCATGACGTCGTCGTAGTCGAGGACGTCGGAGGCCGGCAGGCCGGTCCGCGGTCCGACCTGGGCGCCGGACTTCTCGTCCCGGCCGCCGTTGATCGCGTAGAGGAGGGTCTTGGCGACGTTGACGCGGGCGCCGAAGAACTGCATCTGCTTGCCCACCGGCATGGCCGACACACAGCACGCGATGGCGGTGTCGTCGCCGAAGCGCGGGCGCATCAGCTCGTCGGATTCGTACTGCACCGAGGAGGTGTCGATGGAGACGCGGGCGCAGAACTCCTTGAAGCCCTGGGGCAGCCGAGGCGACCAGAAGACCGTCATGTTCGGTTCGGGGGCCGGGCCGAGGTTGTAGAGGGTCTGGAGGTAGCGGAAGGAGGTCCTGGTGACGAGCGGGCGGCCGTCTTCCCCCATGCCGGCGATGGACTCGGTGACCCAGGTCGGGTCGCCGGAGAACAGCTCGTCGTACTCGGGGGTCCGCAGGAAGCGGACGATGCGCAGCTTGATGATGAAGTCGTCGACGAGTTCCTGTGCCTGCTCCTCGGTGAGGAGACCGGCCGCGATGTCACGCTGAAGATATATGTCGACAAAGGTGGAGGTGCGCCCCAGGGACATGGCCGCGCCGTTCTGCTCCTTCACGGCACCGAGGTACGCGAAGTACAGCCACTGGATGGCTTCGCGGCCGGTGGCGGCGGGACCGGAGATGTCGTAGCCGTAGGAGGCGGCCATCGCCTTGAGCTCGGACAGCGCGCGCATCTGCTCGGCGAGTTCCTCGCGCAGGCGGATCGTCTCCTCCAGCGGGCGGCCGCCGGCGGGGAGGGAGTTCAGCCCCTCCTTCTCCTCCTTCTTGACGGCGATCAGGCGGTCGACGCCGTAGAGGGCCACGCGGCGGTAGTCGCCGATGATGCGGCCGCGGCCGTAGGCGTCCGGGAGGCCGGTCACGATGCCGGCCTTGCGGGCGGCGCGGATCTCGGGGGTGTAGGCGTCGAAGACGCCGGCGTTGTGGGTCTTGCGGTACTCGGTGAAGACCTTCTCCAGCTCCTCGGAGACCGGGTAGCCGTAGGTCTCCAGGGCGCCGGCGACCATCCGCCAGCCGCCGTAGGGCATGATCGCGCGCTTGAGCGGGGCGTCGGTCTGGAGGCCGACGATCAGGTCCTTGTCGCGGTCGATGTAGCCGGGGGCGTGCGCGGTGATCGACGACGGGATGTCGTGCGCGACGTCGTAGACGCCCTTCTCCCGCTCCTCGGGGAACTTGTCAGTGATCGCCTTCCATACGGCGGTGGTGCGTTCGGTGGGGCCGGCGAGGAAGGAGTCGTCGCCTTCGTAGGGCGCGTAGTTCTGCTGGATGAAGTCGCGGACGTCGATGGCATCGCGCCACAGGCCGCCCTTGAAGCCTTCCCAGGCCTCGCCGTTCTTCGTGGTCTCCACAGGGGTGGCAGTCATCGCCGGCACCTTCTCCGAGTCGCCTCATTGCTTGTCTCCATTCCACGCCTTTTGATCGATCATTTGGTGCCGCGATGGTCCTGAGCTCTGGCCCGAAAGTCCCCCGGCGATCGGGAACGGGGCGCTGTTACTTCCTTTGACCTGGCCTTTTGCGAGGGTCGAAAGTCCGTAGTGCGCTTGTGAACACATTCACAAGAATGTGGGGCGAGGGCTGAAAAGTCGGAAGATCTGCATTCTGGCGGCGCCTGTGGATAGCGCAGCGCACGTCGTGAGCGACCTCGGCAGCATGGAGGCAGTCGGCAGGAGAGCAGGGACGGAGAGGGGTATCGACATGATGGCGAAGAGTCAGGAGTGGTCCTGCACGGTGTCCGGGCAGGACGGTCCGGGCGGTCCGAGGGCGCCGAGGAAGAGGCGGCGGAAGAGGTACGCGGACCAGCGCGCCTGCGGCTGCGAAACGGCCCCGGGGGCGGAGGACTCGGCCTCCGCGGCGGCCGGCCGGACCGGGTATCCGTCGCCCTGGCCGAGCTCCTCACGGACCCCCGGCTGCGCGGCGCACGCGACGCCTACGCGGAGGGGGCCCGGCGGGGCCATAGGGCGGTGCGGGTGCCGGCCGTCACGGCCGCCCGCCCCGCCCGTGGCGGCCACGGCTGCGGATACGGGGAACACGGTGATACCGCAGTCGGCGGTGACGACCCGGGGGTGATGAACCGCTCGGGCCGCACGAAGCCCTCTCGCACTGGGTCGCGGATGGCGGCCCGGAGTGGTGCACCGCAGACCTCGTGAGTCGCTCCGTCCCGAGGACCCTGCCCCAGAGCGGTCCGGGACCTCTACGGGCAGCCGCCCGGACCCCCCTCCGAGCCACCGCCTCCCTGCGCCCCCGCATGGCGGCACAGGGGCCGAGCTCGGGCCTGGGGAAGGCGGCCCCGGACGGGCGCCGGAGTCGGCTCCGGAGCCCGGGGGTTCGGGCGGCCTGGAGCCCGAGGGGCGAAGGGGCGGGTCGGGGCGGCCTGGGCCCGGGACCCGAGGCTCGGACCCCGCAGGGCCCCAAAGGTTCCGGGGTCGGGCCGTGCGGGCCCCGAGCCCGGGGCCGGAGTCGGAGCCGATGACCAGGATTGAGGCCCGAGGTCCGGGGCCCGAGGTCCGCCTGGTGCCCCGGGGTGGGCCCTGGCCCAAGGCCCGGGGCCCGAGGTGGACCCGGAGCCCGGAGCCCGGAGCCCGGAGCCCGGAGCCCGGAGTCCGGGGCCCGGGTCCGGGGTCCGCAGTCCGGGGCCCGAGGCCCGAGGTCCGCCCGGGCCCCGGGGCGGTTTAGGGCCCCGGGGCGGGTTGGGGTGGGGTCAGCTGGGGGCTTCGGCGTTTTTGCGGGCGTAGAACCACCAGGTCACGGCCACGCAGCTGGCGTAGAAGGCGACGAAGCCCCACATTGCGCTGGTCACCGAGAAGTTGGCGAACATCGCCGGGATGAAGAAGAAGCCGTAGGCGGCGATGGCGGCGGTGAAGCCCGTCACCGCGCCGGACTCGATCTCCGCCTGCTTGAGGGCGGCCGCGTACTGCGGGGTGCCCTCCGTCAGGCCCTTCAGGTGCTGCGCCCGGAAGATCACCGGGATCTGCCGGAAGGTCGAGCCGTTGCCGATGCCCGAGAAGAAGAAGGCGGCCAGGAAGCAGAGGAAGAAGCCTTGGAACGAACCGTGGTCGGAGCCGGCGGGCAGGAAGTTGATCACGCCGATGATCGACGCTCCCATGCCCACGAAGGAAAGGATCGTCACCCGGGCGCCGCCGAGCTTGTCGGCGATCCAGCCGCCCGCCCAGCGGGCCAGTGCGCCCAGGGCCGGGCCCATCCAGGCATAGGTGGCCACCGGGTACGCGGGGAAGGTGGTCTTGATGAGGAGCGGCAGGGCCGCGGCGAAGCCGATGAAGGAGCCGAAGGTGCCGACGTAGAGCCAGGTCATCAGCCAGTTGTGCTTGCGCTTGAAGATGATCTTCTGCTGGCTGAAGGGGGTGGAGGCGACCTTGAGGTCGTTCTGCCCGAACCAGGCGACCGCCGCGAGCACGAGCAGGACCGGGATCCAGACGAAGGCGGCGTTCTGGAGGTAGATCTCCGAGCCGTTCGCCTTCTTCTGGCCGGCTCCGATGGCCAGGACGGAGGAGGTGATCAGGATGGGGGTGAGCAACTGGACGACGGAGACGCCGAGGTTGCCGAGGCCTCCGTTGATGCCGGTGGCGTTGCCCTTCTCCTGCTTCGGGTAGAAGAAGCCGATGTTGGCGAGGGAGGAGGAGAAGTTCGCGCCGCCGATTCCGCAGAGGGCGGCGATGGCGACCATCGTGGTGTAGGAGGTGTCGGGGTCCTGCACGGCGAAGCCGAGCCACAGCAGCGGGACGACCAGGACCGCCGTGGAGAGGGCGGTGAAGCGGCGCTGTCCCACCATCGGGCCGAGGAAGGTGTAGAAGATCCGGGCGGTGCCGCCCGTGATGCCGGGGACGGCCGTCAGCCAGAACAGCTGCGACTGGGAGAAGCCGAAGCCGACGTCCTTCAGGTTGGTGGCCGTGATGCTCCACACCTGCCAGACCACGAAGGCCACGAGCAGGGCCGGGACGGCGATCCACAGGTTCCTGGTGGCGACCTTCTTCCCGGTGGAGTGCCAGAAGGAGGGGTCCTCGGGGGTCCACTGCGTGATGGTGCGGCCCGGGCGGTACTGCGCCGGGTCGGCGAGGACCTGTGGCGCTTGCTGCGTGGCGGAACTCATGTCGTGGTCCTGAACATTGAGAGGGGTCCTGACTTATCCAGGCTCCGCTCCGGGGGGTGGGCCGCGGCAGGGGCGAACGTCGTGGGGGTGGCGGGACCTTGTCCCGCCGGGCGCGGTCCCTTCGTCTCCCGGCCGGGCGGAGCGGGCGGCCGGTACGAGTCCGCCCGGGGTACCCGGGGGCCGTCGGCCGCGCGCCTCGCAGGTCGGGGGACCGGGCCCTGGTGTGCTGGGCGGTATGACGTACGTACCGATGACCGCCCGCAGCCGCGACGAGGGGCACCGGACGGCGACCTCGCTGGAGCTGTTCTTCGACCTCTGCTTCGTCGTCGCGATCGCCCAGGCGGGGGCGCGGCTGGTGCACGCGCTGGCGGAGGGCCATCCGGGGGCCGGGGTGGTGGGCTACTTCTTCGTCTTCTTCGGGGTGTGGTGGGCGTGGATGAACTTCACGTGGTTCGCCTCCGCCTACGACTGCGACGACGTGCCGTACCGGGTCGCGACGCTGGTGCAGATCGCCGGTGTGCTGGTCTACGCGGCGGGGGTGAGCCAGGCCTTCGACGAGAACGACTGGACGGTGGCCGTCATCGGCTACCTGATCATGCGTGTGGCGCTGACGGCGCAGTGGCTGCGTGCGGCGGCCGGGGAGAGCGGTGCGGCGCGTACGGCGGCACTGAAGTACGCGGCGGGCCTGGTGATCTGTCAGGCGGGCTGGGTGGGGCTGCTGTTCGCTCCGGAGGGTGCGAAGCGGTGGCTGTTCCTGGTGCTGGTGGCGGCCGAGCTGATGGTTCCGGTGCTGGCGGAGCGGGGGCACCAGACGCCCTGGCACGCGCATCACATCGTGGAGCGCTACGGCCTGTTCACCATCATCGTGCTGGGCGAGACCATCGCGGCGAGCACGGTGGCGGTGAAGTCGGCGCTGGAGGAGCACGAGGCGCTGGACGTGCTGCTGCCCATCGCGGCGGGCGGGCTGCTGATCGTCTTCGCGGCGTGGTGGATCTACTTCGCGGTGCCGATGCACGAGCGGCTGAACTCCAACCGGGAGGCGCTCCCGTGGGGCTACGGCCATCTGCTGATCTTCGCTTCGGGTGCGGCGATCGGTGCGGGCATCGAGGTGGCGGTGGAGTACGCGGTGGGGAAGGCGCACATCTCGCAGGTCGCCGCGAACGCGGCCGTGACGGTTCCGTCGGCGCTGTTCCTGCTGATGGTGTGGGTGTTGCACTCCCGGCACTTCAAGCGGGGCGTGGCGCAGCAGCTGGTGCTGCCGGTGTCCGCGCTGGCGCTGCTCGCCTGTACGTGGGCGGGTTCGTACGCGGTCTTGTACGCGGGGCTGGTCGCGACGGCCGCGGTGGTGGTCGGCATGACGCTGGCGGTGCGCGGCGGGGTCTCCGCCGGCTCCGGCGGCGAAGTCTGAGGCCCGGGCCGTCACTCCCGCGGCCCCGGATCCGTTCAGCAGCTCAGCGGAACGGCGACAGGAAGAGACAGCCCCATGACACTCCCCCCACAGCGGCACGGCTCCGGGACGGACCCCGGAGGGGAACTGGCCGAGCCGGGTTTCTGGCAGCGGCCGCCCGGCGAGCGGCTCGCGGTGTTCGCGCGGCTGCGTGCGCTGGACTCCCCGGTGTTCGTCCCGGAGGGGGGTGGCCACTGGGCGCTCGTGCGGCACGCCGACGTGCAGGAGGCGAGCCGGCTGCCGAGGGTGTTCGCGAGCGCGCCCGGGGTCACGACACCGGAGCCGGCCCGGTGGGTGCGGGCGCTGTTCGGGGATTCCATGGTCAACCTGGACGGCCCGGACCATGCACAGCTGCGGAAGATCGTGCAGCGGGCGTTCACGCCGCGGCTGCTGGCGGCGGCCGAGGAGGACATCCACGCGGTGGCGGCCCGGATCGTGGACGACGTGCTGGCCGAGCGTCCGGACGAGTTCGTCTCGGCGGTGTCCTCGCGGCTGCCGCTGGAGGTCATCTGCAACATGATGGGCATCCCGGAGCACTACCGTGCGGAGATCGCGGACCGGGTCAACCACGCCTCGGAGAACATCGGTGTGGAGCGGGGGCTGGCGGCCCGGCTGCGGATGCCCGGCCGCGGGCTGCGGGCCCTGGCCCGGATGCAGCGGATGGTCGCGGGCATCGGGCGGGAGCGGCGCAGGAATCCCACCGACGACCTGATCTCGGCCCTGGTGTGCGCGAACGTGGACGGCCAGGCGCTCGGGGCCCGCCAGCTGGGGGCGTTCTTCAGTCTGCTGATGGTGGCGGGGGTGGAGACGACCCGGAACGCCATCAGTCACGGTCTGAGCCTGCTGACGGACTTCCCGGAGCAGCGGGACCTGCTGCTGTCGGACTTCGAGAAGTACGCGGACGGGGCGGTGGACGAGATGATCCGGCACTCGACGCCGATCATCCAGTTCCGTCGGACGGTGACGGCCGAACACGAGTTGGGCGGGCGGCTGTTCCGGCCGGGGGAGAAGGTGGTGCTGTACTACGCGTCGGCCAACCGGGACGAGGCGGTCTTCCCCGACCCGGATGCGTTCGACATCACCCGCTCCCCCAATCCGCACCTGGGGTTCGGCGGTGGTGGACCGCACTTCTGCCTGGGGGCCCATCTGGCCCGGGTGGAGATGAAGGCGCTCTTCCGTGAGCTGCTCACCCGGCCGGTGGGGCTGCGTGCGGTGGGTCTGCCCGATCTGGCGGGTTCGAACTTCGACAACCGGGTCCGCTCGCTGCGGTTCGCCTTCGAAAGCCCCTGATGTGCGGGGGCCGGCCGCCGGGCAGGCTGGGAGCCCGGCGGCCGGGGCACGGCGGCCGCCGCAGGCGCGGCGGCGGCTGCCGCGGACTCGGGCCGGCGTCGGTGCCGGCGTCAGCGCTGGAGGCTCTGGACGGCGACGATGCAGTGGGCGCTGCTGGTCAGCACCCCTTCGTCGCCGGCGAAGGCCTGGAGGAGTTCGGGGCTGACCGGCTTGCCGGGGACGGCCTCGGGCCAGGCGCGGGTGGCGAACAGGAAGTAGGCCTGGCCGCTCTCGGTGGCCGCGGCGACCCACTCGTCGGGGGCGGTGCAGGTGGCGTTCAGGCCGGGCAGGGTCAGCGCGACCTGGTTGTCCGCGAGGACGATCTTCACGTCGAACTTCTGCGGCCTGTCGGCCCCGTTCACCATGTCGCCGATGCCCAGGCCCATCTCCTGCAGCAGCCCGCGGGCGGCCTCCTCGGTCCCCTCCCGGCCCCCCGGCCCGTCACCGAGGGTGTAGGCGAGCAGGTAGGGGATGTCGTGGCCCTCGGCGGGGTCGCCGATCCAGGCGAGCACGGAAAGGGTGCCGAGCCGGTTGCGGTCGATTTCGGCGTGCGTAGAAGTCATGCGCGCACCTTAGTGCTCCGGCGCCGGGGCCTTTCACGGCCTTTCACCCGCGCGGGCTAGACCGACCAGAATCCCCCTCCGGAATTCGCCTGCATGTTCGCGTCCTGGTACTGGAGCCGCACGATCTTCTGGTTTTCCGGAATTTCGAACACGACCCATCCCTCGGCCCGCTCGCCGACCGCGAGGGAATCGAAGACGAGCGGTTTGCCGGTCGTCAGTTCACCGGTGCGCACCACCGGGTGGCGCTTGCCCGCGCCGTCGTACGCCCACATGCGCCCGAGTGCCCCGTACGAGGCCCCGCCGACGTTGACGAAGGACATCGAGGCGGCCACCCAGCGCTTCCCGGCGGGCGGCTGGTAGTTCGGTTCGACGCTGACGGCCGGGTCCACGAACGCGCCGAGCACCACCTGGAGGTGCCGGCCCACCTCGTGGCCTTGCACCCGTACGGAGTCACCCACATGGGCGTCCTTCGCCCTGGCGGGCGCCGCTCCGGCCCGGTCCTGGGCGGCGGGGTCCTCGTCGGCGCCGGGTGCTCCGTCGTCGACCGGGACGGCGGGCGCCGCGGCGGGGGCGAGCGCCGCCCCCTCGGGGGCGCTCTGGCAGGCGGTGGCGGTGAGCAGCAGGAAGGGCATCAGGGCGGCGGCGGCGAGGACGGAGACCGAGGCGGAGACGGAGGCGGGCTGACGCATGCGGGAACCCCTTCGGGGATCTTCGGGGCGGGGAGTATTTCCGGCCAGTCTCACGCGCCCGAGCGGGGAATTGCACACACCGACACGAGTGCGCGCGGACCGAGTCGTCCGCCCATTGCCAGCACAATGCGTTCCGGTGGAATACCGCCACCCGCACCCACCTGGAGACACCATGCGCACACCCGCCCGCCGAATGGCCCTCGGGGCCTTCTCCGCACTGGCCGCGACCGCCCTGTTCACGGCCACCGCCCACGCCACCGTTTTCCATCAGGGAATTTCCGTACGGTCGGAAGCCCACATCAACGAGAAGGGCGAGATCACCCTTTCCGGCACCTACCACTGCGAGGCCGCGTCACCCTCGGGGGCGGTTCAGATCAAGGCCACCGTCGTCCAGGACGGCACCCGGCTGAGCATCGGCGCGGGCGAGGTCGTCTGTGACGGCGCCGAGCACGAGTGGGTGGCCGGCAGCCCGCTCAACGGGGGGATCCACGAGGGCGACGCCAGGGCCGTCGCGGAGCTCCAGGAGATCCACTTCTCGGGCGGCCTGATGCCGCGCGGGATCGACACGGTCGCCCAGGACAGCCGGGCCATCAAGGTCGTCGGGCGCCGGTAGTCGGGGGTGGCACGCCCGCGAGGTCCGGTGGCCGCCGCTACCGGCACTCCGGGGCGACGCCCGTCATCGACATGAACGCGACCGTCCGGCAGCTGGGGGCCGTATGGGGGCGCCCCGTCGTCCGGTCCGCCAGAACCTGTCCCCCGGCCGCCAGCAGCAGTGCCACGAGCGTCGCCGCGATGCCCGTGGCAGCGCCCCGGTTCAGTCGGCGCACGGCTCGATCCGAATGCCACGCATCGGTTTCATGGCCGCATCATCACCCCGGACCCCGGACCCCGCAACCCGGCGTGACCACCCGGTCACGCCGCGCCCCCGTCGCCCGGCCGTCGCCCGGCCGTCGCCCGGCCGTCGCCGGGGCCGTCCGCCGGGCCGTCACCCGGTGCCGCGCGGGGTGCCCCCGGCGTCGAACTCGCACCAGACGGCCTTCCCGTCGCCCCGGGACTCCACCCCCCAGTGCGTGGCCAGGGCGTCCACCAGCAGCAGCCCGCGCCCCGTGGTGGCCGCCTCGCCCGGGGTGCGCCGGCGCGGCCACACGCTGGAGCGGTCCTTGACCCACAGCCGGATCCGCCGCACCGGCTCGGGCAGCACCTCCATGGTCAGCACCGCCCCGCCGTCGGTGTGCAGGAGGGCGTTGACCAGCAGCTCCCCCGCCGCGAGCTCGACGTCGTCGGCGAGTTCGGCCATGCCCCAGTCGCGCAGGGCCTGCCGCAGGGCGTAGCGGGCCTCGGACAGGCCCTCGGGGTCGGCCTGGTGGACGTACTGGTGGATCCGCGGCGCCCGGTGGGTGCCGGGGTCCGGGGCGCGCCGCAGGACGAGCAGGGCCACGTCGTCGCCGGAGCCCCAGCGCTCCCAGAGCCGGTCGAGGAGGTGGTCGGCGAGGGCCCCGGCGCCCTTCGGGCCGCTGCGGACGGCGTGGGCGAGGGCGTCCATGCCGGCGGTGATGGCGGTGCCGGGTTCCTCGACGAGCCCGTCGGTGCACAGCACGAGCGTTTCGCCGGGCACCAGGTCGAGGCGGGTCTCGGGGAAGTCCTCCTGCTCGAAGGTCGAGGCCACGCCGAGGGGGAGGCCGCCGCGGACGTTGGGCCAGCCGGTTCGGCCGTCCGTGTGGCGGATCAGCGGGCCGAGGTGGCCGGCGCGGACGGCCCGTACGCCCCCGGTCTCCAGGTCGACCTGGGCGTACATGCAGGTGGCGAAGCGTTCGGTGTCGAGTTCGGCGAGGAAGCGGGAGGCCCGCGCGAGGACGGTGGAGGGCGGGTGGCCCTCGCCGGCGTAGGCGCGGAGCGCGATGCGCAGCTGGCCCATGATGGCGGCGGCGTGGGTGTCGTGGCCCTGGACGTCGCCGACGACGATGCCGACGCGGTCGCGGGGCAGGGCGATCACGTCGTACCAGTCGCCGCCGACCTCGCGCCCGCTCCAGGCGGAGTGGTAGCGGACGGCGATCTCCCCGCCGGTGATCTCGGGGATGCGGCGGGGCAGCATGGCGGCCTGGAGGCCGGTGGCGAACTCGCGTTCCTGGTCGAAGAGGAGCGCCCGTTGGAGGGACTGGGCGACGATGCCGGCGAGGCCGAGGCAGAGGTTGCGTTCCTCGGGGCTGAACTCGGTGCGCCGGCGGTAGAAGAGCACGAGTCCGCCGATGGCCTTGGCCTGGGCGATCAGGGGGAGGTAGGCGGCCGCGTCGTAGTGGATGCGGTTCAGGTAGTCGGCGAGCAGCGGGAACTCGCCGGCGAGTTCGGTGAGCGAGGTGACGAAGCGCGCCTGCCGGCTGAGGATGGCCTGGGAGAGCGGCAGCGATCCGTCCAGCCGGGTGAACCTGCGCTCGCTGAGGATCTCCAGGGTCTCCCCGCTGAGCGCGATGATCTTGATGGTGCCGTTCTCCACGAGGCCCAGCGCCAGGCCGTCCGCGCCGAGCCGCTCCAGTGCGCCCGCCCCGGTCAGGGCGGCCGTCACGTCGTCGACGGTCACCGCCCGCGACAGGGCCTCGGTGGTGCGCTGCACGATGGCGGCCTGCTGGGTGCGGGCGCTCTCCAGCCTCCGCAGCACCGTCGCGTGGGCGAGCTCGGCGGTGGCGTCGCGGACGATCCCGGCGATCCGCACGGGCCGGCCGTCGTCGTCGCGCAGGACCCGGCCGGTGGTGTGGGTCCACTGGTCGCGGCCGTCGCGCCGGCGCACCGTGAAGTACGAGCCGTACGTCGACCCGCCGGCCTCCAGTACCGCCGTCACGGTGTCCGAGAGCCGGGCCGCGTCGTCCGGCGGGATCCGCACGCCGAGGCTCGCGGGGGTGTGGTCGAACTCGGACGCCTCCAGGTCGAAGACGGCCAGGCCCGCCTCGTCCAGGGCGAGGGTGCCCGCGTCCAGGTCCCATTCGAAGCTGCCCATGCCGTTGAGCGCGAGCCGCTCCCCGGGGCCCGTCACCGGCCCTGGAGCACCTCGTTCCGGTTCGTCTCGGTCCGCCGCTGCCACGAGAGACACACCACCTAACGGCCTGGCCAGCACGGCTGGGAGACGAGCCGCTCCCACTCCTCGTCAGGATGCCCCGGAAGGGTGCGCCCGGCCTCCCGCCACCGCTTGACGAGGGAGAGGTAGATCGAGGGGTGGTCGCCGGCCCCGAAAGGGCCGGAGGACCGCCATCCGTACGGTGTGCCGGCCGCCGACCGGGGCGGCTGGCCCGCGCTCGTCCACGACGGCTGGCCCGCGGCCGTCCGGGCCGTGGGCTGTTCCCCGCGGCTGGCGGGGATGCGCACCCAGC
This sequence comes from Streptomyces sp. NPDC090077, assembly GCF_044747545.1. Classification (NCBI taxonomy): domain Bacteria; kingdom Bacillati; phylum Actinomycetota; class Actinomycetes; order Kitasatosporales; family Streptomycetaceae; genus Streptomyces; species Streptomyces sp. NPDC090077. The sequence continues at coordinate 194,135 of NZ_JBIVEG010000006.1, forward strand.
CACGGCCGCCCTGTGCTCGCTCCGCGCCCATCGCGGACCCCTCTCAGGTGGATCTCAGCGTCGATACGTCTCCGGTCGCCCGGCGGCGGCCCGGACCGGCCGGGCAGCACCGGAGGAGCCCGGCAGCGGACCCCGGGCGCCGAGGCGCTTGCGGACTCCCTTCACCAGTCTCCCCGCCGTGAACCCCGCGCCGTGCACGAATCGCATGGAAGGTCCGAATGAGGGAGCCGTCAGCAGCCCCGCGAAGAACAGCCCCGGCCAGGAGGACTCGAAGCCCGCGCTCAGCTCCGGCGTGCCGCTGTCGCCCACGGTGGCCAGCGCGTCCCGCAGGCGCGCGTCGAGCAGCTCCAGCCGGTCCAGCCGGGGGGTGAACCCGGTCGCCGCGATCACGTGCGCGGTGTCCAGCACGAGGGACTCCCCGGCCGCCGTGGTCAGCCCGAGCCGGGTACGGCCGCCGCCCGCCGCCACCGCCCGGGTGATCCGGTGCCCCATCAGCGCGGGCACCCGCCGCTCGAAGCGGTCCCGCAGCCACCACGCCCCGGCGGGCCCCAGCGCCGTGGCGGCGATCCGCTCCCGCGTCGGCGCGGGCAGCCGCCGCACCGCCCACGGCAGCTCCGCCCACACCCAGCTGCGCCAGCCGGTGCCGAGACCGCTGTGCGGCTCGCGCAGGGCCCGGGCCAGCGGACGCTCCAGCGGCTGCGGGACGGTGTTCCAGTTCAGCCGGGACCGCCGGGCCACCAGGGACGGCCGGGCCCCCGCCTCGGCGAGCAGCGCGGCCGTCTCCAGCGCGGCCTGCCCGGCACCCAGTACGGCGACCTCCTGCCCGGCGAAGCGGGACAGATCGCGGTGGCCGCTGCTGTGCGAGTAGTGGCCCGGGGGCAGCCCGGCCAGCGGCTCGGGGTAGTGGACGAAGGGCATCACCCCGACGGCCAGGGCCACCGTACGGGCGAGCAGCGGGGGCCCCTCGGCGGTGCGGACGAGGAAGCCGTCGCCCTGCGGGGTCACCTCGGTGACGGTGGCCTCCTCCACTCCGGGCAGGCCGGCGTGCCGGGCGAACCAGAGCCCGTACGCGCTGAAGGTCCCGATGGGCAGCGGGCTGCCGTGCTCGGCGGCCAGGCCCCGGGTGGCGCAGTAGTCGGCCAGGGTGTAGCGGCCGCCGGGCGCGGAGAGGTTGGAGGACCAGGGCTCCGATTTCAGGTACATGCCCTCGGGCATGTGGTCCCGCCAGGACGCCATGGGCCGGCCCAGCACCCGTACCCCGAGCCCGGCCGCCGCCGCGTGCGCGGCGATCGACAGCCCGTACGGGCCGGCGCCGACCACCACGAGATCGTCCGTCCGCCTCACGGCCACTCCTTCCACCAGATCGCCACCGAGTCACCACGTCGCCGAGCCGCCGGGACTCCACGACACCCCGTCACCGCGCCGCGCCACGCCGGATCACGACGCCGCGTCACATGTCACGGCGTCACCGCACCACCGCACCACCGGGGTGTCACCGCCCCCGGAGCGTCACCGGCTCACCGCTCACCGGCTCACCGGCTCACCGGCTCACCAGCTCGTCCGGCTCCGCCGACGCCCCCGGCGGGGCCTCGCCCGCCGCCGGGCCGGGGGGCCGGGAGCCCGGCCACGGCCGTTCGCCGCCGCGCTGGCGCGGGGTCCGCACCGCGCGGACCGTACGCCGCCCCTGCGCGGGGACACCTCGCAGCACGCGCGCCCCCTTGCCGAAGCCGCGCCCCAGGAAGGCCCCGAGCATCGCCAGGAACGGCCGCAGGTCGTCGGGGGCGAACCAGGCCGCCTCCACCCGCGCCCGTTCCCCGCGCGGCAGCACCCGGACCGGGCCGGGCCGCGCGTCGCGGCCACCCGCCCCGGGCGCGGTCTCCGCCGGACCCGCCACGGTGGGACCGGCCGGCCCGGCGGCGGCGCGGCGCGGCAGCGTGCGGCCCCGTACCGCGGCCAGCAGCGCATAGTTCTCCGCCACGAAGACCCGCCCGGGTCCGCCCGCCGGCGTCGGCACCCGCTGACCCGTCAGGTCCAGGTACACGGCCTGGACCACGTCCAGCCCCGAGTCGTCGGCGAACAGCCTGAACTGCGCCCCCGGACGCGGGTTGAAGTCCACCAGCCGGAACGTGCCGCACTCGTCCCGGCGGAAGTCGAGGTCCAGGATCCCCTGGTAGCCGAGCCGCTCCGCGAGCCGCAGCGCCGACTCCTCCACCGCCGGGTCCGGCAGCCAGCGCCCCACCGCCGTCAGCCCGGTCCGCACCGGCCAGGACAGCTCCTTGCGGCCCGAGCCGGCCAGGAGCGGCCGGCCGCCCCGGGCGAAGGCCCCGTGGAAGAACCAGTCGGTGTCCGGCCCCGCGGGCAGGAACCGCTGGAGCAGCAGCCGGCTCCCGGCCTCGTCGGAGCGTTCGTACAACCGGCGTGCGTCGGCGGCCGTGTTGACCAGGACGGTGCTCCGCAGCCCGGCGCCCGCCGGCAGCAGCCACGGCCGGCTCCACTTCGCCACCACCGGCAGCCCGAGCCGCCACGCGGCCCGCGCGGCCTCCTCGCCGCTGGCCGGGATCACCGTCTCCGGGTGCGGGACGCCCCAGCGGGCGCACAGCCGCGACAGCTCGGCCTTGTCCGCCACCCGGGCGGGCAGGTCGTCGGGCTGATGGGGGATCCGGAAACGGTCCGTCAGCATCGGCGCGACCCGGGACACGGCGATCGCGCTCATGTCGTCCATGGCCACGAGCACCGCGGGCCGCCCGATCCGCTCCGACACGCCGACCAGGCACTCCAGCAGCGGCTCGGGCTCCTCCGGATCGATTCCGCCCTCGGGACCGGCGTGCACGGCGCGCAAGTAGCGCGAACGCCCCACGGGACCTCCCCCGGCTTCGACGACGGCATGGACCTCCACGCCCTTGCGCCCAAGGGATCTGACGGCGCCGAGGGTTCCGTGGTGGAACGGATTCCGATCGAGTCTGAGCAGAACAGCGGGCACACGGCCGTCGAACGCGTTCATGGGAACGGTGTCTTTCACCTAGTCGGACCAAGCGGAGAGGATGCGCACCTGCGAATGGCCTACCCAGCGGCCACCGGACAGGCCATTCGTCAGATCTGATGCCTAACGTCTTGTGCAAGCACACCGGTTCGCGATAGCTCGGGAGACGCCATGCCCAGACCACGCCACCGCCTGGTGAGTACCTGCGTCGGCACGGTCACGGCCGGGCTGCTCGCCACCGGAGCCGCGCTCGCGGCCCCGGACGACGAATCCCCCAGGGGTTCCGACACCGCCGTGGGCGCCTACCTCGGCTACGGGCCGCCCGGAGTGGCCCGCATCCCCTACCTGTCGCACTGGCTCGGCGGCAGGGAGATCCGGGTCGGGCACACCTATCTCCCCGGCGACCAGTGGCCGGGCATCGAGGGCGGCGTGGACTTCCTCGCGGACTGGGCGGAGTGGCGCAGGGCCGAGGACGACCGGATGTTCGTGCTCAACGTGCCCATGCAGGCCCGCAACGAGGACCGGGTGCCCGACTGGCAGGTGGTCCAGCTGATCCGGGCGGGCGCGGAGGGCCAGTACGACCGGCACTTCCACAAGCTCGCCGAGCGGCTGGTGGCCCTGGGCGTCCCGGACACCGTGATCGTGCTCGGCTGGGAGATGAACGGCACCACGTACACCCACCGCTGCGGGCCCGACCCGGAGAACTGGAAGAAGTACTGGAAGCGCATCGTCACCACGATGCGGTCCGTCCCCGGACAGCGGTTCACGTTCGATTTCGCCCCCAACCGGGGGACGGACGCGATCGGCTGGACCAAGTGCTACCCGGGCGACGACGTCGTCGACGTCATCGGGATGGACACGTACGACCAGGGTCCGGGACGGACCTTCGAGGAGCACGTCAGCCAGCCGTACGGGCTCCAGCAGCACGTCGACTTCGCGAAGGCACACGGCAAGCGGATCTCGTACCCGGAGTGGGGGCTGTTCCGGAACGGGGACAACCCGGAGTACGTCCGGAAGATGCTGAAGTGGATCGACCAGCACAAGCCGCTCTACCACACCATCACCGACTACTGCCCGCACGGCGTCTGGCGGTGCAAGCAGAACCCGCAGTCGGCGAAGGTCTTCCGCGAGGCGATGGGCGAGCACCGGCCGTCCGAGCCGACCCCGCCCGTGGTCCCGACGCCGCCCGTGGTCCCGACGCCCCCGGTGGTCCCCAAGCCGGACCTCCCGACGCCCCAGGTCCCGACCCCGCCGTTGCCGACGCCGGTGGTCCCCAAGCCGGAGCTGCCCAAGCCGGAACTCCCGAAGCCCGAACTCCCGAAGCCCGAGCTGCCCAAGCCCGAGGCGCCCAAGCCCGACGTCCCGAAGCCGGAGGCGCCCAAGCCCGAGGCTCCGAAGCCGGACGTCCCGAAGCCGGACCTCCCCAAGCCCGAGCTCCCCAAGCCCGAGCTCCCCAAGCCCGAAGCCCCCGAGCCGGAGGTCCCCAAGCCCGACGTCCCCGCCCCGCAGCCCCCCGCTCCCGAGGCCTCCGTGCCGCCGGTCGGCCCCGCACCCGTCGACCCGGTACCGGTCGACCCCGCTCCGGCGCCCGCCGAGCCCACGCCGGCCCTCCCCGAGCCGGTGCCCGTCACCCCGTCCCCGGAGGTCACGCTCCCGCCCGGGCCGTCCCCGGAGCCGTCGCCGGCGGTCACGTCGCCCGTGCCCCCGGTGCTGTCCCCGAGCCCGCTCGCACCCCGGCCCGAACCCAAGCCCGAGCCGAAACCCGAACCGAAGCCCCAGCCCAACGACAGCAGGCAGTGGTGCCTCCCGCTCGACTTCGGAGGGTGGCTGAACGGCATCTTCGGCAACCAGTCGCTCTGCTTCCGCTTCGACTGGGGCAAGGACTCCGGCTTCTGGCCCTTCTAGACGGGGACGGGTCATCGGACCCGCAGTTCGTTCAGCCGCGCCCGCCAGTCCCGGGCGGCCGGCAGCGCCTCGCGCAGCGCGTCCACCGCCCGCTCGCGCCCCGTGATCTGCGACTCGTGCAGCCGCAGCAGGGGCGCGAGCGCGTGCGTGGCCAGCAGCAGGCGCTGGTTGACCACCGTCTCGGGCCGCCAGTGGTTCTTGTACGGCTCGTTGCCGCGCAGGAAGCTCACCACCGGCCGGCCCTCCTGCAGCGCCCGGCCCGCCTCGTAGCGCAGCAGCAGCGTCGCGACGTCCACCTTCCGCTCCCGCAGGTCCGGGTCGGCCCCGTACAGGTAGCCGCCGCTCAGCGCGGCCGACAGCAGCGTCACGTTGGACGCCACCACCTTCCCGTCCAGCCGGAACTCGGTCAGCCGGCCCTCCCCCGCCCGCACCATCCGCCGGGTGGCCCGGGTCAGGTGCTCGGCGAAGCGGGGCCTCAGGTGCTCGGGCGTCACCCCGCGGCCCCGCCACTGCTTCTCGTGGAGCCGCAGCAGGGTGCGCACGGCCTGCGGCACCTCCCGCTCGGTGACCTCGTGCTCCTCGATCCCGGCGGCGTCCGTCTTGCGCAGCTTGGCCCGCACGCGCTGCGCGCCGGAGGCGGGCATCCGCTTGACGAGCTGGTCGAAGGGCAGTGCGGGCAGCTCCATGCAGGTGGAGTCGGCGGCCTTCGCGGCCACCCCGGGCCAGGCCTCGTACAGCGCCTCCGCGGCGGCCCCCGGGCGCACCTCGCGCAGGTCGACGACGGCGGCGCGGGCGGCCCGGTGCAGCCCGTTGGCCATCGCCGGGACGACCTGGTCCGCGTACTCGGCGGCGACGAGCACGTCGAAGTAGTCGGTGATCGGCCCGCCGAGCGGCACCAGCCGCGGCAGCGGCCGGTGTACGAGCATCAACGCGGCCGCGCCGACCAGTTCCTCCCCGCGCCGCACGAGCAGGATCCGGAGCCGGCCGTCCTTCCCGTACGACAGCCACCAGGAGTGGAGCCAGGCGTGGCTCTGGAAGGGGGTGGCGGTGGGGCAGTTCCGGACGAGCCGGTTCCAGGACTCCTCCAGCGCGGCGAACTGCCGGGGGTCTCGGCACAGCGTCACCGTCAGGGCCCCGGCGGAGCCCTGCGTCATCGCACGGACTCCTTCTCCTTGGTCTCGGTGTGCTCGCCCTGGGCGGGCAGCGAGGCGTACTCCTCCACGGCCGGGCGGCCCGCCGCCCGCTCCTTGCGGCGGCCCGGGCGGGCCAGCAGCCACAGCCCGCCGAGGAGCCCGCCGGCACACAGTCCGACGGCGCCGCTGACGGGGGCGGACGGGGAGGCCGGGTCGCTGGGCGCGACGGCCTGGTTGAACAGGAGCAGCTGTACGCCGGTGTTCTTCGCGGCCTGGTTGCTGCTCAGCGAGAGTGCGTCGGCGACGGCGTTGGCGACGTCGGCGGCCTCGGAGGGGCTCTTCGAGGTGCCGGTGATGGCGATCATCGGGGAGTCGGGGGAGGTCTCGGCGCGGACCTGGGTGCGCAGCCGCTGGGCGCTGATGCCGGCGCGGGGCTGGGCGTAGGCGAGGGTGGAACTGCTGGTCGCGATCCGGCCGTAGGCCTGGGCGAAGCCGAGGGCGGTGGCCGGCTCGGTGGTCTCGTTCGGTACGGCCACGACGTAGCTGGTGGCGGCGTACTCGGGGGCCTTGAGCACCCCGTACGCGCCGCCCGCCGCCAGTCCGAGCAGGGCGCAGGCGGGCAGCGGCCACCAGGCGGGCGGCGGCAGGAGCCGGCGCTTGCGCTCCGAGCGGTGGTCGGACTTCTTCTGGTCGGGGGTGTCGGCCATGTGCGGTGCCTTCCTGGGTGGAGGGGGGTTCGTGCGGTCCCGGCCGTTCCCCTGGCCGGGGGTGGAGCGAGGGGGGATCAGCCGTCCCCGCCGGGTTCGGCGAGGGCCGGCCCCGCCTGGGGGCACCTCCCAGCGGGGGCTGGGGGAGTCAGGGGTCCGGGGTCCGCGGCCGGCGCGGTCCCGGGCTCGCGCGGACCGCCCGCGGGACCGGGGACGGGCGCGGGGTCCTGCGGACCGCCCGCCGGGCCGGGCACGGGCGCGGGCACGGGCGCGGCGTCCTGCGGGCGCACCCCGGGCGCGGGCCCCGGCACGGCCGCCCCGGACGCGGCGGGGCCGGTCGCGGCGGACGGGCCGGGCAACGCCCCGGACCCCGCCGCCCCGGCCCCGCCCCGCGCGTCCGCGGCGGCCCCCGCCGGAGCCGCACCGGCCCCCTCCCCCGGCGCGGACAGCGCGAGGGCGTACACGTCCAGCAGCTGCGCGGCGGTGCGCGCGATGTCGTACCGGCGCACCACCGGGGGCGGCGGGAGCCGGCGCGCGCCCGCTTCCATGTGCCCGCGCAGGGCGGCGACCAGTTCCTCCGTGCCGGTGCCGATCCGCCGGGCTCCCGGGGCCTGGTCGGCGGGGAGGTCGTCGATGGCGGGGCAGGTCACGTGCAGCACGGGCAGTCCGGCGGCCAGCGCCTCGACGACGGCGAGCCCGAACGCCTCCTCCCGCGACGGGGAGACGAAGACGTCCATGGCGGCCAGCAGGGCGGGGATCCCGGGGGTGCGCCCGTCGGGGCTGTCGCCGAGCGGGTCGCGCTCGCCGAGCAGGTGGATCCGGCTCTGGGCGCCCAGTTCGGCGGCGAGCAGCCGCAGCGCGGCCCGTTCGGGGCCGTCCCCGGCCAGCAGCAGGTGCGCGCCGGGAAGTGCCGCGACGGCCCGCACGAGTACGTCGAACCGCTTGCCCGGCACCAGGCGCCCCACCCCACCCACCACGAAGGCGCGTTCGGGCAGCCCGGTCCGGGCCCGGGCGGCGCGGCGTACGCGCTCGTCGAAGCGGAAGCGGGCGGCCTCGATCCCGTTCGGGACCACGTGCACCCGGGCGGCGGGCACGCCCCACCCCGCCAGCCGGGCGGCGACGGTGTCGGAGACGGCGACGGTGGCCGCACCGAACCGTTCGCTCGCCAGGTAGAGGGCGCGCACCCCGCCGGTGAGCGGGCGGCCCTCGATCTCGCCCTCGCCGAGGGAGTGTTCGGTGGCCACCGTGGCCGGGACGCCGGCGAGCCGGGCCGCGAGGCGCCCGTACACGCAGGCCCGGTAGAGGTGGGTGTGGACGAGGTCGTAGCGGCCGCGCCGGATGAACCGGACCAGCCTCGGGAGTGCGCCGAGGTCGCGGTTGCCGCGCATGCCCAGGTGCACGACGCGGACCCCGTCGGCCCGCAACCCCTCGGCGACGGGGCCGGGGTTGGTCAGCGTGAGCACGTCGCAGGGCATCGGCATGTGCCGCAGCAGCAGCCGCAGCTGCTGTTCGGCGCCGCCGACGCCCAGGCCGGTGATGACGTGCAGGGCGCGCACGCCCGCGAGGTCCGCCGCGCCGCGCTTCACGTCCTCGGCCCCCTTCACCGCAGCGCCCTCCTGCGCAGGGCCCGCACCTCGTGCCGCAGCTGCTTGACGCGCAGCCGCGCGCCCCCGTCGGCCTGGCTGACGTGGGTGCGGGGCAGGGCGTGGCGGCCGGCGAGCCGGCCGGGGGAGATCGCGCAGGCGTAGTCGTAGCCGGCGGCGCGGGCGGCGTCGACGACCCGGGCGTCGAGGTGCCCGTAGGGGTAGCAGAACCCTTCGGGGAGGGTGCCGGTCAGTTCGCGGATCAGCTCGCGGCTGCCGCGCAGCTCCTGCTGGAGGACGTCGTCGGGGGCGGCGGTGAGGTCCTGGTGGAGCAGTCCGTGGGAGCCGATCTCCTGTCCCGCGGCGGCGACTTCCCGGATCTGCTCGGCGGTGAGCAGGGGCTTGCGCGGGCCCAGCGGGTCCCAGACGTTGTCGACGCCGAGCCGGCCGGGCAGCACGAACAGGGTGGCGGTGCAGTCGTGGCGGCGCAGCAGGGGCAGGGCGTGGGTCAGGAAGTCGGTGTAGCCGTCGTCGAAGGTGAGGCCGACGAGGCCGCGGCCGCGGCCGGCGGCGCGGGCCCGGAGCAGTTCGCCGACGCCGACCCCGCGCAGTCCGCGGGAGCGCAGCCACAGCAGCTGGGCCTCCAGGGCGGCGGGGGTGACGGTGATCCCGTACGGGTCCTCGGCGGGGTCGGTGAACTCGGCGACCGAGTGGTACATCAGGACCCACGGGGACGGGCCCCGGCGGGCGGGGCCCGTCACGGCGGCGGGGGCCGTGTCGGTGTCAGCGGACATTGCGGAACCTCTGGGTGAGCCGGGTGATCCGGGTGGTGGTGTGGGAGCCGAGCTGGGCGAGCTGGCCGGGCAGGGCGGTGATCTCCAGTGCCCGTATGGCCATTCCGGTGGCTCCGAACATGGCGGGGACGAGCAGGCAGCCGAGGGCGGCGCTGACGAGCGGGTCGGCGATCATCGGCCCGGCGAGCCAGCCGGTGCCGCAGGCGGCGGCCGCGGCGACGGCGAGCCGGCCGATGCTGACGGCGACCCGGCGGACCTGGATGGCGATGATGCGGGAGCCGAGGCCGGTGAGGAGGAGGGCGGCGGTGGTGGTGATGCCGGCGGCGTTGGCGGCGGCGATGCCGTAGGTGCCCCACCAGCCGACGGCGAGGGTTCCGGCGACGATGTTGACGAGGAGGCCGGCGCCCATCGCGAGGGCCGGGAACCAGGTGGGCCGGGCGGTGGAGAAGAACGGCCGGGACAGCGCGCCGACGAGGCAGTGGCCGAGGAGGCCGAGGCCGTAGACCCGCATCGCGGAGGCGGTGGCGAGGGTGTCCTGGTGGGTGAAGGCCCCGCGTTCGAAGAGGACCTGGATGATCTGCGGGGCGTAGCCGATGACGAGGGCGGTGCCCATGAGGACGGCGAGGGAGGCGAGCGCCAGGTCCTGCTCCACCCGCCGCCGGGCCTTCTCGCGCTCCCCGCCGGCCATCGCCTGGGCGACCACGGGGAAGGTGACGGTGCAGATCATCAGGGAGAGCACCATCGGCATCTGCGCGACCTTCTGCGCGTAGTTGAGGTGCGAGATCGCGCCGGGCGGGAGGGAGGCGGCGAGGAAGCGCTCGACGAGCACCTGGGACTGGCGGAAGACCGCGAAGAAGATGACGGGGGCGATGACGCCGAAGGCGATGAGGGTGGGCCGGTCGCGGTCGCGCTGGCTGCGCGGGGCGCCCTTGGCCCGGCTGGGGGCGAAGCCGACGTTGCGGATGAAGGCGGGGAGCTGGACGAGGACCATCAGCAGCCCGCCGACGGCGACCCCGGCGGCGGCGGCCCGGACCCCCCACAGGGTGTGGAGGGCGACCATGGTGCCGATGATGCCGACGTTGTACGAGACGTAGATCGCGGCGGGCGGCAGGAACGAGCGGTGGGCGCGCAGGGCGGCGCTGAAGTACCCGGCGATGCCGAAGGTGATGACGGTGAGGGCCGTCATCCGGGTGCACTGGACGGCGAGCCCGGGGTCGGGCAGGCCGGGTGCGAGGACGCCGACGACGAGCGGTGCGGCGACGATGAGCACGGAGGCCACGGCGGCGAGGAACACGACGAGCCGGGGCAGGGTCGCGCCGACGAGGAGCCGTACGGGGTCGGCGGCGCGGGCTTCCCTGCGGGTGAGTCCGGCCCGGCTGGCGGCCCGGCGGGCGAGGGCGTGGCTGAAGGCGGGGACCATCAGCAGGGCCATGGCGTCCTCGATGAGGAGCGTCGAGGCCATCTCGGGGACGGTCCAGGAGATGAGGAAGGCGTCGCTGTCGTGGCCGGCGCCGAAGAGGTGGGCGATGGTCTGGTCGCGTACGAGCCCGAACACGGCCCCGGCCGCGGTCAGTGCGGCGGTGACGGCGGCGGCCTTGGCGAGGAACCGTCCGAGCGGAGCGGTCCCGCCGCCGGGTTCGCCGGTTCCGGGACCGGCCGCGCCGGGCCGCTCGCCCGGCCGGCCCGGCGCCCGCCGGTCGGGGGCCCGTCCGGTGCCGGGGCGCACCGCGGCGTCCCCTCCCCGGCGCGGGCCGTCGGAGCCCGGTGCCGCGGCGGGTCCGCCCGCCGGGGTTCCGGGCTCCGGCGCGCCCGGGCCGGGGGCCGGGACCGGGGCGGTGCCGGGCCGGCCGCGGCCGGCCGGCGGGGCGGCCGGGGCGGGACCCGCGGAGCCCGTGGCCGCGGCGACATCGGTCGCCGCGGCCACGGGCCGCCGCCAGGGAGTCGTGTCGGTCACCGGCCGGCCGGCCCCTCGGCGGCCGGCGGGACCGGGCCGGGTGCGGAGCCTTCGCCGGATCCCGGGGAGGGCAGGGCCCACCACGCCGCGAGTCCGATGATCACGCCGGTCAGCACGGTGGAGGGCCCGCCGATGTCCGCGTACAGGAAGTCGGTCAGCTGCCACACGAGCAGCCCGGTGGCGATCAGCCCGCAGTCCCTGACCGCCCGGTCGGTCCCGGCGGCGAACCGCCGCAGTCCGGCGACCAGCAGTGCGGCCCAGCCGCCGGCCAGGGTGAGCAGGCCGATCAGGCCCTGCTCGCTGAGGACGAGGAGGTACATGTTGTGCGGGGACAGCAGCGGCTGCTTGATGAAGGCCTGTCCGGCGCCGGCGGTGTCGCTGCCGGAGGACAGGCCGAGCGAGGAGTGCCCGTCGCGGTGCGCGGGGAAGCCCTTGAGGCCCACGCCCACGGCCGGCCGTTCGCGCCACATGGACTCGGCGGCGGCCCACATCGTGTAGCGGTCGGTCACGGACTGGTCGGGGGCGCTGGAGACCTGGGTGATCGAGGTCAGCCGCTCGGCGACCATCTCGGAGCCGACGCCGAGTCCGCCGACGAGGACGACGCCCAGCGCGGCCAGTGCGACGAGGACCCGCAGGGCCCGCCGGATCCCGGCCATGGCCATCACGAGCACCGCCGCCCCGAGGGTGGCGATCCAGGCGCCGCGGCTGAAGGACAGCACGAGCGGCAGCACGAGGGCGAGGGCAGCGGCGGCGGCGGTGCGGCGGACCCGTCGGGACAGTCCCGGTGCGAGGGCGGCGGCGGTGGCGACGACGAGCCCGTAGGCGACGACGGTGGCCATGCCCATCACGTCGCCGGGGCCGAAGGTGCCCACGGCGCGGACGTTCTCGCCCTGGTACGAGGCGCCGGTGTGGGTGGCGTACTGGACGACGCCCACCGCTCCCTGGACCAGTCCCAGGACGACGAAGCACCCGGCGGCGATGCGGAACTCGCGGGCGTCGCGCACCAGCAGCACCACGGCCGCCGGGACGAGGACGAAGACCTGGAGGTAGCGCACGAACCCGGGGAGGGCGGCGTACGGGTCGCCGGCGGTCATGGTGGACACGGCGAGCCCGATGCCGGGGGCGCCGAGGACGAGCACGCCGAGCGGGCTCAGGGTCCGCACCCGGCCGCGCAGGGCCTGGATCCCGCAGACGAGGGCGAGGACCAGGGAGGCCGCGTCGGCGGGGCCGACCTTGCCGGAGGCGGTCGCGTCGCCGGCGGGGAGCGGGGCGAGGAGGAACAGGACGGTCGCGGCGAGGGGCAGCAGCGGCCAGTGGCGGCGCAGCGCGCCCGCGTCGAGGGCCCGCGCCGGGGCGGTCGCGGCGAGGCTCATGCTCAGCTCCCTCCCAGCCGGAAGCGGAAGAAGGAGGCCGCGGTCCGGGTGAGGATCCACAGGTCCTGCCACAGCGACCAGGTGTCGATGTAGTGGTTGTCGAAGCGGGCCCGGTCCTCGATGGAGGTGTCGCCGCGCAGCCCGTTGATCTGGGCGAGGCCGGTGATGCCGACGGGCATCCGGTGGCGGGCCTCGTAGCCGGGGTGGACGGTGCTGAACTTGGCGACGAAGAAGGGGCGTTCGGGGCGCGGACCGACCAGGCTCATGTCACCCCGTACGACGTTCCACAGCTGGGGCAGCTCGTCCAGCGAGGACTTGCGCAGGAAGGAGCCGACGGGGCTCATGCTGCGGTCGCCGGCGACGGTCCAGCGGGTGGCGGACTCGTGCTCGTCGGCGCGCAGGGTGCGGAACTTCAGCAGGGTGAAGGGCCGCCCGTAGAGGCCGACCCGCTCCTGACGGAAGATCACCCCGGGGCCGTCGGAGAGCCGGACGGCGAGGGCGCAGGCGCCCATGACGGGGGCGGCGGCGAGCAGGGCGAGGGCGGCGAGGCCGGAGTCGATGGCCCGCTTCGCGGCGCGTTCCACCGGCCGGGAGGGGCGGGGCAGCAGCGGCTGTACGGCGTATCCCCACAGCTGGTCGGCGGGCTGCGCGACGCGCATGCCGGTGACCTTGGCGGTCCCGGCGGGGTCGGCGAGCCAGAGCCGGCAGCCGTGGTCGTGGAAGAGGCGGACCAGGGAGGCGGTGCGTTCGTCGGCCTCGGGGGGACAGGTGAAGACGGCTTCGCGGACGGAGTTCTGGATGACGGCGCGCCGCACGTCCTCGTGGGTGGCGAGGACGGGGAGCTGGCCGGTGTCCCCGTCGGCGGGGGCGGCGGTGTCGGCGATGCCGACGGGGCGCAGCCCGTACTCGGGGCGGCCGTGCAGGGCGGCGGCGACGGCGCCGGTGCCCTCGCCGGGGCCGACCACGAGCGCCGAGACGGGCCGTCGTACGGCGGCGCGGCGGCGGAGCTGGTTGACGAACCCGCGTCCCGCGCAGGCGAGTACGGCCTGGAGGCCGACGGCGCCGAGGAGCACGCTCCAGCCGAGGGCGCGCTGCGGTGCGGCGGCGGCGAGCAGGGCGGCGGCCCCGGCCCAGAGCACGGCGGCGCGGCCGGCCAGTACGGGGAGTTCGCGCAGTGCGGAGGGGGCGAGGCGGGGCCGGTACAGCCCGGCCTGGGCGTGCAGGGCGGTGAGCAGGGCGGCGGCGGGCAGGACGGCTTCGGGGGGCAGGGTGCCGACGGGCAGGGTGGTCGCGGTGACGGCGGCGGCGAGCGCGTCGGCGGTCAGCAGGGCGGTGACGCCTTCGCGGCGGCGGGCCCGCTGCGGCCTGACGGCGGCGCGGGCCCGGTCGGCGCGGGGCCCGCGCGGGGGGTGGATGGCGGTCACGGCACGGCGGGGTTCGGCGGGAGCCGCGGGGGCGAAGGCGCTGCCGCCGGCGTGCCCCGTGCCGCCCTGCCCGGTGTGCCGGGCGGGTGCGCTGTCCATCGTCATCGGCTGATGCGCTCCTGGTTCAAGGGCCGGGGCCTGCCCAGCAGTTCGTGGTACAGGCCGGTGACCGCGTCCGTGGTCCGCCGCACGTCGAACTCGGTCCGGGCGTGTTGCTGGGCCTGCTCCCCGAGTTCGGTGAGCAGCCGCGGTTCGGCGAGCAGCCGTCCCAGGGCCTTGGCCAGTGCCGTCGGGTCCTCCGGCGGTACCAGGCAGAGCCGTCCCTGGCCGGACGGCAGGCTCTCCCGTGCACCGCTGACGTCGGAGACCAGGACCGGGCGGCCACAGGCCATGGCTTCGAGCGGGGCGAGCGCCATGCCTTCCCACCGCGACGGCAGTACAACGAGATCGGCGGCGTGAAGCCACGGTCGGATGTCGGCGGCGGCTCCGGCGAAGTGGACGCCGGGGGGTGCGGTGCGGCGCAGCCGTTCGGCGTCGGGGCCGTCACCGACGAGGGCGAGGCGGGCGCCGGGGACGGTGGCGAGCACCTCCGGCCAGGCACGGAGCAGGACGTCCTGGCCCTTCTGCGGGCAGAGCCGGCCGATGCAGACGGCGAGGGGTCCGCCGTCCGGCAGCCGGAGTCCGGCGCGGGCTTCGGCGCGGCCGCCGTCGCGGGCGCCGCGGACGGGACGGAAGCGGGTGAGGTCGACGCCGTTGCGGATCACCGACCAGCGGGCGGCGATCCCTTCGGCCTCGCCGGCCCGGCGTTCGGCTTCGCTGACGCAGAGCACCCGGTCGGCCCAGCGGGCGCCGACGCGTTCCCAGCGCAGGGCGAGGGCTGCGGTGGTGCCGCTGACCGCGTCGAAGGACCAGGCGTGGGGCTGGAACACGGTCGGCACGGAGCCGCGTACGGCGAGCCGCCCGGCGAGTCCGGCCTTGGCGCTGTGGGCGTGCAGCAGGTCGGGGGCGAGGCGGCGGATCAGCCGGGCGGCGCCGAGGACTTCGGCGGGCAGCCCGGGTCCGGGGGAGCGTCCGGCGCGCCAGGTGTGCACGTCGGCCCCGGCGTCGCGGGCGGCGTCGGCGAGCTGTCCGCCGCGGGGGCAGCCGACGCGTACGCGCAGTCCGGCGGCGGTCTGCGCCCGTACGAGGTCGGTGACGACGCGGGCGACGCCTCCGTCGACGGGCTGGACGAGGTGGAGGACGGTGAAGGAGGAACCGGAACCGGCCGGTGACGGGTCCGGCGAGGGGTGTTTCCGCACGTGGAGTGGTCTCCTGCGTTCAGCGGCGCGCGTCTGTCTGAACGAAGAGCACACCGAGGAATTGACCTTGGCTTTCGCCCGCGAACTTGAAGCTGAGGCTGCGGGCGCCACCGGACAGGGCGGGACTCAGGTCGAACACGTCCGCGTCATATCCGAGATTATTCATATGTTCGGGCTGTCGCACGAACGAGGGGCGTCCGAATTCCGTGATCGTGGAATTCATAACATCATTAAAAGGATTTTCTGCATCACTGACATTGACCCGTCGGCCACTGTCGGCGGTCACGGTGAGTGAGTCGCCGAGGGTCCCCCGGTCCCCGTCGTACGCGACCACCCCGGCCTTGCCGGAGGCGCCGGGCGCCACGTCCAGGCCGGTGACCTCCACCGTCTCCCCCGCGGCCTCGCCGGCACCCGCGGCCAGCGACTCGAAGCCGTCCCACACCGAGACCCGGCGCAGCGGCTCCTGCGGGTGCTCATACGCGACGACCAGCGTCCAGCCGCCCCAGGCGCCCACCTCGGAGTGGCCCATGGCCACGTTGAGCTGGGCCACGGTCCACATCCCCGCGCCGCCCTTGCGCACCATCGGGGTCACGTCGGCCGAGGCCTGGTAGGCGTCGCTGCCCTGGTCGGTGTGGTGCCCGATCACGGTGTCGGCCAGCACCGCCTTGTACGCGCCCCCGGGCTCGGCGACCAGCACCCGGCCGTTGTCCTCCGGCGGCTTCTGCTCCCCCACCCGCAGGTTCCCGCCCCAGTACAGGCGGGCGTACGAGACCTTCGCGCCCTGCGGGACCTTGAGCTCGGCCCGGGTGGAGTTGTAGGTGTCCGGGTCCTTGTCGACCTCGTCGTAGAACATCTCGAAGTCGCCGTTGACCCCCGCCGCGCCCTTCTTGACCTCGGCGCACGGCTCGGCCTTGTCGTTCTCCTCCCGGCGGCAGCTGATGGCGGAGTTGGAGGCCCTGACCAGCCCGCCGTGCTGGACGGCCTGGTAACGCTGAGCGAAGGGCACCCGGGGCAATTCGCGCACCCCGGCGGGCACCGCGGCGCCCGCCGGGGGTACGTGTGCGGAAAGTGTGAGGCAGGACAGCAGGCCGAGTGTGCCGAGGATTCTGCGGGAGGAACCCATGACCCTGTCTCCATTTTCGATCAAGGGGACAAAACAGGAGTGAACTTTGTCAGAAATCGGGCTGGAAATCACGTCGGACTCGCTCGTACGGCCTTTTGGGCGATAGCACGCACCCTCCCCATGGGCGCGTCGTTATGCGGATGACCATCGCTCGAACCGAAAGGAAATACGGAGATGAAGAAGAGGCTGATGCGCGGCAGCACCGTGGCGGTCGCGGGTGCGGCGATGCTGATGGGCGGCGCGGGCCTCGCCTCCGCGCACGGCGGCGCCTCGGCGGACGGCGCGGCGGCCGGCTCCCCCGGCGTGGCGAGCGGCAACGTCGTCCAGGTCCCCGTGGACGTCCCGGAGAACGTCTGCGGCCTCACCGTCAACGTGATCGCGCTGCTGAACCCCGCGTTCGGCAACACCTGCGTGAACGCCTGAACGTCAACCGCGCCGCCCGAAACGGCGGCATCCGGGTGAAGCCACGCAACCCGAGCCGGGCCGCGAGCGTTGATCCGGATGCTCCAGTACCGGGCAATCCTGCAAAAAAGGGACGATAATGATCAAGAAGTTTGCGGCCGGCGCAGCGGTTGCCGCCACCACCCTGGGCCTCGGCGCCGCCATGGCCCCGCAGGCGATGGCCGTCGGGAACGACAACGGCATCAACACCGTCAACGGCAACAACTCGGCGCAGATCTACGGCAACCAGGCCACCTACGGCAACATGAGCCCGCAGATGGCGCTGATCCAGGGCTCCTTCAACAAGCCCTGCATCGCCCTCCCGGCCAAGGTCAACGCCCAGTCGATCCTCGCGCTGGTCAACGTCGGCGTCCAGGACATCCCGGTCCTGTCCAGCCCGCAGAACCAGCAGTGCACCGAGAACTCGACCCAGGCCAAGGGCGACGAGGCCCTGTCGCACATCCTGGACAACATCCCGATCCTCTCCGGCAACGTCTCCGCCGGCAGCTGATCGCACAGCGCCCCGAGCGAGGCCGTCGCACCCCCGGGGTCGCGGCGGCCTCGCCGCATATCGGGCCCGCGTAATTCCACTCCGCCCCCCTCGATTTCCAGGCCGTACCGAATTCACGGAACGGTCGGCCCGGGGCGTCGGAGTGAATGGAACGGAAGCCCGGGGAAATTCCCGGTTTCTTTTCCGGGACCCACTCGTTGTTATGTGTGCAGCGGATACACCTCTGCGGGAAGGATTGGAAAAGAAATGAAGCACAAGAAGGCAGTGGTGCTGGCCGCCGGCGCGATGATGGCCGCCGGTGTCGCCTCCCCCGCCATGGCCGACTCGGTCGCCGGCGGCGTCGCCACGGGCTCCCCCGGCGTCCTCTCCGGCAACCTCGTCCAGGTTCCCGTGCACATCCCGGTGAACGTCTGCGGCAACACCGCCCAGCTGGTCGGTCTGCTGAACCCCGCGTTCGGCAACACCTGCGTCAACGCCTGACGAAGCCCTGGGCCCGCGAGGGCAGGGCAGACCTCCTCGGGGTGGCCTCGGAGTGCACGGCGGTGCACTCCGAGGCCACCTTCGATTCAGTACCGGCCCCCGCGCCGGTGGACAGGGAAGGACCCATGCGACAGGTACTGAGCCGACAGGTACTGGGCAAGGGGGTGCTCACCGCTGCGGCCGCCTCCAGCCTGCTGTCGATCGCGACCGGCGCGGCCTGCGCGCATCCAGGGGCGATGGCCGAGGCCTCGCATTCGCCGGGTGTGCTGTCCGGCAACAGCGTCTCGGTACCGATCACGGTCACACCGAACCTGTGCGGCAACAGCGTGGACGGGGGTGCGGCCCTCAACCCCTCGATGGGCAACACCTGCGTCAACTCCACCGGATCCCACGCCGGCGGCGACGCCGGCCGCGACTACGAGCGCTACCTGAGCCCCGAGCACCGCGCCGCCTTCGAGCGCTACCTCGACGAGCAGCAGAGCGGCCGGCACGCGCTGCCCCGCCAGCGCCACGAGGAGGAGCGCGGCTACGGAGAACCCCGCGCGCACGCCCCCAAGCACGCGGCACCGCGCCCCGGGGCGCCCCGCCACGAGCCCCCCGCACCCCGGCACGAGGGCGGCTACGGCGGCTCCGGAGAGGGCGAGGAGGAGTGCGACGACCACCCGCCGCAGCCGCCCCGCGCGGAGCACCCCGCGCCGGCGCCGCACCCGGCACCGCCCGCCCCCAAGCCGCAGCCCCGCCCCGCCCCCCGGCCCGAACCGAAGCCGGAGCCCGCGGCCGAACACCCGGCCCCGCTCCCGGCGCCGGCCCCGATGCCCGCTCCGGCGCCCGCACCGGCTCCGCAGCCCATGCCCCGGCCGGCCCCGGCTCCCGCCCCGGCTCCCGCGCCGGTCCAGGAGGTCCCGCAGCCGGAGGAGCAGCCCCACACCCTCCCGGCGCCCGTCCCGCTGCCCGCCCCGGCCCCGCAGCCCGAGGCGCAGCCGGCCCCGCTCCCCGCCCCGGCGGTCCCCGCCGCGGAGCTTCCGGCACCGCGTCCGCCGCACGGCAGCCAGCCGGAGCGGCCCGCGCCCGCGCCGCTCCCCGTCCCGGAGGTCGTCCGCCCGGCGGACCAGCCCCCGGCGGCCCCGGCCGGCGACCTCCCGGTCCACCTGCCCCCGGCTCCCGCCCCGGCCCCGTCCCCCGCCCCGGCTCCCGAGGCGGCTCCGCCGGCCCCCGTCCCCGCGCCGGCCCTCGCGGGCGCGCCGGAGCTGGCGGCCACCGGGGCGGGCGACGCCGCGGCCATGGCGGCCCTCGCCTCCGCCCTGATCCTCGGCGGCGCGATTCTGTACCGCAGGTCCCGTATCGACTGACCGGGAATACCGGTAATCAGAAGAAATACCGGCCGGAGAATCCCCCCTCGGATTCTCCGGCCGCTGCCGTGCGCCCGGCTCCGCGTTTCCGTAGCCGCCGGTAATCGTTAGCCAGGTCGAAAGCGGCGCGACGGTCGCCGCTGGAACCTCTGTCCACGAATAGAAGAGGATTTTCGATAATGAAGCTCTCCAAGGCCGCCGCTGTCGTCGCCGGCTCCGTCGCCGCGCTCGGAGCGGCGGCCCCCGCCTTCGCGGCGGAGGCGCCCGCCGGTCCCCCGATGAGCCTGTCGGCCGGCTGGAACACGGCGCTCAGCGCCGTCGAGCCGGTCGTCGCCTCGGCCCCCGAGACCCTGGGCATGGCCCTCGCCGAGCAGGGCGACACCGTCAACAAGGTCGTCGGCACCGCGCAGGGCGTCAACAAGCTCCGCAACAACGCCCCCGGCGAGGTGCTGGGCGTGGCGAACGAGGCGTCCAAGGTCTCCCCGCTGCTGGGCGGCGTGAAGCTCAACGGCGGTCAGAACTGAGCAGCCCGGGAACGACTGTGGGCGCCGCCGGCGATGCCGGGGGCGCCCACAGTCATGTGGTGCTGACCGATACGTACGTCAGTCGTTGATGCAGACGTTGCCGAACGCGGGGTTCAGCGCACCGATGACGCTCACGGAGTTGCCGCAGACGTTGACCGGGATGTGGACGGGGACCTGGACCAGGTTGCCCGAGAGGACACCGGGGGAGCCCACGGCCGCGCCCTCGGCCGCGGAGTCGGCGGAGGCGGCACCGGCGGCACCGGCAACGGCGAGACCAGCGGAGGCCAGGGCCACAGCGGCCTTCTTGGCAGCAGAGTTCATGGGAAGTGCACCTTCTCTTCGATGTCCTGCCCCGATCCGGGGCTCACACGAAGCGAAACGGTCCAGCTTCCCCGACGACACGGCCCAGGACCGAAGAAGACCCGAACCAGACCTGTTCAGCCCAATAGTCGTAACCTTGCCGCCGGCCGGCCTCCGCCGCCCCGCGCTAGCTGTGGATCGGGATGTCGGGGATGTCGGGCACATCCGGGATGTCGGGCAGTGCGGGGACCGTCCCGGTCGCCGGCAGCGCAGGGACCGCCGGGACGGCCGGCAGCGCGGGCACGGCCGGAACCGCGGGGAGGGCGGGGACTCCGGGGACGGCGGGCACCGCCGGGAGGCTGACCGGCGGCAGGGCCGGGAGCGTGACCTCGGGGATCTTGATCTCGGGGAGCTTCGGCAGTTCGATCGCCGGCAGGCCCAGCCCGCCGAGCAGGCCCGAGAGGGAACCCAGCAGGTCGCCCAGGGTCTTGGTCAGGCCGGCGAGGAGGTCGTCGATCGGGCCGGCGGCGACCCGGTCGGGGACGGCCTGCTTGACCTCCTCGACCCGTTCGATCCGCTCCTGCACGGCGGCCGCCCGCTCTTCGATGGCCGCTGCCGCGCCACCGCGGTCGGCGGCCATCACGGGGGCGGCCGCGCCGGACAGTATGACGACGGCGAGGGCCGACGGGACGAGGACGCGGAGGCGGGACGGCTTCGTGCGCATGAGGGCTTCCTTACGGGTGGTCGCGAAAGCGGACGGGAACAATCCGATTCCTCACCCACCGTGCGCAGCCCTTCTACGGAGCGCAACACGATCTTGGTCGGCCGCACCCGCCCTGGGGCTGCGTACGGGCTTCGCGCAGGCGTCCGCAGCCGCCTCACCCGCACCGGGGAAATCCCCGCCCCGGACGGGCCGTTCGAGTGAAGGAGCGGAACCAACCCCCCGGGAGAGCGGTTGATCAGGGCGCTCCACAAGCGGGCACTCGTGCGACAAAAGGATCAATGATGCTCAAGAAGATCATGGCCGCCGCCGCGGTCACCGCCGCCGCCGTCGGCGCGGGCGCCGCTCCGGCCATGGCCATCGGCAACGACAACGGGATCAACACCGTCAACGGCAACGGCGCCCAGCAGATCTACGGCAACCAGAAGACCACCGGTGACATGAGCCCGCAGCTCGGCCTGGTCCAGGGCTCCCTGAACAAGCCCTGCATCGGCCTGCCCGCGAAGGTCAACGCCCAGTCGCTCATCGCCGCGCTCAACATCGGCGTCCAGGACATCAACGTCCTGTCCAACCCGCAGAACCAGCAGTGCACCGAGAACTCCACCCAGGCCAAGGGCGACGAGCCGCTCTCGCACATCCTCAGCAACATCCCGGTCCTCTCGGGCAACGGCTCCATCGGAAGCTGACCCCTTCCGCTCGACCCCTTCCGGTCAGGGCCCACCGGCGCCCGTGGAGCGAAGTGAAGACGTGACGAAGTGACGAGGGCCCCGGCGGCGTCCAGCCGCCGGGGCCCTCGTCCTCGTACGCCCCGTCCGCGGGCCCGTCAGGCCGTCAGCCCGTCCAGAAGTCCCACCAGCGGGTCAGCACCAGCATCCCGATCACCCCGAGGTGCAGGGCGGGCGGCGCCCAGGCGAAGTCGGTGAACAGGGCCCGCAGCGGGGCGGGCGCGGGCAGGTCGCCGGTGCGGACGTTGCGGGCGGTCACCGCCCAGAACATCAGCAGGGTCGCCACCCACGCCAGGCAGCACCACAGGCACAGGGCGTTGATCTCGTACAGGGACTGGACCATCAGCCAGGCGCAGAAGCCGGTGCCGAAGAGCGTCCCGGCGTTCAGTCCCAGCCAGAACCAGCCCCGGTACCGGGCGCCGGCCAGCAGGCCCGCGCCGACGCAGACGACGACGGCGTAACCGGCCAGTCCGAGCATCGGGTTGGGGAAGCCGAAGGCGGCGGCCTGCTCGCTCTGCATGACGCTGCCGCAGGACACCACGGGGTTGAGGCTGCAGGCGGGCTTGAAGTCCGGGTCCTCCAGCAGGAGGAACTTGTCCAGGGTGATCACCCAGGAGGCCAGCAGCCCGGCCGCACCGGTCACCACCAGCAGCCAGGCCAGCCCCCGGGAGGCGCCGGGTTCGCCCTCGGGGCGGATGGAGGAGCGGCCCTGCTGGCGGGGGACGCCCACTGTGTTCGTTGCCATACCGCCCATGCTCCCGCGCAATGTGACGGACCACCGCGAACCAGCGTCTTCCGTAACCAACTTGACCTGAAGGTGTGGCGGGAACCCCTGATGCTTCCCGGACGTTTTACCGAATCCCGGACGTGATGTCAGGCGCAGGGGCTACGTTGTGCTTCCGCGAAGTGACAAGCTGCGACGGCCTGGAGACCCACCTTGAGCGATCCGTACGAGACAACCGAGGCGCACCTCGAGCGACTCCTGGGCCGCGCCCTCAACTCCTTCGACCTGCCGGACAGGTTGGTCGAGCGCCTCGGCACGGCGCTCGCCCACAGCTCTTCGCTCTACACCACCCACCACAGCCCGTCGGCGGGGCTGTGGCGGGAGACCCACCGGCACACCTATCTGCTGCCCGACGGGGGTGCGGCCTCCCTGTGGGAGCTGGCCTACCGGCTCGGGGGCGACCGCGGCACCCGGCACGAGGTGTTCGAGAGCAAGGCCGAGCTGGGACTGGCGGTGGCCCGGCTGTTCGGCGAGTCCCCCGCGGAGCCGGTGCCGCCCGCGGAGCACGGCCCGGATGCCGGGGACGGGGACGACGGCCTGGAGGCCGATCTGGCGGTGCTCAGCGCACTGTTCGCGGCCCCGGCGCCCCCGCTGCGCCGCCGCGAGTACACGGTGGAGGAGTCCGCCGACCACGCCCGGCGGGTGCTGCGCCGCGCGGAGAACGCCGACCGGCCCGGCGAGGCGGTGGCGGTGCTGCTGCGCTCGGCGTACGCGCACCACATCACGCAGGCGTTCGGCGGCCGGCAGTGCCTGGCCGACGGGCGGGACGCCGGTTTCAGCCTGTACGAGCACGCCTTCGTCCTGCTGGACGGGAGCGAGTTCAGCCTGTGGGAGGTCGAGCACACGGCGACCCCGGACGGGCGGCACATGTGCGAGGTCTACGACAGCGAGGCCGCCGCCCGCGGGGCGATGGAGCTGCGCGCCAGGGTCCGCTGAGAGGATCGCCGGCTGGCGACGGCCGGCGGGCCCCGGCCGGCGTCAGCCGGCGGACAGCGGGAGGTCCAGCGGCAGGTCCCGGGTGATGCGGACGGCCTCGGGGCGCAGGTCCCCCGGGCCCGGCATGACGCTGCCCGGCAGCTGTACCGCGGCCGCGCCGTGGGCGAGGGCCGAGGCGAGGGCGGCGGGGCCGGTGCCGCCGGCGGTCAGGAAGCCGGCGAGCGCGGCGTCGCCCGCGCCGACGTCGCTGCGGACCGCCGTGACCGGCGCCGTGCCGTGGTGGGCGGCGTCGGCGGTGACCAGGAGCTGGCCGTGCGGGCCGAGGGAGGCCAGTACCGCGCCGGCGCCGCGTCCGACCAGCTCCTCGGCGGCCTTGACGGCGTCGCCGAGGGTGGCCAGCGGGCGGCCCACCGCTTCGGCGAGCTCGGCGGCGTTCGGCTTGACGACGTCCGGGCGGGCGGGCAGGGCCGCCGCCAGGGCGGGGCCCGAGGTGTCCAGGGCGACGCGGGCGCCGGCCTCCCGGGCGCGGGTGACGAGTTCGGCGTACCAGCGGTGCTCCAGGCCGGGCGGCAGGCTGCCGCAGCAGGCGATCCAGTCGGCTCCGGTGGTGCCGCGCACGGTGTCGAGCAGGAGGCCGGACTCGCGGGCGGAGAGCTCCGGGCCCGCCGCGTTGATCTTCGTCAGGGTGCCGTCCGGTTCCACGACGGCGATGTTGGAGCGGGTCAGCCCGGCGATCGACACGGCGGTGACGTCCACGCCCTCGGCGGTCAGCAGCTCCAGGAGCAGGGTCCCGGCGGAGCCGCCCAGCGGGAGGACCGCCGTGGTGGTGCCGCCCGCCGCGGCGACGGCCCGGGAGACGTTGACCCCCTTGCCGCCGGGGTCGACCCGCTCCCCCGCGGCCCGGAGCACCGCACCGCGGTCCAGCGAAGGGACCTCGTAGGTCCGGTCGAGGGAGGGGTTGGGGGTGACCGTGAGGATCATTGCGAGCCGCCTGTGGGTTCGTGTCCGTTCAGCACCGGATTCGACCGGTTCCCCCCGCACTCTACGGGGAGAACCGGGGGAAAACAAAGAAAAACGGACATACCCACTCGATGGAGCGGGCATGTCCGCAGACGTCACGGGCCGGAGCCCGGGGTCCTCAGTGGGCGCCCTCGACGGCTCCCTCGCGCTCCGACATCGGGACCTGCCGGCGCGGCAGCACGAACATCACCGCGAGGATCACGACGAGGACCGCCACGACCCACCACAGCGCACCGCGGAAGGCCTCGACGTACGGGACGCCGAAGATCCGGTCGTCCTCGATGGAGCCGAAGAAGACGACGGAGGTCAGCGCGAGGCCGAGGGCGTTGCCCACCTGGCCGGTGGTGTTGATCAGGCCCGAGGCCGAGCCGGCGTGCTCGCGCGGCACCTGGGACAGGATGGTGTCGTTCAGCGGGGCGACGATCAGACCCATGCCGATGCCCATGAGGACCAGCGGGGCGGCCATCTGCCAGGTGGAGATGTCCATGCCGTAGTGCTCGGACTCCCAGATGTAGAGGAGCAGGCCCGCGGCCATGACCACCGCACCGGCCTGGAGCACCTTGCGGCCGAAGCGCGGGACGAGCTTCTCGACCGAGAGGCCGGCCGCGACGGAGACGGCGATGGAGAAGGGGATGCCGGTGCTGCCCGCGTGCAGCGGGGTCCAGCCCAGGCCCATCTGCATGTAGAGCGTCCAGACCAGGAAGAAGATGCCCGTGACCAGGCCGAAGGCCAGCTGGACCGTGATGCCGCCGGCGAAGCTCTTGATCCGGAAGAGGGAGAGCTCGACGAGCGGGGAGCCGTCCTTCTTGATCTTGTACTTCTCGTAGGCGATGAAGCCCGCGAAGACGACCGGCGACGCGATCATGCAGACGAAGCCCCACAGCGGCCAGGCGTTCTCCCGGCCCTGGGTGAGCGGGTAGATCAGCATGACCAGCGCGAGCGTGGCGAGGACGACGCCGACCAGGTCCAGGCGCAGGGCCTTGGGGGCCTTGGACTCGGAGATGAACCTGCGGCCCAGGATCACGGCCGCGATGCCGACGGGCAGGTTGATCAGGAAGATCGTGCGCCATTCGAGGCCGAAGAGGTTCCACTCGGTGAGCAGCGCGCCGAGCATCGGTCCCGAGACCGCGCCGAGGCCGACGATCGCGCCGAACATGCCGAACACCTTGCCGCGCTCGTGCGGCGGGAAGGTGACGTGGATGATCGCGAGGACCTGCGGGACCATCAGGGCCGCCATGGCGCCCTGGAGGAGGCGGGAGGCGACGAGCATGGACGGGTCGGGCGCGATGCCGCAGAGCAGCGAGGCGACGGTGAAGCCGGCGACGCCGACGAGGAAGAGGCGCTTGCGGCCGTAGATGTCACCGAGACGGCCGCCCGTGATCAGGCCGGCGGCGAAGGCGAGCGCGTATCCGGCGGTGATCCACTGGATCGCGCTGGTCGAGGCGCCGAAGTCCTGGCGCATGCTGGGTATCGCGATGTTGACGATCGTGACGTCGACCAGGTCCATGAAGGACGCGGTCATCACGATGGCGAGCGCCAGCCAGCGGCGGCGGTCGGCCGGGGCGGCGGGGTCGCCGGGGGCGTCTGGTGCGGGTGCTGCTTCGGCGGGTGCGTTCCGCTCTTCTCGTACGGGCCCGTTCTCGCTTTCGGGCGATGCCATGGACGTCTCGGTGCTCATGGAGAGAAACCTAGACGGGAACTAGGCCAGGGTGTGTCCTACTTACCTGGCAATCTTGGCCTATGAACACCACCCCCGCCCGGCTGCTCACCCTGCTGTCCCTGCTCCAGACCCCGCGCGAGTGGCCGGGCAGCGAGCTGGCGGAGCGGCTGGAAGTCAGCCCGCGGACCATCCGCCGGGACATCGAGCGGCTGCGGGAGCTGGGGTACCCGGTGGAGGCCACCCTGGGCGCGGACGGCGGGTACCGGCTGGTGGCGGGGGCGGCGATGCCCCCGCTGCTGCTCGACGACGAGGAGGCCGTGGCGATCGCCGTGGGGCTGCGGGTGGGGGCCGGGCACGCCATCGAGGGGGTCGAGGAGGCCTCCGTACGGGCCCTGGCGAAGCTGGAGCAGGTCCTGCCGGCCCGGCTGCGGCACCGGGTGGGCGCCCTGCAGTCGGCGACGGTCGCGGTGACCCGCGGGGACGGGCCGAGCGTGGACCCGCGGACGCTGACGGCGATGGCCGGGGCGGTGGCGGGGCCGGAGCGGCTGCGGTTCGCGTACCGGGCGCGGGACGGGGCGGACTCGCGCCGGCTGGTGGAGCCGTACCGGCTGGTGAGCACCGGGAGCCGCTGGTACCTGGTGGCCTACGACCTGGACCGGGAGGACTGGCGCACCTTCCGGGTGGACCGGGTGAGCGAGCCCTTCGCGACGGGGGCCAGGTTCGTCCCGCGCGGCCTGCCGATGGAGGCGGCCGAGTTCGTCCGGCGGGCGCTGCGGGGCGAGCGGACGTACCCGGTCGACGTGTCCTTCGCCGCGCCGCCCGAGGAGCTGCCCTCGTGGCTGCGGGAGGCGGCCGCCGCGGAGGCGGACGGGGCGCGGGTGCGCTTCGAGAGCGGGGACGCGCCGGAGTGGCTGGCGGCCCGGATGGCGCTCACGGGGCTGGAGTTCACGGTGCGGGGGCCGGAGTTCCTGGCGGAGGCGGCCGGGGCGCTGGGCGCACGGCTGGCCCGGGCCGGGGCCTGAGGCCGGCCGCCGCGGTGCCCGGGCAGGGGGGAGCCCCGGTGCCAGGGGGGGGTGGGCACCGGGGCTCGTTCGGGGGCCCGAGCGGGGGCTCGGGCGGCGGCGCGGGCGGGGCCGGTCAGGCCACCGCGTCGAAGCCGGTGTCGCGGGCCATGCGCTTGAGCTCCAGCAGGGCGTGCTTCTCGATCTGGCGGATCCGCTCGCGGGTCAGGCCGTGCTGCTTGCCTACCTCGGTCAGGGTCCGCTCGCGGCCGTCCTCGATGCCGTAGCGCATCTTGATGATGGAGGCCGTGCGCTGGTCGAGCTTGCCGAGGAGGTCCTCCAGTTCCTCGCTGCGGAGCAGCGAGAGCACCGACTGCTCGGGCGAGATCGCGGAGGTGTCCTCCAGCAGGTCGCCGAACTGGGTGTCGCCCTCGTCGTCGACCGACATGTTGAGGCTGACCGGGTCGCGGGCCCAGTCCAGGACGTCGCCCACGCGCTTCTCGGTGGAGTCGAGCTCGGCGGCGATCTCGGCGTGCTCGGGGTCGCGGCCGTTCTCGCGGTTGAACTCGCGCTGGATCCGGCGGATCCGGCCGAGCTCCTCCACGAGGTGGACGGGGAGGCGGATGGTGCGGGACTGGTCGGCGATGGACCGGGTGATGGCCTGGCGGATCCACCACGTGGCGTACGTGGAGAACTTGAAGCCCTTGGCGTAGTCGAACTTCTCGACGGCCCTCACCAGGCCGGCGTTGCCCTCCTGGATGAGGTCGAGCAGGGGCAGGCCGCTGCGCGGGTAGCGGCGGGCGACGGCCACGACCAGGCGGAGGTTGGACCGGATGAAGACTTCCTTGGCGCGCTCGCCTTCGGCGGCCAGGGCTTCCAGCTCCTCGCGGGCGGGCATCTCCCCGGCCCGCTCCGTCTCGCCGTCGAGGATCTGCCGGGCGTACACGCCCGCCTCGATGATCTGCGAGAGCTCCACTTCCCTGGCGGCGTCGAGCAGCGGGGTGCGCGCGATCTCGTCGAGGTACATGCCGACCAGGTCACGGTCGACGATCTCCCCGCCCGCAGCGCGGGCGCTGCTCGTGGACTGACGACGGGCGACGGCGCGGGTTGCCATGCGTGCTCCCTTGCGATGCGATGAATCGGTCGCGGTGCGTCCTCGGACACTCTTCCGAGTGCCCGCTTCCGAAAGGAAACAACGACTGGAATCGGGACAGAATTCCCACGCCGGTGTTCCTTTTTCGAGATCTTGCAGTATCCTGCCCCGCCATCCCCTGGAACCGGAGGCGGCGACCTCCCGCAAGAACCGGGGAACGCGCAGGTCAGGCCGGGCCTGAGGGCCGTTCCGGGGTGCTCGCGGAGCCGTGCGGTGACGACATCCGTGAGACTGCCGTCACATCCGACACCCCCCGGTTCCGGCCCGGTGCGGCGCCGCCCGCGGGCGTGCTCCCACCCTGAAGACGGGCGGCATCGGCTCGCGGTTGCCTGGACTGGCGATCGAATCGCCGGAACCGGGGCAAGGGGTGCATGGCCGGGTAAAAAGGCCGCCCACTACCCGGTGGCGGCCGGACCGCGGACGCGCGTACATCGGACACGCGTCGGGCGCGCGTCCGTCCGGGTGATTCGGCCCCCGTCCGGGTGAAGCGCGGGCATATTCCGTCGGCATGCCACATTCCGGCCGTAGCGTGCCGGGAGTGATCGCACACATCCCGCGGCCGTCCCGCACCGCGGCGCCGACCGGCGCCGGTCCCGAACCAGACCCCGAGCTCGACAAGGCCCTGTGGCGGGCCTGGCAGGCCATCGACCCGCCCGAGACCTTCCGCGTCGAGATCGTGGAGGGGCTGATCGAGATGTGGCGGGTGGGCCGGCCGTTCACCCACGCGCTCACGGCGAACCGGCTGCGGTCCCGGCTGGCCGCCCACCTGGGCGGGGGCCCGTACGCCCCCTACATGGCCATGTACGTGGTCGGCGGCTACCAGGCCTGGGCGCCGGACGTGCTCCTCGCACCGGACGACCTGACCGGGCACGCCGCCCGGGGCGAGCTCGGGATCAAGGCGTCGAGCGTGCCCCTGGTCGCCGAGGTCGTCGCCCCGGGACCGCAGGACGTCGCCCGGGACCGGGTGCGCAAGCGCCGCGCGTACGCCCGGGCCGGGATCCCCGTGTACGTGATCGTCGACGACTACGACGGCCACGGCACGGTCAGCGTGCTCACCGGCCCCGTGCCCGACGAGGCCCGGTACGCCTGCGAGGTGCGGGCGCCGTACGGGGCCGGGGCGGTCGTGCCCGAGGGGCCGGCCCGGGGCTTCGTGATCGGCGAGCAGATCACCGGGCCGGCCCGCGTCCCCTAGGCGGTGAGCCCCGGCGCGAGGCCCGCGCCGAACTGGACGGAGCGCTTCGACAGGCCCATCCAGAAGCCGTCCACCGGGGTGTGCTGGGCGGTGAGGTCGGAGCCGGCGGCCCCGAGGGTGACGAAGAGCGGGGCGAAGTGCTCCGTGCGGGGGTGGGCCAGGCGGCCCGCCGGGGACTTGGCCTCGAAGTCGAGCAGGGCGTCGACGTCCTGCGCCGCCAGCGCCTCGCGGCCCCAGTCGTCGAACTCGGCCGACCAGCCGGGCACACCGGGCCCGGTGTGCCGCAACGCGGCCAGGTTGTGGGTGAAGAAGCCGCTCCCGACGATCAGGACGCCCTCGTCGCGCAGCGGGGCGAGCTTGCGGCCGATGTCCATCAGCCGGGCCGGATCCAGCGTGGGCAGGGAGATCTGGAGGACCGGTATGTCGGCCTCCGGGTACATCTCGACGAGCGGGACGTACGCACCGTGGTCCAGGCCGCGGTCCGGGACGTCCTGGACCGGGGTGCCGGGCGCCTTCAGCAGGGCGCGGACCGAGGCGGCGAGCTCCGGGGCGCCGGGGGCCCCGTAGCGCACCCGGTAGTAGTGCTCGGGGAAGCCCCAGAAGTCGTAGACGAGCGGGAGGGTCTCGACGGCGCCGAGCGCGAGCGGGGCCTCCTCCCAGTGGGCGGAGACCATCAGGATCGCGCGCGGCCTGGGCAGCGCCGCCGACCAGGCGGCGAGCTCGGCCGGCCAGAGCGGGTCGTCGGCGAGCGGCGGGGCCCCGTGGCTGAGGTACAGCGCCGGCATGCGGGGGGTCTCGGTGGTCACGGGAGCGCTCCTCGGTGGTCGGTGCGGGGTGCCGCGAAAAGACCGACCCCGCCTCGTTCAAATTTGAACGAGGTGGGGTCTCCAGTCATTCCCGCACCGGGCACGGCCCCGTCAGTGGGCGATCACCGGAACCTTGATCCCGGCGTCCTCCTCGGCGCCGGAGCCCGAGGCCACCGGACCGCCGGAGCCCGGACGGCCGGTGTTGATCAGCGTGAACGCGATGGCCGCGCTGGCGACGAGGATGCCGACGGCCCACCAGATCGCGGACGCGTAGCCCTCGACCATGGCCTGCGCCTGCACGAGCTGCGCGGCCGGGCCGCCCGCCGCGGCCTCGGCCGCGTGATCGGTCAGGTACGCGGTGGTCGCCGAGGCGGCGATGGTGTTCAGCAGGGCGGTGCCGATCGCGCCGCCCACCTGCTGCGAGGTGTTGACCATGGCCGAGGCCACGCCGGCGTCGGCCGGGTCGACCCCGTGCGTCGACAGGGACATGGCCGGCATGAAGGCCGTGCCCATGCCGAGACCCAGCAGCAGCTGCGCCGGAAGGATCAGCGCCGGGTAGGAGGAGCCGACCTCCAGCTGCGTCAGCATCAGCATGCCGGCACCGGCGAGCAGGAAGCCCGGGCCCATCAGCAGACGGGGGGCGACCCGGGTCATCAGGCGGGCGCCGATCTGGGTGGAGCCCGTGATCATGCCCGCGATCATCGGCAGGAAGGCGAAGCCGGTCTTGACGGGCGAGAAGCCCTTCACGACCTGGAGGTAGTAGGTGAGGAAGAGGAACAGGCCGAACATCGAGATGACGGCGAGGCCCAGCGAGAGGTAGACACCGCCGCGGTTGCGCTCCAGCAGGACGCGCAGCGGCAGCAGCGGGGACTTCACCCGGGACTCGACGAACACGAAGGCCGCGAGCAGCAGCACCGAGGAGACGAACATGGCCACGGTGACCGTGTCCGACCAGCCGGCCGACTCGGCGCGGGTGAAGCCGTAGACGAGGGCGACCAGGCCCAGGGTCGACAGGATCACGCCGGGGACGTCGAGGCGGGCGCCGTTGCGGGAGCCGGCCGGCTCGCGGATGACCATCCAGGCGCCGACGGCGGCGACGATCGCGAAGGGGATGTTGACGAAGAAGGTCCAGCGCCAGTTGAGGTACTCGGTCAGGAAGCCGCCGAGGATCAGGCCGACGGCGCCGCCGCCGCCCGCGATCGCGCCGTAGATGCCGAAGGCCTTGGCGCGCTCCTTGGCGTCGGTGAAGGTGACCGCGAGCAGGGAGAGCGCGGCCGGGGCGAGCAGCGCGCCGAAGGCGCCCTGGAGGGCGCGGGCGCCCAGCATCATGGCCTCACCGGTCGCGGCGCCGCCGAGGGCGGAGGCCAGGGCGAAGCCGATCAGGCCGACGACGAAGGCGTTCTTGCGGCCCCACTTGTCGGCGATGCGGCCGCCGAAGAGGAGCAGACCGCCGAAGGCCAGCGCGTACGCGGTGATGACCCACTGGCGGTTGCCGTCCGAGATGCCGAGGTCGGTCTGGGCGGAGGGGAGGGCGATGTTCACGATCGTCGCGTCGAGGACGACCATCAGCTGCGCCAGGGCGATGAAGACCAGGGCCTTCCACCGGCCGGGGTCGACGGCAGCCGGCGGGGAGGTCGCGGCTGTTTTTGACATGGGGGTACCCACTTCACTGTGCGGATGACTGAAAAGACGTGAGAACTACGGACTACGAAGTACGGACTACGGAAAGCCGGAGGAGGTCCCTCAGACCTGGGGGGTGCGCCTGAGGTCCTGCAACGTGGCTGCGGTACCGGGCAGTTCGGAGCGGCCCGGGGCCCGCAGGCCGTCCAGGAAGAGCTGGAGGTGACGGTGGAGGAACCGTTCGGCGCCGACGCAGTCGCTGCCCGGGAGGGGGCGGCTGAGCTGCGACAGCGCGACCATCAGGTCGCCGACGCCGATGTCGGGGCGCAGCAGGCCGGTGGCCTGGCCGGTGCCGACCAGCCGCTCCACGGCCGTCTCCAAGGCGGCGCGGGCGGCGAGCAGTTCGGGGTGGTCGCGGTCGAAGCCCGCGGCGAGCATCGGGCACAGGGCGCCGATCCGCTCGTCGGCCGCGCCGTGGGTGAAGCGGCAGAGCGCCGCGAAGGCGTCCGGCTCCTCGGCGAGCGAGTCCTCGGCCAGGGCGGTGACCCGGTCCATCACGTAGAGCACCACGTGGTGGACGAGGGCGGCCCGGTCGGGGAAGTGCCGGTACAGGGTGGCGTTGCCGATGCCGGCCCTGCGGGCGATCTCGTCGAGGGGGGCCTCCGCGCCGTGCTCCACGAACATCTCGCGCGCCGCCACCAGGATCCGCTCCCGGTTGCGGACGGCGTCGGCGCGGGGCTTCGGGACCCGGCCGGGCGCCGCCGGGGCGCAGGCGGCGGCTCCGGCCGCGGCTTCGGATCCGACTCCGGCTCCGGCTCCGGCTCCGGCTTCGGCAAGGTCCACGGCCGCTCGGGGTACGGCCGCCGGGGCGTGGGCGGGACTCTTCATTCCGGGGCCTTCCTGGGGCGCGGGATCCGGCGGATCCGTCTCTGCGGCCTCCCGTAACCGGGGAGCCGGTCCCCGCTTCGTGGGACTCTCCTTCAAACGGGGATCCGGTCCCCGGTTATTTCACTCGCATGTGTGAGCTGCGCCACACCCCAGAGAGGGGCTTTTGCCCCGGTCGGATCACATTCGGGCGCTTTCGACGCGCGGGCGTGTCGCAATCGTCGGAGGGTGAGCCCACAGAGCAGTCCGGACCCGGCCGGCTGCCGCGGACCGAAGGCGATCTCCATGCCGCAGACCCGCCGCCGGATACGCAGACCCTGTCGCACCAGTGCGTTCATCGGCCTCACCGCACTGGCCCTGGGCATCACCGCCACCGCCAGCGGCGGAATATCCGGCCGCGGCCAGTCGGCCTCCGGCCCCGTCGCCACCAGCGCCGAATCCGTACTGGCACCGTGCCGGATCACCGGGACCATGGGCGTCCAGATGTCGGAGGGCCTGCCGACCCCGCCCGGGTACTCCCGCTCCACCGGCGAGGTCCGCGCACTGAACCTGATGATCGACTTCCCGGACGCCAAGGGCGAGGGCACGGCCGCGGACCGGCTGGCGGAGTTCTTCCCCCAGACCTCCGACTGGTTCCGCACCAGTTCCTACGGCCGCCTCACCTACCGCGCCGAGTCACCGGTGCGGGACTGGCTGCGGATGCCGATGCCGTTCGCGGCGTACGGGATCGAGCGCGGGTCCCCGTACGAGCCCGGCTACCGCCAGCTCGTCGAGCACATCGCGAAGGCCGCCGACGCCGAGGTGGACTTCAGCCGGTACGACCTGGTCAACATCCTGGTCACCCCGAACGCCGGACCGTCCGCACTGGACACCGTCCTGTCGGTCACCTTCTCCGGCAACGGGGAGGCGCCGGTGGCCGACGGGGTCCCGCTCGCGAACACGTCCTTCGTCTACAGCCGCCAGGACGACGGCTCGGGCTCCTACCGGGAGACCGGCTACCGGGTGCTACCCCACGAGAACGGACACGTCTTCGGCCTCCCCGACCTGTACACCGCCGACGGCGGCGGCACGGTCGGGCACTGGGACATCATGAGCGAGGACTGGGGCGCCAACAACGACCTCCTCGGCTGGCACAAGTGGAAGCTGGGCTGGCTCGACAGCAGCCAGGTCAGCTGCGCCTCCACCTCCGGCACCAGCGACCACGTGCTGTCCCCGCTGGCCGTCGAGGGCGGCACGAAGCTGGCCTTCGTCCCGCTCTCCGAGAGCGCCGGCTACGCGGTCGAGGTCCGCACCCGCGCCGGGAACGACGAGGCCGTCTGCAAGCCCGGCGTCCTCATCTACAAGGTCGACTCGGACGTGGACACCGGGCGCGGGCCGGTCACCGTCTCGGACAGCGCGACCGGCAGCGGCGGCTGCACCCGGCGGCCCAACGTGCACGCCGAGCTGTCGGACGCGCCGTTCCGGCCCGGCGAGACCTTCACCGACGAGAAGGCGGGCATCACCATCGCCGTGGTGGGCGAGCTCCGCAACGGCCGCTACCAGGTGCGCGTGACCCGGCCCTGACCCCTTCCCCCACCGCCCGCCCCGAGGAGGCACCCGTGACCGCGACCCCCACCACCCCCGAGGAACGCCTGGCGGCGGCCGGGCTGGAACTCCCGCCCGCCCCCGCACCCGTCGCCGTGTACGTGCCGGCGGTGGTGAGCGGGCACTACGTGTACACCTCCGGCCAGCTGCCCATGGCCGGCGGGGCGCTCGCGGTCACCGGCAAGGTGGGCGCCGGGGTCACCCCGGAGCAGGGCAAGGAGCTGGCCCGGCAGTGCGCGCTGAACGCCCTCGCCGCCGTGGCCTCCGTCGCCGGGGACCTGTCGGCGGTGAAGCGGGTGGTGAAGGTGGTCGGCTTCGTGGCCAGCGCCCCCGACTTCACCGGCCAGCCGGGCGTGGTCAACGGCGCGAGCGAGCTGCTCGGCACGGCCTTCGGCGACGCGGGCATCCACGCCCGGAGCGCGGTCGGGGTGGCGGTACTGCCGCTGGACGCCCCGGTCGAGGTCGAGATCACCGTGGAGCTGCACGCTCCGATGGGGGTGTGAGCCCGCCACCGGTACGTCCGCACCTGCCACGTTTGCGCCACTGCACGTTCCTGCCAGGTTGTCCAGGGCCGGAATGCCCCTGCCTCATGCAGACTGGGCGCTGAAACCCGGGTCCGGTGAAAGCAGTCCGTTTTCTGCGGCCCGCTGGCCCAATTGGAATCGGCTGTGCGCTTCCAGGCGTGCGGATACTTCGGTGATCATGCGGCGCTCGGTTCGGAGGGAGATGCCCAATTTGCGAGCTGCGGCTTCGTCGGTGAGACCGTCGGCGAGAAGTCGGAGCAGTTCCCTTTCCTGAGGGGAGACGGAGCTGACGTCGCGGGTCCGCTTCGGCTGGGCGATCGGCGCGGCCGACTCCCACACCAGTCTGAAGAATGCGTACAGAGCGGCCACCATGCCCGGCTCTTCCAGGAAGATCGCCCCCTGGGAACTGTCCTCGGGGTTGATCGGAATAAGAGCGGAGCGCCGGTCGAAGATCTGTAGCCGCAGGGGCAGTACGGGTACCGTGCGCGTCTCGGCGCCGTTTTCGGAGAGCCAAAGGGCGTGCTCCAGGCTGCCCGGGTCGTTTCGAACGCTGTCGAGGTAGATGGTCTTCATGACCACCGAGCGCGAGAGGAGGGATTGCGCGAGAGGCCGGCTGGCCGCCCTGTTCTCCGCGGTCTGCGGACCGCCGGGGGCGAAGGCCAAGGTCTCCACGGTGGTCGCCGCCACGAGCTCGTCCATCCGCGCCCGGACCGCTTCGACGCTGGTCAGACGCTCGAAGGCACCTCCTTGGCCGTACGAGTACTCGACCGCGTACTCGCTGGCCAGGCGCGCCGCCACCGCCCGGAGCTCTTCCATCTCGTGCTGCGTCTTCGCCAGCTCCGCCTGCTTCTGGGACAGGGCGGCTTCGAACACCTTCTCGGGGTTCATGGGCATGAGGGTTTCGGGGGTCTGCAACGACCGCTTTATGAGCGCCAGGTCGGCGAGGACGTCCAGGTATTTCCTGACCTCTGCGTCCGGGACGTCCAAGGCGGCCGAAATCTCCGCGACGGTGATCCCGGGGCGGCGCAGCAGGAGCAGGTAAACCGGTTCCACCGCTTCGTCAAGGTTGGCACTCTTCAGCATCGATCCCCCCACAGGACGCCGTCCCAAATACATAGGCCACTGATTGTTGATCGAGCGGCCGGACCAGGCAAGCCAAGTCACCCGAAATGCACCCTTTACTCTTAGAGGTTCTCTATGTACATGCTCCACGTGGTGGCCACGTGCGATACGCAGCAGTCACTCAAGGAGCCGGAGCTGCTGATGCAGGCGTTGCAGCAGGCCGATAGGGGACGGGGGCGGCTGGAACACGCCCGGATTCACCTGTCGCGCGGCGGGGCGAGGGGCGTGCTATTCATCAGTGGCCCGGCCGCGTACGAAGTGCAGCAGTACGGCCGTGAGCTCTTCGGGCGGGCGGTGAGCAACGAGCCGGCGCTGACCACGTGGGCGCTCTCGGAGTGCTCGCTCCTTCCCGTGGCATGACTTCGGCCGAGTGGCCGGAAGGCACGCTTGTGTCATGGACCGTTTGTGCCACGGCGACCCTCTGGCCCCGCCGCGGCCGCACGGAAAGCATGGGGTCCGTCAACACGGATCTTCCCAGGGGGGCACACGTCGTGCGTATCGGTCTTCGACTTCTTGCTGCAGCGGCACTGGGAGCCATCGCGCTCCTCGGAATCGGCCAGGACGTCTCCCCGTCGACCGACGGTCTCGCGGACGGCCCGGTCGTCCTGCCCGCCTCCGCCCCGGCGGACCCCAACGGCGACGTCGGCTGGCAGTAGCCCCCGAGGCAGGTTCAGGGGCCCGGTCCGCGCGAGCGGGCCGGGCCCCTGAGCGGTTTCCGGGGCGGCGTCACAGCGGGCGCTGGAACAGCCCGGTGTTCAGGAGCGACACCCCGAAGAGCGGGGAGTCGGACGCCTGCCTCCGCATGGCACGCAGCTCGACCTCGCCGAAGGCGGGGAAGAGGCCGCGCAGGTCGTCGAGGGTGTACGCCAGACCGCCGGCCAGGCTGCGCGTGCGGTAGAACTCCTCGTCGGGCAGCTTCGAACCCGTCGCTCCCGAGGCGAAGCACGCGAGCGCGAAGTGGCCGCCGGGGGCGAGCGCCCGCTCCAGCAGGGCCAGGTAGCTGACCCGGCGGTGCGGCGGCAGGTGGTGCAGGCAGCCGGAGTCGTAGACCAGGTCGTAGCGGCCGGGCGGCAGGTCGACGGTGAAGATGTCGCCGCAGTGGAAGCGGACGTCCACGCCGGCCTCGCGGGCCCTCTCCTCTCCCCAGGTCACCGCCGTGCGGGACAGGTCGACCGCGTCGACCTCGTAGCCCTGCGCGGCGAGGAAGACGGCGTTGCGGCCGGGGCCGCAGCCCAGGTCCAGGGCCCGGCCGGGGGTGAGGAGACCGCGTTCCAGGTACGAGGCCAGGTTCTCGTCCGGCTTGTCGACGAAGAACGGGATGTCCCGGGAACGGTTGGCGTAGAAGTCGTCCCACCAGTCGCGGGACCCGTCCGTCCACCGGTCCGTCTCCGAGGTGAACAGCCGGTCCAGCATGTTCAGGACGTCGTCCACCGTGCGGATGTCACGGGTCACTGGAGTTCCCTCCCCTCAGCTCATCCGGATGACGAGCATGCCGTCATGGCCCCGGTGGCCCACCGTCTGGAAGACCACCCCGTCGACCCGGTCGGAGCCGCCGACCAGTTCGAGCACCCGCTGGGTGGCCCGGACGGCCCCGTTCGGCGTCTCCAGGTTGCGCACTTCGCCGGACCTCACGACGTTGTCGAAGACGATGACGCTGCCGGAGCGGCCCAGGCGCAGGCAGCTCTCGAAGTAGGTGACGTTGTTGTGCTGGTCGGCGTCGATGAAGAAGAAGTCGAAGGGCTCGGCCTCCTCCTCCGCGAGCCGTGCCAGCTGTTCGGCGGCATTGCCCACCCGGACCTCGACCCGGTCGTCGAGCCCGGCCGCCCTGATGTTCTCGACGGCGACCATGGCGTGCACCGGATTGTTCTCGATGGTCACCATGCTGCCGTCCGGAGGCAGCGTCTTGCCCAGCCACAGGGCGCTGTAGCCGCCCAGG
Organism: Streptomyces sp. NPDC090077; assembly: GCF_044747545.1. Taxonomy (NCBI): domain Bacteria; kingdom Bacillati; phylum Actinomycetota; class Actinomycetes; order Kitasatosporales; family Streptomycetaceae; genus Streptomyces; species Streptomyces sp. NPDC090077. The sequence continues at coordinate 231,683 of NZ_JBIVEG010000006.1, forward strand.
CTGCCCACTTCGAGGATCCGCCGGGCACCGGCTATCCGTGCCAGCATGCCGATCTGCATGCCCTGGAGGGCGGAAACGTTGATGACCGGCAGGTCCGCCTGCTCGCTGAGGACCAGCGCGCGGGCGAAGTCGGGGTCGGGCGCGCACAGCACGCCGCTGAGGAAGGTCTCGGTCTCGGACCAGGTGTCAACAGCCATGACGGAGGTGCTCCTAGGCAGCGAGGGAAGTCGGGCCGGGGGACGAGGCGTCCATCTGGTGCGCCCAGAAGTGCCGTGCGTACATGCGCCGCCAGACGCCCATCATGTGGGTGAGGGCCTCGATCTCCGGCGCCGTCAGATCCGGGTGCCAGAAGTCGAAGAGGAGCACCGTCCGGCGGTCCTCGCCCTCGTTCCACACCTCGTGGTCGTAGGAGTCGTCGAAGACGAACGCCTTGCCCTCTTCCCAGGCGCGCGTCTCCGAGGCGACCCGGATCCGGGAGCCCTCGGTCGCCACCAGGGAGAGGTGGCAGCGCAGGTGGGCGTTGCTGAACCCGGAGTGCGGGCGGATGTGCGTACCTCCCATGATGGTCGAGAAGTACGTCATGCCGCTGTCGGTGGCACCGTGGACGGCGGAGAGCGTCTTCAGCGTGCGCGGGAAGGCGGAGACGTTCTTGGCGTACGGCCGGCCGATGCACGTCAGGTACAGCGCCCGCCACTTGCCGTCCTCGGCCAGCCCCGTGGGGTGCGAGACGGAGCCGTCGAGGTTGACGCCCCGGCCCTCCAGCTCGTCGAGGATCGCGGGAGCGGCGGCCTCCAGCTCGTCGAGCCAGGGGAAGTCGGCACGGCTCCACCACGGGCGGGCCGTGAGACCGGGGAAGTAGATCTCCGGCGTCTGCAGGCCGCCCACCTCGGCGACCCGCCCCTCGGCGGTGATCTCCAGCCCCTCCCTGATGCGTTCGACCTGCGCGGGGTCGACCTTCCCCCGCGCGAGCCACCGGTCGAACTCCCGGGGGCCTTCGGTGATCCACAGTTCTTCCATGTTCCTGTTTCCAATCAGAGGGAGAAGGGGTCCGCTACGAGCCGAGCAGGGACGTCAGCCGGTCCACGGAGCGCCGTTCGGGCTCGGGGGCGGCGCCGGCGACGAAGCCGGTCATCGTCTGCCGGAGGGTCGTCCCCGCCGTCCGGTCCACCCGGTTGATGCAGTGGATCGTGCCTTCCCGGACGAGGACCAGCCGGTTCGGCTTCGGCACGACGGCCGTCAGCGCGTGCGGGGCCGCGCTCGCCTTCGCTTCGACGACCTCCATCGCGGACATGCCGGTCGTGTCGACGTCGACGGTCTCCGGGTCGGCGTCCAGGATGAGCAGTTCGCCGGCCCAGGACGCCTTCCACTCCTCGTGGAGGAAGAAGACGAACTCCCCCAGCCGGCCGGTCGCGACGTCGTTGTGCCAGCCCAGCCGGCTCCCCGCGGGGTACTGCCAGAAGCTGAACCCGACGGCCGACCAGTCCTGCCCGGGCACACCGAACATGTCCTGGTGCGCCCCGAGTTCCCGGAGGATCGTCCGGAAGGCGGCGGGCTGCGCGTCCTGCTCCCGCGACTCGGCCGTGGGCGTCCCGGTGTCCTGCCGGAGCACGGCTCCGCGGGAGCGGAAGGCGTGCCCGTCCGACTCCGGGTAGATGACGCTGGCGACTTCCTCGAACCGCCGGCGCTCCATCAGCGAACGGATCTCCGCGAGCTCGTCCGGCGGCAGGAAGTCGTCGATGACCCGGTAGCGTGCGCCACTGGCGACGATGTTCATGAATTCTCAGCCTTTCTTTCTGTCCGGCTCAGCGCCCTGCGCGCCGGCAGTCCGCGAGTGCACGTGCCAGACCGAGGACCGTGCGCGATGCGGGGGTCACGGCCACCGCGTCGGGGAGGAGAACGTCGAAGCGCTCTTCGAGCACCGTGAGCACCTCCAGCCAGGTCAGGGAGTCCAGCCCCAGCTCCGCGGGCGATTTCAGCAGCGTGTCCCGGTCCGCCTCGTGCAGGGACCGCAGCCGGGCGAGTACGACGTCGTCGACCCCGGCGTTCCCGGCCGCGAGGACGATCGCGTCCATCACCGCCGTCAGCCCGTCGCGGGAGTCCGGCACCAGCCGTTCGGTCATTTCGAGGTGATCCATTCCGTGAGCGTGGTGCGGTCCAGCTTTCCGATGGTGTTCCGCGGGAACTCCGGGAAGATCCTCAAGCGGGGTGCGACACCGGGCGGGGCGCCCGCGTGCAGCGCGTTCTCCACGGACTCCCGCGAGGGCGGCCGTCCGGACACCGCCACGTAGAGGTCCTCGAACTCCGCTTCCCCGGCCCGGGGGAGGACCAGGAACTCGACCTCCTCCACCCCCGCCGCACCGGCGAGGGCGGCCCGGATCGAGGAGACGTCCACGAACCTGCCGTTGGCGCGTACGGCGCCCTGCTCGCGCCCGACGAACCACACCTGGCCCGAGGCGTCGCGCTCGACGACGTCCCCGGTCCGCCACAGCGGCGAGTCGCGCACGGGCTCGTGTGCGTAGCCCCAGACGGGCGTCGCCGTGCGCACGACCAGCTCGCCGCGGGTCCCCGGTTCCGGACCGGCGATCGCGACGGCCGGGATCGGCTGCCCGAGCCCGCGGGATCCGATGAACATCCCTCCGGTCTCGCTCGACCCGTACCCCCGGGTGACCGGGACCCCGAACCGGGCCGCGCAGGCGGCGTCCAGCTCGTCCGAGACCGGGCCGGCCCCGACGAGGACCGCCCGCGGCCCGCAGTCGCCCCTGCGCCGGGTCTTCGTCAGCAGCCGCAGCACGGCGGGGGTGACGGCCAGCGTGGTGCACCCGCCCCGGTCCAGGTCCTGGGCCGTGCCCGAGGCGGTCGTGAACGGACGGGCGTCGACCCGGCACCCGGACAGGAGCGCGGCGAGCGCCACCCCCGAACCGAAGGAGTGGGCCGGCGGCACCGGGATCCTCACCGTGTCCTCGGCCTCCAGTCCCAGGCCCCGGCGGTAGCCGACGTGCTCCGCGCGGATGCTCTCGACACTGCGCCTCGCGAGTTTGGGCTCGGCGGTGGATCCGGACGTCTCGTGCAGCAGACCGAGACCGGAGGGGACCGGCACGGTCGCGGCGGCGTGCCGGTCCACCGTGATCTCCTCGGCGGGGCCGGGGGTGACGGTGAAGGACGCGCCGTGCGCCCCGAGCGCCGCCGGCTCGCGGGGCGTCACCCACGCGGCGGCGCCGGCGTACCAGCACGCGACCACGGCTGCCAGGAGCGTCTCCGGCCGGAGGCCGGAGAACACGAGCAGGTCGCCGTCCGTGACCCCTGCCTTCCCGTACTGGTCGGCGTACCGTGCGATGCGGCTCGCGGTCTCCTCCGCAAGCACCCCGCCGATCCGCCCTCCGGACGAGAGGACGGCTTCGGCGAGTCCGCGCCGGGCCTCAGACACCGGATGCGGGGGCCGGGGCGGCGGAGCGGATCAGCCGGTCCATTCCGATGACGGGGAGGGCGGTCAGGAAGCCGCCCACCACGCCGATCCACAGGCAGGGGACGATGCCGATGTGCGTGCCGAGCCAGCCGGCCAGGACCGCGGCCACGGGCATGCTCCCCCACACCACGAAGCGGATCGAGGCGGTCATCCGGGCCAGCATGTTCTTGGGGCAGACCCGCTGCCGGACGCTCACCTGCGCGATGTTGAAGGTCACCGCGCCCCAGGTCATGCCGAACTGGCCGAGGACGAGCAGTGCGACCGGGATCACGGTGGCGGATCCGGCCAGGGTTCCGGCCAGGGGGAAGGCCGCCATGGAGAAGCCCGCCAGCACGAGGCCGACCGCCATGACCTTGCCCGCGTCGAACCGGGCTCGGACCTTCGGGAGGGTGAGGGAGGCCAGCAGGCCGCCGAGCGTGCCGACGCCGAGGACGACGCCCATGACGGTGGAGCCCAGCCCCAGCGTCCTCAGGATGAGCAGGGGCGTCAGCGTCATGGCAAGGGTGGCGAAGAAGTTCGACACCCCCACCGTGACGCACAGGCGCCGCAGGACCGGGTGGCCCACGACGAACCGCACGCCGTCCAGGATGTCCCGCGCCAGCCGGGAGTCCTCCCCCTCCTTCGCGCGGCGGGACGGTTCGGAGTCCTTGACGGTGGTCAGGAAGCCGGCGCACACCACGTAGGCCAGCGCGTCCACCGCGATCACCACGGGTGCGCTGACGGCCTTGAGGAGGAGTCCCGCCACGGCCGGCCCGCCGGCCGCGGAGATCTGGGCCGACGACTCCAGCCTCGCGTTGGCCCGTTCGATGTCCTTGTCGGCGACGATGAACGGCACGTAGGACTGGTACGCGACGTCGAAGAAGACCGAGGCGACACCGACGATCACCGCGACCGCGTACAGCCACACGAGCGAGAGCCGGTCGAAGGCCCACAGGACGGGGATGCCGGCCAGGACGGCCGCCCGCACCACGGCCGCTGCGATCATCGTGCTCCGCTTCGACCAGCGGTCGACCCACGCACCGGCCGGCAGGCCGATCAGCAGGTAGCACACGGTGAGCGCCGCGGTCAGGTACCCGACCTCCGCCGCCCCGGCGTGGAGGGTGTCGATCGCGACGACGGGCAGGGCCACCAGCCCGAAGCGCTGGCCGGCCTGCGACACGGTCTGCGCGGTCCAGAACCGCAGGAACCGGCCGGATCCCACCTCCGACGCGGCGGCGTCGGACACGGAGACGCTCATCGTCCCACCGCTCCGCTCGTCAGGGGCTGCTCGATGAACCTCGACCCGCTCAGCTCCAGCCCGGCGGACCGGACGAGTCCCCGCACGTGGTCGAGAGTGACGACGAAACGGTTCTTCCCGTAGATCAGATAGCGCTTCTGGTCGCTGGCGCTGGAGAAGTTCACGGTCATCACGTTGGCGCCCGCGTCGAGTCCGCGGGACTGGCCCCCGCTGCCCACCTTCTCCAGTGCGCTGACCGACGGGATCAGCAACTGCGGGTAGCACAGCCGCAGGACGGCGATGACGTTGAGCGCCAACTCGTTGTCACCGATCGGCGAGATGCTCATCGGCGTGTTCGGAGCCGGGATGAAGGGGCTCACGCTGCACATGTCCACGCCGAGCTCACCCGCCAGCTCGATGTCGTCGATGACGCTGTCCAGCGACTGCCCCGGAAGGCTGGAGATCAGCCCCGTGCCGACCTTGAAGCCCACCTCCTGGAGGTCGCGCATGCACCGCAGGCGCGACTCCAGGGTCTCGTGCCGGAGCCTCAGGTGGAGTTCGGGATCGCTCGTCTCGTGCTTGAGGATGTAGCTCGTCCCGCCCACGGCCCGCAGCCGCTCGTACTGGGTCCGCTTGAGGTTGCCGACGTTCAGCAGGATCTCGACCCGGTCGTCGTACAGCCGCCGGATCCGCGGGATCACCTCCTCCAGGAGCGGCATCAGCGCCGGGGTCTCGCCGCCCTGGAGCAGGATGACGTCGATCCCGTTGTCCCGGATCAGTTCGGCCAGCTCGACGATCTTGTCCGCGGACAGGAAGTAGGTGTCGTTCTCGCGTACGTTGTCACGGCGCATCGGGCAGTAGTCGCAGTTCACCCGGCACACGTTGGTCAGCTCGATGACGCCCCGCAGCACGACGGCCGCACCGAAGTGCCCGTTCCGCGCCCGCCGGCTCTCCGCGAACAACTGCTCCTGCTCAGGACCGCGCGCCACCAGCAGACGGCGCATGTCGTCACGGCTCAGCAAGATGTACCTTCTTCCTCACGAATCTCGGGCAATGTCATGTCGACGACCATCTCCGCCATGCGGCCGGGGTCGGCGTCCGCCTCTCCATACGTGGATACGGCGTCGAGCAGGGACGGGCGGAAATCCATCTCTCGGACCTCGTCGTTGACCGTCACCAGCACCCGGCCGCGGTCCACCAGCCGGTCACCGAGGAAGAGACGCAGCCGCGAGCAGCCGGACGCCCGGACGACCAGGTGCCCGCGGTCCACCGCACGGGCGTCCACGGTCGCCGTGGTCCCGGGGTGGAGGTCGGCCATCTCCACCCAGTGGGCCCGGCCGTGCGCCCTTTCGCGGGCGCGGTGCCGGACGTGTCCGGGCCACGGCTTCCGCTGCGCGGCGCCGAAGCACCGGACGACCTCGTCGAACTGCGGGTTGCCCGGCTCGAAGCCCATCGTGCCGAGCCTGTGCTCGCCCTCCGGCACCTCGACGAACGAGATGCCCCGATGGCCCCGGCCCCTCAGATGCGTCACGGCATCACGGGCGAGGACGAGGGGGATCTGCCGGTCCCGCACCCCGTGCACCACGGTCAGTGGCACGCCCAGGGCGTTGGGCAGCAGCTCGCGCATCGTGTTGTCGGGCCCGAACATCTCCCACAGGGAGGGTGCGCCGTTGATGGACGCCGCCATGGCGAGGCCGTCCCAGCGGCGCGACGCCATGCCCCAGGTCGCGATGCCCCCCATCGAAACCCCCACCAGGGCGCAGCGGTTCGCGTCGACGGCCAGGTGCTCACGGGCCCAGCGCAGGGCCCGGGCCGGGAGATCGCCCGGATCCGTCGTCCACCGGGCCTCCCGGAACCGGCTGCCGAAGATTCCGGCCACGTCGAAGTTGCTGCTCGTCCCGTACGGCCGAAGGGCGTTCGGGCACAGCAGGACGGCACCGCAGGCGTCGGCGAGCCCCCGGAGCTGGTCCCGGAGAACGGCCCCGGAGCTCCCGACCCCGTGCAGGCCCACGATCAGGCCCGGGCTGCGCCCGTCCCGACGGGACGGCACGTACAGCTCGGCCTCGGCCGCACGCCCCCAGGCGTCCAGCAGCTCCACGGTCTCCGACCGGGCGGGTTCGTCCGCGCCGGCCGTCGAGGACAGCAGTCGTCCGAGACCCCGCGGGTCGAGTCCGTGCCGCCGGAACAGCTCCGCCGCCGCCTCGGGGTCCTCGTCCAGGCAGAGGCGCCGTGCCTCGTGCGCGGTGATCACGGCGTCCTCGGCCCGGTCGGGGCCGGGGCTTCCGCGCCGGCGCCCGCGAAGGACGCCATGCCCAGACGGACCGGGGAGCGGCTCAGCCGCCGCGCCCCCAGGCCGGCCATGGCCAGCGCGGCCGGGATGTCCGCCGCCTCGACCAGCACCTCGGCGGCGGTCGCACCGACCGGCCCCGCGGTGTCCCGGAGGGCGGACAGGAACCCGTCCAGGTCGCCCGTGGAACGGCACGGGGTGCCGCTCAGGACGAGTCGTGAGCGGTCCAGGACCCAGGCGAGCCGGGTGCCGGCCGAGGGACCGCGCGGAACGCCGAGCAGTTCCCGGACCATGGGAGCCGCCTCGTCCCCGCCCGGTACGACGAGGGTGCCGGAGGCACGCGGGGGTGTCCCGGCCGGACGCTCCGCGCCGGTGCCGTACGGCAGCCGGACGAGGTAGCGGTGCAGGAGCGGGCCGACGGGGCGCAGCCGCAGCCTGGCGGCCAGACGCGCCTCGGGCTTGTTCGGCTCCACCCAGGCGACGACGCCGTCGTACCCGGCCTCCCGGGCCCAGTCCCGGATGGCGAACGCCGCACCGAGCGCGGCCCCCGTCCCTCGGAACCCGTCGTCGACGAAGACGCCCTTCAGCAGCAGGTGCCGGTGCCACCGCATGGCCCGGTGCACCGCCGCCAGTTCTCCGTCGGGGGTGAACAGGCCCATCCAGCAGTAGTCCCCTTCGGCGGCCAGCTCCCGGCGGATGACGTCGGCGTCGACGTCGTCGAACGGACAGAGCCGCAGGGCCGCGGCCGCCTCTTCGCCTCGGAGGCGGCGTGCCGTCAGTGCCGTTGCCGAAGACGGGCCCGCCGGGGGCGCTCCCTCAGTTCGCGCAGCCACTGCCACCGCCTCCTCCCACCCCGGCCAGGGCGAGGTAGGTGGTGCCCGGGCGCGCGACGGAGGGCATCGCCTCCGTCCTCGCCATCTTGCGCGCGGCCGCCCGGCCGGCCATCAGGTTCATCATGAGCTGGGGGGTGACGAACCTGGAGTCCAGGTCCTGGATGATCCAGGTGAAGACGTCGAGCTCGAAGGGATAGAAGACGGGATAGAGCAATTGGTCGTCGTCCGCTCCGATTTGACGTGCGAGGTTGGTCTCGGGCAGCACCCGGTAGCCGACGTGCATCACGAGTTCGTCGTCGCGGAGGTGCTCGTTGACGAACCGGGCGGTGTTGCGGACCGTCTCCCTGTTCTCGCCCGGTCCGCCGAACACGACGTTCACCTTCACCGGAAGTCGGTTCTTCCGGCTGCGCTCCAGGAATCGGGAGACGTGCCGGCTGTAGAAGGACTTGCCCAGGTTGCGCATCATGACGTCGTCGAGGCTGTCGGGTGACACCACGACGGCTTCCACTCCGCTGTCCTGGAGCATTTCGCCGAATTCGTCGTCGAAAGGCTTCGGCGTGAAGTACGCCGACCAGGTCAGGCCCTCCAGGTCGAGGTCCTTGACGAGCTGGACGACTTCCTTCGCGAAACGCAGTTCGCTGTTGAAGATGCCGTCCGTGAAGAAGATGCGCCGGAATCCGGCACGGTGAATGCTCCTGATCTCGTCCGCCAGTACGTCCAGCGGCTTGAGGTCTCCGGCGTTGTCTCCTTCGATGTACGCGTACGGGCAGTACCCGCAGGTCTGGTAACAGGTCTTCCGCCGGGTCTCCACGCCGATCATCGCCTGGTGCGCGTTCGTGTAGGCCGCCATGAGCGGGGCCGGGTGGTGCAGGGTGTCGGTGAGGAATCCGCAGTGCCGCCTCCCCTGGAGGACGCCGCCCCTCCCCTTGAAGGACCGCGGGTCCGTCGCGATGTCGAGCATGACCTGCTCACCCGGGCCGATGACCCCCACGTCGAGGCCGAGCCGGCCGACGAGGGTGTCGCCGAACAGGCTGAACCCCGGACCGCCCCCGACCAGCACCGGGTCGAGCCCGCGCCGGTCGAGCTCGGCCCGCACGCGCTGCGTGAAGGAGACGTACTCGTCGACATGGGTGCTGCAGGTGATGTCGATGGGGTCGATGTTCCGGATGGTGAACCCGATGACGTCCCAGTCGTCGTCGAGCCAGTCGAGGCCGGTCAGGCCGTCCGGCTCGGCAACGAAGTCCATGAGTCGCGTCGCGTGGCCCGCGCGGTCCAGGGCGTCCTGCACACACCGGACGCCGATGGGGAATATGGGTTGGTTCCCGTCCATGGGAAGGCTGGCCAGATTGACCAGCAGCACGCGTGACATACAAAACCTCTTCACCCTGAGAGAAGACCGGGGGCGCAAGACGACGGAATTACCGGCACTTGCGCCCCGGCCAGAGGGGCGAGCACGGCTCAGTTCTCACGAACGATCACGTAGCCGCGGCGTGCCCGAGATTTCTGATTCAGCCGCAGGACGGGGTGGACATCGTGATGAGGAAGTCCGAGTCGACCAGGTCGAAGAGGAGCTCACACGCACGGTCGAAACGCTCGGCGTCGACGAGCATGAGGGACTCCATGGACTCCTTCTCGATGACGATGCCGGCGTCGGCGAGCGTCTTGCGCGGGGCGTCCTTCAGAGCCGCGGCGAACGACTCGTCGGAACCGAGGCGCGCCACGAGGGCCTCCAGGGTCTGCGCCGCCTTTTCCGCTTCGGTGACCTGCTGGGCGGTGAACGAGGTCACGGCAGTCTGCGTCATTCCATTGCTCCTTCTCGACATGCTTCAACAGCCGGATATCAGCCAAAGACGCCCCGCCGTTCAGCACATGGTGGGCGTCTCTTCCGATGCTTCGATCCTTGTCGACGGAGAATGGCCGGACCAGCGGTCCGGCATGGCACATTCTGGTTCTGACCAGTTCGTGCCGGGGCCGCGGGCCGGCCGCCCGTGCGCTCCTCGCGCGGGGTGCGGCGGAAGCGTCCGGCCGCCCCGGTACGGGACCCAAGATCCCCAACGAGCCATATCCCCCGTGGGGCGGGCCCTCCACCCGCTACACTGGCGGCGGCGAGCGACCCTCACGGGCGGATCGCCACCCGCGCCTTCGTAGCTCAGGGGATAGAGCACCGCTCTCCTAAAGCGGGTGTCGCAGGTTCGAATCCTGCCGGGGGCACAGCGACCGAAGACCCCCAGCCCGGTGTGGCTGGGGGTCTTCGACGTTCCGGTCGTGGGCGTCCTTCAGCTGAGGCCCCTGCTGCGTTCGCCGATGCGGTCGCCCTGTGGGGTGCCGGCGCGCTTGAGGGCCGCCTTGGTGTGGACGCCGCCCTTCACCTTCGTGCGGATCGGGCCCTCGAAGCCGTGGCCCTGGGTCCGCGGGGTCTGGAGGCGTTCGGCCGCCTGCGCGATCGCCGCCTGGACGTCCCGCTTCTGCTCTTTGCTCATCCCGTCGTCAACTCCCTCGGGAAGCACCCAATCGGATCCAATCGGATTATTCGGATCCTATGCACATATGGGTGCCGGTGCACCTGGATCAGGGGCGCGGCGGGGTGCCCAGGGTCCGGTGGATCAGCTGTTCCGGGCAGGGCGTACCGCGCGGGAGCTGGTACTTCGCCGAAACGCGGTACTCGCCCGGTGCCGGGGCCAGCAGCTCCGTCCAGACGTCCCCGGCGGCGTCCGGGGCCGCCTTGAAGAGGCAGCCGGACGTGTTCTCCTCCCGCGGCGGCGCCACCGGCTTCCCCGCGCCGTCCACCAGCCCCAGCCACGGGGAGTGCGGGATCCGCACCCGTACGCGACCGGGTGCCGAGACCTCCACCACCAGCTGGTCCGCGCCCGCCCGGACCACCTTCGCGGGGCCCGAGACCAGGCTCGCGGGGGCGTCCACGCGCAGCAGCCGCCAGTTCTCGTCGCCCCACACCTGGCTCAGGTAGGGCAGGCCCCCGCGGATGAGCTCCGCCTCGGCCTCCCCGCCCGAGTCGGGCTTGTCGGCGGGCAGCACCACGTAGTGCACGGCCCAGCGGTCCAGCCAGGCCCGGTAGCCCTCGGCGGTGAGGGTGCCGTCGTAGAAGAGCGGGTTGCGCTCCAGGTCGGCCTGCCGGTTCCAGCCGCGCGCGAGGTTCACGTACGAGGGGAACGCCGAGGACTCCCGGTGGCTGCTGGCGGGGACCACCTCCACCCGGCCCCGGTCGGCGCCCGCCTTCTGCAGCTGGTCGACCAGGGGCGCCAGCTCGCGGTTCCAGGCGGCCACCGGGGTGGTGCGGACGACGTCGGTGACGCTGTTGGTGGTGATCCAGGCGGTGAGGCCCGCGAAGGCCAGCAGCAGGGCGTACCGGCGCCGCGAGCGCGGGGCCGCGTACGGGACGGCGGCGAGCAGCACCGCCCCGCCGAAGAGCATCACCAGGCGGGTGACGTTCGAGCCGACCTGGGAGTCGACCGCCCAGGTCAGGAACACCCCGAGGGTGTACACGGCGGCGGCGGCCCGGACCGTCCGCCACGCTGCGGGGACGAGGAGGGCGACGGCCAGTCCGAAGAGGAACGGCAGCCCGGCCGAACCGATCTTCATCGGCTGGGTCCCCGAGAAGGGGAACAGCCACGCCGACAGCCCCACGACCGCCACCGGCGCCAGCCCCAGGGCGTACGCGCCCGGCCGCCGCCGGTTCAGGAACAGCGCGGCCGCGACCACCCCGAGGAAGAGCCCCGCCACCGGGCTCGCGGCGGTCGCCAGCCCGGCCAGGGGCGCGGCGACGGCGGCCTTGGCCCAGCGCCGCCGGGCCCACTTGCGGGGCCAGCAGAAGACGGCGGCGACCGCGCCGAGCGCGAAGAGGGTGCCGAGCCCGAAGGTGACCCGGCCCGAGAGGGCGTTGCACAGCAGCCCGTAGACCCCGGCCAGGGCCGGCCACAGGGGGCGCCGGACGGCTCCGCGGCAGCGGGTGAGGATCAGTGCGAGGAGCCCGGCCGAGGCGGTCCCGGCGATCATCATCGTGGTCCGGACGCCGAGCACGTGCATCACGTACGGGGACACGACGCTGTACGAGACCGGGTGCATCCCCCCGTACCAGGCGAGGTTGTACGCCGTGTCGGGGTGCCGGCCGACGAACTCCGCCCAGGCGTCCTGCGCGGCGAGGTCCCCGCCGCTGTTGGCGAAGCAGAAGAACCAGACGACGTGCAGGACCGCCGCCGCCGCGGTGGCCACGAGCACCGGGTGCCGGTGCGCCCAGCCGGGCGTGCGGACGGCCGGGGCCCCGGGCGTGCCGGGGCCCCGCGGGGGCTCCGGCTGCCCGGACGGCCCCTGCCGCCGCTGCGTCTGCCGCGTCTGCTGCGCCTGCTGCTCGGCCGTGGTCACGACGTCCGCCGCACGGGATCAGCCGATCCGGGTCAGCTTGCTGCCGAAGCCCGGGGTGACCAGCTCGCGCTGGAGCGCCACCGGCACCTTGACCTGGCTGACCCCGTCGCCGACGGTCAGCACGCCGACCTGGGTCCCGGCCTTCGCCGACTCCGGGATCGCGGTGCCGCCGTCGCCGAGCTTGATGTCCACGGTCAGCGAGGACCAGCCGACCGCCTGGACGTCGGCGGTGGCGACGACCGGCGTGTGGCCGCCGAGGCCGTCGTCCACGTAGCCCACGACCTGGCCCTTCTTCACGACGGGCGCGCCCTGGACCTCCTTCTGCGTGGCGATCAGCAGGGAGCGGCTCTGTGCGATGACGGTGTCGATGATCGGCGGCTTGTGCTGGCCGAGGACCGCGCCGACGAGCATCTGGTTGGTGTCGCCGACCTTCTTCTGCGCGGCGAAGAGGAGGTTTCCGCCGGCCTTGGTCGTCGTACCGGTCTTGATGCCGAGGGAGTCGTTGAACGGAACCAGGCGGTTCCAGTTCGGCCAGGTCTTGCCGGTCTGGTCGGTCCAGCTCGGCATGCGGGTGATGTCCACCAGCGCCGGGATCTCGACGATCTTCAGACCCAGCTTCACCTGGTCCTCGGCGGTGGAGACCGTGGTGGCGTCCAGGCCCGAGGGGTCGGTGTAGGTGGTGTTGGTCATGCCGAGTTCCTTGGCGGTGTCGTTCATCTTCTTGACGAACGCCTCCTGGGAACCGGAGTCCCAGCGCGCGAGCAGCCGGGCGATGTTGTTGGCCGACGGGATCATCAGGGCGGCGATCGCGTCGTACTCCGAGATCTTCTCGCCCTCCTTGACCGTGTTGAGGGTGGACTCGTTGTCGGACTTGTCCTTCTGCCCCTCGGTCTCGGCGGTCTTGTCGACGTCGATCATCGCGCCCTTCTCACCCTTCTTGAAGGGGTGGTCGCGCATGATGATGTACGCCGTCATCGACTTCGTGACGCTCGCGATCGGCACCGGCTTCTGCTCGCCGGAGCTGCCGATCGTGCCGAGGCCGGCGGCGGCCATGGAGGCCTGGCCCTCGGTCGGCCAGGGCAGGTTCGGCGCCCCGCCGGGGAAGGTGTACGTGCCCTTCGCGGTCAGCTTGAGCTTCGGCGCGGGCAGCGGGCGCACCAGCTGCACGACGGCGATCACGATGATCAGGAGCAGCACGAGCGGCGCGTAGATCTTGACCCGGCGGATCGCGTTCCGCATCGGGGTGGGCGGCGGGGGCGGGTTGTTCGTGAGGTCCGCCAGCATGTCGAGCGGCGGCCGGGGCGGCAGCGGCTGCTGGGTGGTCCGCTCGCTGGGGTCCAGACTCGGCCGGGGCGGGGCCGGCGGGGCCGGCTTCACCGGAGGCTTGGCGGCGGGCTCGCCCTCGCCGCGCAGCGGTACGAAGGTGCTGACGCGGCGGTCGCTCTCGCCGGCGGCGGGCTTGGCGGGCCGGTCCGTGCCGGGCTTCGGGGCGTCGGCCTTGGCCGTACCGGGCCGGTCGGCACCCTTGGCGCCGCCCGCGGAGTCCTGCTTCACGTCGGCGGCGGGCTTGTCGGCGGGCTTGCGCTGGTCCGGGGCGGGCGAAACGGAACCCGGCTTCACGGTACGGATGGCGGCGGTGCGCTCGTTGTCGGACTCCGCCGGGGGCGTGGCCGGCTTCTTGCCGTCCTTGCCGTCCTTGCCGTCGGCGGCCGGCTTCACGGCGCGGAAAACGGTGGTGCGCTCGCTGTCGGAGCCGGGCTTCTCCGCGTCCGCGGAAGCGGAACCCGGCTTCACGGTACGGAAGACCGCGGTGCGCTCGTCGGCGGCGGGCGCGGTACGCGGGTCCCGGGCGGGCTTGTCGGCGGGCTTGTCCTCGGCCTTGTCGGCGGGCTTGTCCGCGTCCGCCGGAGCGGAACCCGGCTTCACCGCGCGGAAGACGGCGGTGCGCTCGTCGGCGGCGGCGGCCGGGGGCGTGGCCGGCTTCACGGTACGGAAGACGGCCGTGCGCTCGCTGTCGGCGGGCGCGGTACGCGGGTCCCGGGCGGGCTCGTCGGCCCCGGCAGCGGAGCCGGGCTTCACGACCCCGAAGGCGGTGGTCCGGACGTCGGCGGACGGGGTCTTCTTCCCCTCCGCGTCGGGCGAAGCGGAACGTCCCTTCTCCGCGTCCCCGGACGGCGCGTCCGAGGCGGCCGCCTTGTCCGCGCCCCCGGACGGCTTCGCCGCAGGCGCGTCCGTGTCCGCGTCCGCCGAGTCGGTCGTCACGACGCCGAAGGCGGTGGTCCGCACGTCGGCGGACGGCTTCGCGGGAGCGGCGGGCTTCTCCGCGTCCCCGGACGGCTTCGCCGCAGACGCCCCGGCGCCCGCCGAAGCGGAACGCGGCTTCTCCGCCTCGGGAGCGGGGTCGGTCGTCACCACGCCGAACGCGGTGGTCCGCACGTCGACGGACGGCTTCGCGGGAGCGGCGGGCTTCTCCACGTCCCCGGACGGCTTCGCGGGAGCGGCACCCCCGGACGGCTTCGCCGCAGGCGCCCCGGCTTCGGGGGCGGGGTCGGCCGGAGCGGGGGCCGGCTCCTCCTCGTCCCGCGGAGCGGACTGGCGGACCACGCTCGCCACCGGGGTCTTCGGGGTCTTGGGGTCCACCCGACCGGGGGACGGGCGTGACGGGGCGGCGGCGGCCTCGGGCTCCGGAGCCGCGTCCTCCGCCTGCTCGTCCGGTCCGGCCGTCGCGACCCACGCCGCCACGGCCTCCTTCAGCGGGTCTCGCGGCTGGAAGACCGACAGCCTCGGGTCCTGCTCCCCGGACGCTCCTTCATCTACCGACTTGTCGGGGGACTCGCCCGCCACCGTTCCTCCTCGATCGCTGTCCGGTCACTGTCCGAACCGTCTAACAGTGTCCCGTCTAGGGGGCATCGCCCAACCGCTAGACGAGAACGACATAGCTACTGGTTCCCATACAAAGCGTCCAGGCACTCTCGACAGATGAATGTGAGAGGCGTCACCCTGTCACTCATCCACGCGGGGAGGCATGGATGGGCAGGAGCCGCAGAACAATTCCGGAGGAGCTTCTGCTGCTCGCTTTGGACCCGACCACGGGTACCACGGCGCAGCCGCAGTCGCTCGACCTCGGCCTGGCCGGGGCACAGCTAGTGGAGCTGGCTCTGGCAGGACGGATAGCCCCTGACGGGGATCGTATAGCCGTGGTGATGCCACGGCCGACAGGAGATCCGACTCTGGACTCCGCACTGGAACTGCTGCGCAGGCGCGGCAGCCCGGTACGGGCCGTCCACTGGATCGGCGGACCCCGGCTGGGGCTCCGCCAGATTTACCTCGCGCACCTGGAGCGCTGCGGCATGGTGCATGCCGTCGCGGGCCAGATGTGCGGGGTGCTGCCGACGACTCGCTACCAGGCGACCGACACGGCGATCAGCCGGGAGATCCGTGCCCGGCTCGACAATGCGATCCGCACCGGTGTACCGCCGGACCCGCGGACCGCGGCGCTCGCCGCACTGGCCCACGCGGTCGGGCTCGGCAAGCACCTGTACCCCGGCAACGAGGGGCGGTCGTCCAGGTCCCGGCTGCGGGACCTGATCCGGCACGACCCGATGGGCGGTCTCGTCGCGCACGCCGTGATGGACGTCCAGAACGGCGTGGCCGCACAGCCGCGCCGCGACCGCGCCGCACAGCCGCAGCCCCAGCCGGCCGTCCGGGCCACGGCGACCGGCGGTCTTCCGCTGCAGCCGCGCCGGACGGGTGCGATGGCCCGCGCGGCCGCGCACTGAGCGGCGGCACGGGTACGCGTACGCCCGCACGACCAGCACGACCGGTATGACCCGTACGACCCGAACGACCCGCGACACCCCTTGATCCGCCAGCGGGGCACAGATCCACCGATCCACCGACACCGCGGCCGGAGGTCCCCCAAGACCCGGCCCCGGAGCCGCCCGGACGTGGGGTGGCGAGGCCGACGAGACGGCTTCGCCACCCCACGTGCCGCTTTCACGCGTTCCCCAGCGCCGTCGCACCCTTCGGTGGCAGTCTGCTGAACACCAGACACTCAGCGAGACAGCGACAGAAGAAGGCGGAGGTGCCGTTCACGTGGCGTCCAATGTCAATCCCACCGTCCGACGCCGCCGACTGGGCATGGAGCTGCGCAAGCTCCGCGAGGACAAGGGCATGACGGCCGAGCAGGTCGCCGAGCGCCTCCTCGTCTCCCAGTCCAAGATCAGCCGTCTGGAGAACGGCCGCCGGTCCATCAGCCAGCGGGACGTCCGCGACCTGTGCGAGGTGTACGAGGTCGAGGACCCCCGGCTCGTGGACTCCCTCATGCAGATGGCCAAGGACTCCCGGCAGCAGGGCTGGTGGCACGCCTTCGGGGAGATCCCGTACAGCGTCTACATCGGTCTGGAGACCGATGCGGCCAGCCTGCGCACCTACGAGCCGCAGATGGTCCCGGGCCTGCTCCAGACGCCCGAGTACGCCCAGGCGCTGATCCGCGGCGCGCTGCCCGAGACGGCCCCCGCCGACGTGGAGAAGCGCGTCCAGGTGCGCATGCACCGCCAGAAACGGTTGTCCGAGACGGAGAACAACAATCCCGACGTGGGCCCGCTGCGGCTGTGGGCCGTCATCGACGAGGCGGCGCTGCGCCGGCACGTGGGCGATCCGCAGTTGATGGTCCGGCAGCTGGAGTACTTGATAGAGCAGTCGCAGCAGCCGTACATCACCGTGCAGGTGATGCCCTTCACGATGGGCGCCCATCCGGGAATGAACGGGCAGTACGCCATTCTGGAATTCCCGGACGCGTCGGACTCGACGGTCGTCTACATCGAGGGCGTCACGAGCGACCTGTACCTGGAGAAGGCCAACGACGTCCAGAAATACAGCGTGATGTACGAGCACCTGCGCGCCCAGGCCCTCAACGTGGACCAGACCCGGCAGTTCATCGCCGGGATCATCGAGCAGCACGCGGGCAAGGCGAACTGACCGCGCACTCCGCGGAGCGGCGGGAACGGGACGGATGTGGTGAGGGGGCCAGCACGGTACACCGTCGATCCCCGGCCACAGAAGGCCTGAATGGAATATGCCACCCGGTCGAGTGAATGCCCCCTTCGGCCATCGAGAGCTGCCGGTAGCGTCGATCACGTCGGCCGGGGATATCCCCGGCCGGCACGCAACCGGAACTACTCGCTGAACCGGAGAAGAACATGGCTATTCGTCAGGGCGGTACGGAAAACTGGACCAAGTCCTCCTACTCCGGCGGAAACGGGGCCTGCGTCGAGGTCAAGTCCCCCGTCACGCAGGCCATCGCCGTCCGCGACTCGAAGGTGCAGGACGGCCCGTCCCTCACCTTCGCGCCCGGTTCCTGGACCTCCTTCGTCACCGGTGTGGTCGAGGGCGGCCTGGGTCACCTCGCCTGAACCGTCCGGACCCCCCACACCGCAGCACCTCGTACGGAGCCCTCTCGACCGGCCCGCCGTCCTGGCCGAGGGGGCTCGGCCACGTCCTCCGCCACCGCCCGCGGCGGCCGTCAGCGCAGCTGGTCCACGTACCGGTCGGTGCCCGGCACCGTCGGAACGAACGGTGCGACCAGCTCCACCCGCCCCAGCCCCGACTCCGCGACCTCCGCGTCGAGCCCCTGGAAGCGGTCCCAGCAGGTGCGCGGGTCGGCCTCCAGGAACCACAGCAGCGTGAGCCGGGTGTCGACCCCCTCGACCTGCTTGACGTAGGTCATCCGGTCCCCGGGCAGCGGGGTCGGCCGGAAGACCGTGACCATCGCCGCCGGTGAGCCGTGCAGCCGGCGCGGCAGCGCCCGCGAGCGCAGCCACTCGAGCAGCTCCGCGCGCCGGCCGGGCCCGTCGGCGTCGACGACCTGGAGGACGAGCCCGGCGTACGGGTGGTCGAGGGAGTGGAAGTCGCGGGGGCCCGCGGCCCCGTCGCGGTAGACCGTGGCCTCGTGGTCCTGGAAGGCCGTGAAGACGTGCGTGCGGTCCTGGTAGACCCGGCCGTCGCGGTTCAGCCGCTTGTTGATGCCGACGGTCCACTTCATGTGCTCGTCGTAGCGGCCCTCGGTGACCCAGTACGTCGACAGGTAGCAGCCCGCGGTGACGGGCTGGGCCACCGCCGACTTCTCGGGGTAGCGCAGCTCCTGGAGCTCGCGGGTGGCCACCCAGCGGCGGCCGGCGTACATCCAGGGCATGGCCATGGCGCCGGCGTAGTAGTGGTCGTCCTCGTACCAGCGGTTGTACGCGTACTCGTGGCCCGGGTGCGGCTCCACCATGGTGATCAGGGCGTGGCCGGGCCGGACCCCGTACGGGCCGACGGCCGCGAGCTCCGCGTAGTCGCCGGCCCTGGTGTCCTCCCGCACTTCCAGCTCTTCCCGCTCTTCTCGATCTTCTCGCTTCTCCCGCTCGTCTCTCGTCATGCCACCGGTGTATCTGATGCCGCGTCAGTTGGGGAGGGGTGTGCGGTGCTCACCCGGACGCCCCCCGGCCGTACAGCTCCTCGATCTCGGCGGCGTAGCGCCGGGCCACCTCCGCGCGGCGGACCTTCAGCGTCGGGGTGAGGGTGCCGGCGTCGACCGACAGCTCCTCGTCCAGGACGCGGAAGGCCCGGATGCGGGCCGGGCGGGAGACGGTGGCGTTGGCGGCGGCGACCGCCCCGGCCACCAGCTCCCGCACCGCCGGGTGCGCGGCCGGGGCCGGGCCGAGGTCGAGGGACTCGCGGGCGGCCCAGGCGGCGAGCTCCTCGGCGTCCAGGGTGATCAGGGCCACCGGATGGGGCCGCCGGTCGCCGACCAGCACCGCCCGCGAGACGAACCGGGAGGCGGCCCGGACGGCGAACTCCACCTCGGCCGGGGCGATGTTCTTGCCGGCGGAGGTAATGATCAGCTCCTTCTTGCGGCCGGTGACGGACAGGAAGCCGTCGGCGTCCACCTCCCCCAGGTCCCCGGTGTGCAACCAGCCCTCCGCGTCCAGGACGCCGGCGGTCGCGCCCGGATCCGCGTGGTAGCCCGGGAAGACCATCGGGCCCCGGGCGAGCACCTCCCCGTCCGGGGCGATCCGCACCTCGCAGCCCGCCACCGGCCGGCCCACCGTGCCGTACCGGACGGCGCCCGGGTGGTTGAGGCTGATCACCCCGGCCGACTCGGTCATCCCGTAGCCCTCGAACACCCGGATCCCGCAGGCGCGCAGGAAGTCGAGGGTGGCGGGGTCGATCGGGGCGCCGCCGGTCAGGGCCCACCGGAGCCGGCCCCCGAAGGCGGCCCGGACCGGGCCGTAGAGGGACTCCTGTGCCGCGTCCCACGCCGGGCGCAGCTCGGGCGGCAGGGCCCCGTCGGCGGCGAGCACCCCCAGCCGGACCGCCTCCTCGAAGCGCTGCCGGCCGCCCTCCCGCGTCTCCGCCAGGCCCCGCACCACCGCGTGGACCTTCTCGAACAGCCGCGGCACCGACGGCAGATGGGTCGGCCGGGCCTCCGCCAGCTCGGCCACCACGTCCTCGATGCGGCCCCCGAAGTAGCACAGCTCGCCGCCCTCCAGCAGGGTGGTGAACTGGATCAGCTGCGCCAGCAGGTGCGCCAGCGGCAGGTAGAGGTACGTGGAGTCGCCGGGCCCGCCCTGGACCAGGGGGAGGGTGGCGTCCTGGACGGCTCCGAGGTTGCCGTGCGTGAGCCGGCAGCCCTTGGGCGGGCCCGTGGTGCCCGAGGTGTAGACGATCGCGGCGTCGGACCCGGGGGTCACGGCGGCGGCCCGCGCGGCCAGTCGGACGTCCGGGGACCCGGGCCCGGCGCCCGGCGCGGCGTCCGGGGAGCCCGCCCCGTCGCTCCCCCCGGCGCAGGGCGGCGCGTCCATGCGGACGACCGCCCGCAGCGCCGGCAGCTTCGGCCGCAGCGCCTCCACCCGGGCCGCCTGGGCCGCGTCCTCGCAGACGGCCGCCACCGCCCCGGAGTCGGAGAGCACCCAGGCGAGCTCCTCCTCCCCCGCCGTCGGGTACACCGGCACCAGGACCGCGCCCGCCGCCAGGATCCCGAAGTGGGCGTACGTCCACTCGGGCCGGGTCTCCGCGAGCACCGCCACCCGCTCCCCGGCCCCGACGCCCAGCCCGATCAGGGTGCGCCCGGTCTCGCGTACGGCCGCGCCGAGTTCGGCGTACGTACGGGTCTGCCAGCCGGCGCGGTCCGGCGTGCGGAAGCGGAGCGCCGGGGCGTCCCCGTACCTCTCCTCGGTCCACTGGGTGAACACCGCCAGCGTGCTCGGACGACCGTCCATCGCTTGCCCTCCCGGGATAGGTGACCCCCGATGGTGGGCACGCCCGGCCCCCGCCCGGCATGACCGGACGCGTCAGCCCCGCTGACCGCAGCGCTCATCGGGGCTACCTTCGAAGCCATGGGGAGGCGGACGGTCACCGTGCACCACGTGCGGGCCCTGCTGGCGGGGGCGCGGCGCGCCGGCATCGACCTGGTGCCGCTGCTCCAGGAGGCGCAGGTCCCGCCGCTGCTGCTCGGCGACGACCGGGCGCGGATCACGCCCGCGCAGTTCGCGCGGCTCTTCCGGGCCCTGTACCGCACCACCCAGGACGAGTTCCTCGGGCTGTCCGCCGTGCCGAGCCGGCCGGGCACCTTCGCGATGATGTGCCACGCCTGCCTGGGCTGCCGGGACCTGGGCGCGGCGGTGGAGCGGGCGGCGGCGTTCTACGGGCTGTTCCCGGGCGGGCCGGAGCTGGCCCTGGAAACCGGGGGCGGGCAGGCCCGGTTCACGGTGCGCAACGACTTCGACGGGGACGAGGAGCAGTTCCTGACCGAGTGCGTCCTCGCGATCTGGCACCGGCTGTGCAGCTGGCTCGTCGGACGGCGGATCCCGCTGGCGCAGGCCGCGTTCGCGTACCCCCCGCCGGCGCACCGGGACGAGTACGACGGCCTCTTCGGCTGCCCGGTGCGGTTCGGGGCCGGGCGGACGGAGGCCGTCTTCGACGCGCGCTGGCTGACCGCGCCGCTGGTGCGGGACGAGGCCGCGCTCGACGCGATGCTCCGCCGGGCCCCCTTCGACCTGCTGTCGCGCCCCGAGTACGGGACCACGGTCGCCGAGCAGGTGCGCCGGACCCTGACGCGGCGGCTGCGCGGCTCGCCGCGGCTGCCCGAACTCGGGGAGGTGGCGGCGCGGCTGGCGGTGTCCCCGGCGACGCTGCGGCGCCGGCTGCGGCAGGAGGGGACCTCCTTCCAGCAGCTCAAGGACGAGGTGCGGCGGGACGCGGCGATCGCGGGGCTGGCCGAGGGCGGGGAGCCGATCGCGGAACTCGCCGCCCGGCTGGGCTTCTCGGAGGACACCGCCTTCCACCGCGCGTTCCGCCGCTGGACGGGGACGACGCCGGGGGCGTACCGGATCGCCTCGGGCGGGT
Organism: Streptomyces sp. NPDC090077; assembly: GCF_044747545.1. NCBI lineage: Bacteria > Bacillati > Actinomycetota > Actinomycetes > Kitasatosporales > Streptomycetaceae > Streptomyces > Streptomyces sp. NPDC090077. The sequence goes on from NZ_JBIVEG010000006.1 coordinate 253,246, forward strand.
AGCGGGGGGCCCGGGGGCGGTGAGTGCGCGGACCCGGCCGCGGCCCCGGCTCGCACCGATACCCGGTGGCCCCGCCCCCGGCCGCCGTCGCCGCCCGCCACCTGGGCCCGGCCCGGTGGCGGGCGAGACCTGGGGCTGAGCGGCGGCGGCCCGGCGCGGCGCGGCGCGGCCGCGGTGGGTGGCCCGGTCAGGAAAGGTGAGCTTTCCGGTCAGCGACGTGCCGACCGGTCGGTCGCTACCTTCGCCTCACCTGCCCCCACCCCCACGCCCGTCGGGAGATCCCCATGCGTCTGCGCAGCACCGCCACGGCCGCCACGGCCGCCCTGACCGCGCTGGTGTTCTCGGCCTCCGCACCCGCCGCCACCGCCGCCGGGGAGGCCGCCGAGGGCCGCCCCGGCGACGTCGTCGCCGGCGCCCCCTCCGCCTTCCACCCGCTGCCCGGCCAGCCCACCGGCACCCGGGCCTGGAAGGTGCACTACCGCTCGACCACCGCCGACGGCGCCCCGAACGTGGTCTCGGGCACCGTCATCGTCCCGCAGGACGGCCGCACCGGCCCGCGCCCGCTGATCACGTACGCCGTCGGGACGGTGGGGCTGGGCGACTCCTGCGCGCCGAGCAACAACCTCCCGAACGGCACCGCCATGGAGGCCAACCTCATCCAGCAGTACACGCAGCGCGGCTGGGCCGTGGTCGTCACCGACTACGAGGGCCTCGGCACCCCCGGCGTCCACACCTACACGGTGGGCCCCTCGGCGGGCCACGCGATGCTCGACGCCGCCCGCGCAGCGATCCGGCTGCCCGGGACCGGGCTGTCCGCGGACACGCCGGTCGGGATCGTCGGCTACTCCCAGGGCGGGCAGGCCAGCAGCTGGGCCGCCGAGCTGCAGGGCTCGTACGCCCCCGAGCTGAAGGTGAAGGGGACGGCGACCGGCGGGGTCCCCGCCGACCTGCTGAAGGTGGCCGCCTTCAACAACGGCTCCTACGGATCCGGGCTGGTCTTCATGGCGGCGGCCGGGCAGGACGCGGCCTTCCCCGAGCTGGCCCTGGACTCGTACCTGAACCCGGCGGGCCGCGCGCTGGTGGCGGGGATGAAGGAGAACTGCGTGGCGGTCGACGCGATCGCCGGCTCCTTCAAGCGGATCTCCGACCTGACCACCCGGGACCCGCTGGCCCGGCCCGACTGGCAGGCCCGCCTGAACCAGAGCCGGCTGGGCCGCACCGCCCCGGCCGCGCCCGTGCTCCAGTACCACGCGCTCGGCGACGAGCTGATCCCGTACGGGGTGGGGCGGCAGCTGCGCTCGGAGTGGTGCGCGCGGGGCGCCGACGTCCAGTTCGACACGATCGTGCTGGGTGAGCACGTCAGCGGGGTCATCACGCACGCCCCGGCGGTCGCGAACTGGCTCGCGGACCGCTTCGCGGGCCGTGCCACCCGCCCCGACTGCTGACGGCGCCCTGCCCCGCCGGTTCACTCCCCGGCGGGGCAGGAGCGCGTGCCGCCCGGCAGCTTGCCGTAGGTCAGGAAGTCGTCGGCGTACCCGCGCACGCAGGCGGAGGAGGCGTAGCCGGTGTGCCCGTCGCCCTTGTGGTCGATGACCACCGCCGAGCCGAGCCGGCGGGCGGTCTCCTCGGTCCACTCGTACGGGGTCGCCGGGTCCCCGCGGGTGCCGACGAGGAGCATCCGGGGTGCGCCCGGCCGGTCGATGCGGCGGATGAAGTCGGTGCCGGCGGGGCGGCCGTAGCAGGAGAGCACGGTCATCAGCTGGCCCGGCCCGAAGACGGGGGAGGCCCGGCGGAACTCGTCCCGCAGGTCGCGGATCTCCTTCTCGACTTGATCCGGGCCGGCCTTGTCGTTGCTCCGGTCGGGGTCGTCGGCGCAGTTGACGGCGGTGAGGGCGGCTTCGGCGTTGTCCTCGGGGATCCTGGCGGGGCCGTCGTCGGGCGGTGCGTCGGGCGGGCCGCCGAGTTCCATCAGCGGGACGGGGTCGCGGTCGCGCTCCACGCGGGCGAGGGCCTCGGCGAGGTCGGGCCACAGGCTGGTGGAGTACAGGGCGGCGCCGATGGCCCCGACCGCGTCCTGGCCGGTGAAGTGGGAGCCGTCGTCGCCGACCAGGGGGCGTTCGTCGAGCCGTTCGACGAGGGCCTCCACCTTCTCGCGGGCGGTGCGGGTGTTGGTGCCGTAGACGCAGCCGGTCCGGTGGGCGCACCAGGTGAGGAAGTTCTCCAGCGCCCGCTGCTGGCCGCGGGCGGAGACGAGGGCCTGTTCGGTGAGGGGTTCGGTGAGGGTGTCGACCCCGTCGAGGACCATCCGGCCGGTCCGGTGGGGGAACTGGGCGGCGTAGACGGCGCCGAGCCGGGTGCCGTAGGAGAAGCCGAGGTAGTCGAGCTTGTCGTCGCCGAGGGCCTGGCGGATGCGGTCCATGTCGCGGGAGACGTTGACGGTGCCGATGTACGGGAGCACGGGCCCGGAGTGCAGGGCGCACCGCTGCGCGACGGCGCGGAGGGCGGCCAGCTGCGAGGCGGCGTCGCCCGGCACGTCGTCGCCGGTCTCCTGGGAGCCGCCGCAGGAGACGGGGGTGCTGAGGCCGACGCCGCGGGGGTCGAAGGCGACGAGGTCGTGGCGTTCGCCGAGCTTCGCGAAGAGCTTGGGGTCGGCGGCCAGGGAGGCGATCCCGGGGCCGCCGGGGCCGCCGAAGTTCAGCAGCAGGGAGCCGAGGGGCCTGCGGCCGGGGGCGGTGGCGGGGATGCGGGCCACGGCCACCCGGGTGGTGCCCTTGGCGGGGTCCGCGTAGTCGAGGGGGACGGTCACCTCCGCGCACCGCATCGCGGCGGGCACGCGGGCGAGGGGGCAGTCCCCCCAGCGTATGGGCGCGGCGGTGGCCGTGGCGGCCGGCTCGGGGGCCGGTCCCGCGGGGGCGGCGGGGGCGGCCGTGAGGGAGCCGGCCAGTACCACCGCGCAGGCCGTCGCGGTGGTGGTGCGGTGGCGGGGACGACGGGGCATGCGCCCTCCTCGGGTCGCCCCCCGGACCGGTCGGCCCAGCTCACCATATGCGCGGCCCGGCGCCCGCGCCCCTCGGGACGGGCCGCCCGGGTCAGGGGGTGCGGGGCGCCCGGTACAGGGTGTCGATCTCGCTCGCGTAGTCCCGGGCGATGGCGGCGCGCTTCAGCTTCAGGGAGGGGGTCAGGTGGCCGCGGGCCTCGCTGAACTCCCCCGGCAGGACGGTGAAGCGGCGGATGGACTCGGCCCGCGACACCAGCTTGTTCGCCTCGTCCACCGCCCGCTGGAGCTCGGCCAGCAGCTCCGGGTCGGTGACCAGCTCGCGGACGGGCACGCCCTGCTTCTTGTGCATCTGCCGCCAGTGGGCGAGGCCGTCCGGCTCCAGGGTGACGAGGGCCGCGACGTAGGGGCGGTTGTCGCCGATCACCAGGCACTGGCCGACCAGGGGGTGGGCGCGCAGCCAGTCCTCCAGGGGGGCGGGGGCGACGTTCTTGCCGCCGGAGGTGATGATCAGGTCCTTCTTGCGGCCGGTGATGGTCAGGTAGCCGTCGGCGTCGAGCTCGCCGATGTCGCCGGTGGCCAGCCACTCCCCCGGCGGGTGGGCGGAGGTGTTCCAGTACCCGGCGAAGACGTGCCGGCCGCGCAGCAGCACCTCCCCGTCGTCGGCGATGCGCACGGCCGTCCCCGGCAGCGGCCAGCCGACGGTGCCGAGCCGGGGGCGCAGGGGCGGGGTGACGGTCGAGGCCGCGGTGGTCTCCGTCAGCCCGTAGCCCTCGAAGACGTCGATGCCCGCGCCGGTGTAGAAGGCGGCGAGGCGCCGTCCGAGGGGGGAGCCGCCGCTGAGGACGTAGCGGACGCGGCCCCCGAGGGCGGCCCGGATGCGGCGGTAGACGAGCGGGTCGTACAGGGCGCGGGCGGCCCGCAGCCCCATACCGGGCCGTTTCCCCTCCACCACCTCCCCGTACCGCCGGGCGATCCGCGCGGCCCGGTCGAAGGAGGAGGCCCGGCCCATCTTCTCGGCGGTGGCGCGGGCGGTGTTGTAGACCTTCTCCAGGACGTAGGGGATGGCGAGCAGGAAGGTCGGCCGGAAGCCGGCGAGGTCGGCGAGCAGTTCCTCAGTGGCGATGCTCGGCGCGTGCCCCAGCTTGACCCGGGCGCGCAGGCAGCCGACGGCGACCATCCGGCCGAAGACGTGCGAGAGCGGCAGGAACAGCAGGGTGGAGGCGGGGTCCTTGCTGACCGACCTGAACACCGGGTGCAGCAGCTCCACGGCGTTGTCCACCTCGGCGTGGAAGTTGCCGTGGGTGAGCACGCAGCCCTTGGGCGTGCCGGTGGTGCCGGAGGTGTAGACGAGGGTGGCGACGGATTCGGGCGTACGGGCGGCCCGGCGCGCGTGGACGATCGCGTCGGGCAGGTGTTCCCCGGCCTTGACGAGCCGGGCGAGCGCGCCCGTGTCGAACTCCCACAGGTGCGCGAGGCCGGGGAGGTTGGCGCGTTCGGCGCTGATCAGCCGGGCCTGGACGGTGTCCTCGACGGCGCAGGCCACGGCCCCGGAGTCGTGGATGATCCAGCGGGCCTGGAGGGCGGAGGAGGTCGGGTAGATGGGCACGGTCACCAGGCCCGCGGCCCATCCGGCGAAGTCGAGCAGGGTCCACTCGTAGGTGGTCCGGGCCATGATGGCCAGCCGGTCGCCCTCCGCGAGCCCCTCGGCGATCAGCCCCTTGGCGACGGCGAGCACCTCGCGCGCGAACTCGGCGGCGGTGACGTCGCGCCAGGCGCCGTCGGGCCCCTTGCGGGCGAGCACGGCCTCCCGGGGGGCCTCGCGGGCGTTCCGGAACGGTATGTCCCCGAGGGATCCGCTGGTGGCCGGCGGCACGAGCGGCGGCACGGACACCTCGCGCACCACCCCGCCGACCGTCGTCTTGACGGGCTCGACGGGCTCCGGCCCACCCGCGCCCTCGCCCGCACCCACGCCCGCACCCCTGCCCACGTCCACGGCGTTCCCCTCGGCAGCCCACTGTTACCGCCGGTAATCTACGCACGCCCCCGCGCCCGGGACCACCCCTCGTACACCATCTCCCCGCCGGCTCCACACCCCGTCGACGGCACCCACACGCCCGCCCCTCATGCCCGGAACCCCTGCGTCAGCGGGCCCGCACCGGGCAGAATCCCCCCGTGGGTCCGTCCCCACCCCTAGGAGCAGCCGGTGTCGCCGTCCCAGGAAATCGAGCTGACGCTCACCCCCGCCCAGGCCTCCGCGGGCGTGGTCATCCCCCTCAACCTGCCGACCGGCACCCAGCGCCTGCGCATACCCCCGGCCCGCAACGGCGACCTCGTCCGGGCCCGGGTGGGCGACACTGAAGTCCTGCTCCGCATACGCGTGTCCGGGCCGCCGACCCCGCCCCCGACTCCGGCCCCGCCGGCCCCGTCGGGCAAGAGCGGGGCGCTCGGCTGCCTGGTGGCGTTAGCGGTGGCGGCGGTGGTCATCAGCCTCGTCGTGGCCAACTCCGACGACGACTCCACCACCACGGCGTCCTCCTCCCCCACGGCCTCACCGACGTACACCCCGTACACCCCGTACACCCCGCCGACGTACACCCCACCCACCTACACCCCGCCCACGTACGACGCGGCCCCGGCCCCCGCCCCGACCACCGAGGCGGCCCCCAGCCCCTTCCAGACGGGCACCTGCCTCAACGGCCAGCTCCCGGACTCCACCACCGCGCAGACGGTGTACGGCGTCAAGGAGGTCTCCTGCTCGGCCACCGACGCCCACTACCGGGTCATCCAGCGCTTCCCCGGCACCAGCGACATGAGCCGCTGCGACGCGAACCCCCGTACCGAGTACGGCTTCTCGTACCAGTACACCCTCAACGGAAGCGTCATCAACCAGTACGTCTACTGCCTGGTCGGCATCGGCTCCTACTCCCGCGCCTGACCCTTCCCGGCCACCCGCCGCCACACCCAGGCGCCCACCCCGACGACAACGGCGGCCACCACCCCACCGACCGCCTCCGGCACGGCGGCGAGCAACAGCTCCTGCACAGCGGACATACGCCCCTCCTTCACCCGACGGCCCCGGAACCGGGACCCGAGGAGACCATCGCCCGTCCGCACCCGGTCCCCACCCGGTCAGGGACGCCCAGGGACGGCCGGAGCCACTGACCTGGACGTCCCCAGACCACCGGGGACGAACCGATCCGCTCCAGGGACGACCAGCGCAGGAGGAACATGCGGTCCGACACCGAGGCCTGGCAGCGGTACGGGGCCTTCCTGCGGGCCCAGGCCGCAGAGGCCGGCATGGGCCCGCGCGAGATCGAGCAGGCCTTCGCCGAAGCGGCCCTGCGGAACCCTGGCCGCCGCATCGGCGAGATGGCGTACTCGAAGTCCCACATCGACCGCCTCTACAGCGCCCAGACGAAGCCCAGGCCTCCGGTCCCCTTCACCATCCAGTTCCTGCGCATCACCAACAAGGCCGCCGGTCTCACCCCACAGGAGCACGAGCGCCGCTGTGACGAGGCCCGCTCCCTGCTCCGCGCGACAGCGGCCCCGCCGCAGGACGACACCGCCGACCTCCGCCACCAGCGGGACCTGGCCCTCGCCCAACGGGACCTGGCGCGTGCCGAACGCGACCTGGCCTCGGCCGCCGGCACCGAGATCCGCCTGCGCTACGCCCTGCGCGACGCGGAGTTGCTGCTCCTGACGCTGTTCCAGATCACCGGCGCGCTGCGCGAGATCATCGCCGGGAACGATCTCCGCGCCCTACGGACCACAGACGCGCACGAACTCACCCGGGTCCACGACGAGACCCGCCGGGCGGAGGGCTACCAGTCGACGGCGCAGCAGGAGGCGGACCGCGTCCTCGCCCGCAGGATCACCCTGGAACAGCTCTGGTCCCGCGCCCGCGCCGACCTCCAACGCCTCGCCCAGCACCCCGACGTCTCGGAACTCACCGTCCCCCAACCGGACCCCGGCGACTCTCTCCGCCCGGTGCCCCCGTCCGACCTGTTCGCGCAACACGCCCTTGAGGACATCGCCGCCGCCCTGACGAAGGCGCACGAGGTCAACACCCGCGAGGAGGAGAAGAGTCGGGAGCTGCGCCAGGCCCTCTCCGGCACGGAGGACTTCCTCGACCCGGACGCTGAACTCGCGGTCCTCCTGGCCTCGACCCGCTTGGCCGACCCCAGTGCCCGTCGCAGTGCCCTGTGGGAGCTCGTGTCCCACTGGGGCCACAGTGACGCCGCCCGGCAGGCGGTCATCCGCCTGGCCCACGACCCCGACGCGCAGGTGCGCAGCAGCGCCATCAACCAGTTGCCCCAGCTCTGGCCGGGGGACCGCGCAGCCCTGGAAGCCTTGCAAAGGCTGGCCCACGACCCGCACGACGGCGTCCGCTTCGCTGTCCTCCTTGCCCTCCAGGAAGGGTGGCGCGGCGACCAGAACGCCCGGGGCACCATCATGCGACTGACCGGCGACCCCGATCCCCGCATCCGAAGAAGCGCTGTGGACGAAGTCGCGGCAGGATGGCCCGGTGACCCGATGGCCCGGGAAGCCCTCCTGAGACTCACGAACGATGAGAGCGCGGAGATCCGCACCCGGGTGGCCGCCGGACTGGCCAACGGCTGGGCTGGTGACCCCGAGGCACTGAAGGCCGTAGTACACCTGGCTTCCGACGATTCGGCGGTCGTCCGCCAGTACATGACCACGGCACTCGCAAAGGGCTGGCCCGGCGATTACGTGGCCCGGGAAGCCCTGGTAGGGCTGTCCGGCGATGGACTGGCCTCTGTCCGCAAGGAGGTCGTCACCGCTCTCGCCGAAGGATGGAGGGGCGACGAGCAGGCCCGCGACACCGTCATCGGGCTACTCGGTGACCCGGACGAGGAGGTCCGTTGGCCGGCCGCGCGGACCCTCGCGGAGGGCTGGCCCGGTGACCTCGATGTCCGGAAGGCCTTTCTGCGGCTCGCCCATGATGAGCAGGCACCGGGTCGCTCGCACGCGGCCTGGGCCCTGGCCCGCGGGTGGAAGGCCGACCCCATGGTCTTCAGGGCAGTGCTCGCGCTGTCGAACGACGTGGACCCGGCCGTCCGCTCGGGCGTGGCCGGCGCACTGTCCATCGGCTGGGCGGGGGAACCCGCCGCTCTGGAGGCCGTGCTGCGGCTGGCCTGCGACGCGGAAGGAGACGTCCGGGCGAGGACGGTCTTCGGGGTCGCACGGGGATGGCTGGGGAATCCCCTGGCCAGGAAAGCGCTACGAGGGCTGGCCACAGACCGGCACACCGAAGTCCGCGAGAACGTTGCCCTCGCTCTGGGGCATCGCCGGGGCGGCGGGCGGGACGCCCTGGACATCGTCATCCTGCTGGCCGCCGACCCGGACGAGGGCGTCCGCCGCCGGGTCGCGAACGCCCTCGCATGGGGCCACCCCGGCGATCCGGCGGCGCGGGACATCGTCCTGCGACTGATGGAGGACCAGGCCCCCGATGTCCGCGACGCCGCCGCCAGGGCGCTCGCCAGGGGCTGGCCCGAGACCCCTACTGCCAGCGGTACGGCTTGATGCTCGGGTCGTAGGAGCAGGTGACCGTGGTGCCGTTCGTGGCGCGGGCCGTGCGGCCGCGGTCGGCGTTCGGGCAGAACTGGCCGTCCACCACCGGGTGGCCGTTGGAGGTGCAGGCGTAGCCGCTCTTGCCGTCGGGGCAGGTGGTCATGCCGCCACCACCGCCACCGGTGCTGCCGCCGCCGGTCGTTGCGGGCTTGGTCTTCGTCGCGGCCGGGGCCGGGGGCGGGGTGTAGGCCGGGTCGTTCTTCTGGTCCAGGTAGCCGTGGTGGCTCACCGAGCAGTCCGCCTGCTTGGCCGCCAGGTTGAGGGTGACGTCGGCCGTGGCCGGGAGGGGGTCGCCCGCCTTGGGGGTGGTGGTGCACACGTACCAGGTGTCGTGGGCGTCCGGCAGGACGACGTCCGTGTGCAGGGCCGTGATGGTGATGCGGGTGGCCGACACGGACAGGGCCCCGAGCGCCTCCCGCGACGCCTGCGCGGTGCGGCCCGCCAGGTCGGGCATGGACCGGGGTGCGGGCGGCGGAGTGGGCGTCGGGGAAGGGGAGGTGGTGGCGGTGGGGGTGGGGGAGGGTGAAGGGGACGACGTCGTCGCCGCGTTGGCCTTCGGGTCGGTCTGGGTGCCGGCGCCGCAGCCGGTGAGGGCGAGGACGCAGAGGACGGCGAGGGGAGCGAGGTGCCGGGATATCCGCACGGTGGGGTTACTCCTGGGGCGAAGCGGGCTGGCGGGCCGTCATGATGGCATGCCCACGACCGCTTCGTCCCGGAGTCGACACAGTTGTGTCCTCGGCCCCCGCCCGTTCCGCTACTCCTCCCGGCTCGCGAACGCGCCCAGCCGGCTGCATTCCGCGACCGTCGCCGTCACCGGGCGCTCCCGCAGGATCTGCCGGGCGCGGTGTTCGCCCAGGCTCGTCGCGTACCAGGGGGCGTCCGCCGCGTCGCGCAGGGTGGCTTCGATCTCCATCAGGGCGCAGGAGCGCCGGGGTTCGGGCAGGCGGTCCAGGTAGGGGGCGGCATCCGACGACAGGTCGCGGAGGTAGGCGAGGTCCAGCTTGTCGTCCTGCTCGTAGCGGTTCACGTTGTACTCGGCGATGATCCCGTCCGGCGAGGCCAGCCCGAAGGCCAGCACCGCCGCCGCCGCGCTGCCGACCACCGCACGGGCCAGCCAGCGGCCGCCCGCGATCCCAGCCGCCATCAGCAGCACGATGACCAGGCCCAGCCACAGTTCCATGGTGACGACCGACAGGCGCAGCCGCGTCAGGCCGTACGCGTCCACGTACAGGTCCATGCGGCGCACCGCCGAGGCGACGACCACCAGGGTCAGCAGGCACAGCGTCCCCAGGACCGAGCGGACCAGGCGCCGGTCCCCGGTCCCGCCGCGCGGCGCCCAGCGCAGCGCGAAGGCGATGACCGCGAGGACGAAGAGGGTGGCCCACAGGAGCTGCCAGAAGCCCTGGCGCGCGTATTCGGCGTACGTGAGGCCGGTGCTCTCCAGGACCTTGTCGTAGCCGCCGAACAGCACGGCCAGCTGGACCGCGTTGAACCCGGCGAACAGCAGGTTCAGGACGATCAGGGGCAGGCTCCACTCCACCCGGGAACGCGCCTTCCACTGCTTGGACTCGACCTGGTCCCAGCGGTGCGGGGCCGCGGCCGTGCGGGCGGCGGCGAGCGCCAGGACCGCGCCGAGCAGGAAGAGCAGGAACCGGAACGGCCCCTCTCCGACGGAGACGTCGGGCAGCAGGTCGCCGAGCAGGTCCGCGAAGGCCGCGTCGGCGGAGGCGAACAGGGCCCCGAAGACGAACAGCAGGACCACCGCCACCAGCGTCGCCTTGACCACGGACGCCCAGCGCTCGCGGCCCGCACCGCCACCGCGCGCCCGTACGCCCGCCCAGGCCCAGCCGACGCCGCTGACCGCGCTGTCGAGGAAGCCGAGCGGGGCGAGCAGTACGCCAGGCCAGCGGCTGGTGCCGTGCAGGGCCAGGGCGGCGAGCAGCACGGCGGCCAGGATGGCCAGCGTGGAGGGCCAGGCGGAGTCCCGCAGCGCCGGGACCGCGAGCAGGGCCAGGCAGCCGGCCGCCCAGAGCAGGCTCCAGGGGCGGGCCTTGCGCCCGGCCGCGCGGGCGGCGGCGTACGCGGCCACCACGGCGGGCAGTACCGCGAGCAGCAGTCCGGGGCCCATGCCGTCCCCGAGGGCGACGGCGGTGGCGAGTCCGGCCGCGAGCACCGCGACGAGGGTGACGGTGTGGACCGGCGCGGCCTCGGCGGGCCGTATCCGGCGCCACATCGAGTTCGCGGCCCGCGCGGCGGCCTCCTTGCGGGCCGCCTCCTGGCGCAGCTGGAACTGCTGCATCTGCCAGAGGTGCCAGGCGGCCGGATCGTGCCTGGGCAGCCCGGGCGCGACGGGCGGCGGACCGGGCGGCGGAACGGGCCCCTGGCCGGGCGGCGGCGCCGCCTGGCCGGGCTGCGCCCCGGGAACCGGACCCGTACCCGGAGCCGGACCCGGACCCGTACCCGGAGCCGGCCCCGTACCCGGAGCCGGACCGGCCCCCGGCGCCCGGACGGCCCACGGATCGTGCGCGGGCTGCGGAGCCGGCCCCGCGGCCGCAGCCGGAGCCGGGCCGGCGGGCGCCGCCCCCGCCCCCGCGCCGCCCGGCGGAACCGGAGCCCCGCCGCCCGGCAGGCCCTGCGCGGGGTCGCCCGCTCTCGCCTGCTCGGCGGCGCCGTCTGCGTTCTCGGACATCGGGTCCCTCCCCTGTTGCGGAGCCGCCAGCGTAGGCCCGCACCCCCCGGTTTTGAACACATTCAACTCGCCCTTGTGTCAGGACCGTGACAAACGCAGAGCCGGCGGCCCGCCTACGGACGGGCCGCCACGAGTTCGGCGTAAGGGAGCATCGTCAGGCCGGAGTCGTACTGCGTGACCCCGTACCGGTCGGCGCTCTCGTAGTCCTTCGACAGACGTCCCCCGGAGTCCAGCGGGGCGATCAGAGAGGTCGATCCGCTCTCCGTCCCGGTCACCCACCGGATCGACGTGAGGTAGCGGGGCCTGCGCGTCACGTTGACGATGTTGTTGTTGTGCCGCACCCGGCCGTAGTGGATGACGTGGTCGCTGCACGGCTCACGGCAGTCGAAGTACCTGCCCGGCTTCTCCTTCCACGACAGGATCGGGAGGTAGTAGCCGCTGTCGATCACCCCCCGGTCACCCCGCATGAAGGTGATGGACATGCGGGTCATGACGATGTCGTACGTCTTGTCCGTGGGCACCTGGACCACCCGCTCCGAGGTGAAGTCCGTCCCCGGCGCGATCCAGGCGCCCTCCCCCTGCACGACCGGTCCGGTGTCGACGAGCGTGTACCCGGTGGGCCGCACGTGGAGCTCCGTGTCTCCCCCCGACTCCAGTTCCACCCGCCACAGGTCCTGGTCCAGCCTCGTCTTCGCCGCGTCGAAGAGGGCCTCCCGCCCCCACACCCAGAAGATGCTGTTGACGACGTACGCGGAAACCGCCCCGTCGTTCGTGACGCGGAGCTTCACCGGGAGGTAGGCGACGGGGCGTTCCGCATCCTTCCTCGGCGTCCCGAACTTCGCCTCCACCTTGAAGTGGAAGAGCGCGGCGCTCGGCTGGTACACCGCCGAGTAGGCGAAGTTCGCGGACGCCAGCACCGCCGTCGCCACCACACCGGCCGTGAAGCTCTTCGGATGCGGGATCCCCTGCCACGCCCGCTCCCGCCACACCGTCCACGACGCCCACACCGCCCACACCGCCAGCGCGAGGAACACCGGCAGGTACGGCGTCCACTCCCGCTCCTGGAACCACACCCCCAGCAGCAGCGCCTCGGTCCCCACCGTGACGAGTACGCCCACCAGCACCGCCGCGCCCGCGTACGGAACCGTCCGCTTCCCCCAGAAGTCGAGGACCGCGGCCACCGCGACGACCTGCACCGCCCCGGCGAGCACGAACAGCATCCCGGCCAGCCGCGCCGAGAAGGTCAGGGCGCCCAGCGCGTCCACCATCCCCACCCGGGCGAGGAGGAGCGCCGACACCAGCAGCCCGGCCGCCAGCCCGGCCATGACGGCGTGCCGACGGCCCGCGCGGTCCGGCCAGGTGGCGGCGTCCGCCCCGCGCCAGCTCACCCGGGAACGGTCCGACAGGTCCGTGTCCGCCGGCAGCCCGGCGCGGCACAGCTGCCTGCGCAGATCGGCCGGGGACCAGGCGCTGCCGGCCGGCTCACCGTCGACGGTGACCGCGCGCAGACCGCGCGCGTCCGGCGCCTGCACCACCACCCTGCGCGTACCCGTACCCATGCCCCCAGGCTCGGCCCCGCACCGGACCCCCGCACCCGGGGCTACTCCACACCGAACCGGGCCGCTCCCCGGCCCGCGACCGGCCCCCCCCGTAGGGTGCCCGGGTGACGACGCACCTCCCCACCTGCTCCTGCTGCGGCGACGCGCTCCACGACGAGCGCCGCATCGACTTCGGCTTCAACCTGCCCGACGCCGCCGTCGGCCTGCCCGGGGAGGCCCTCCACCGGCTCGGCGTGCGCGCCCTGCTCCGCGCGGACGGGGTCGGCTCCTTCATCCGCTGCCTGCTGCCCGTCCGGCTGAGTCAGGACACCGAGCTCGCCCTCGGCGCCTGGGTGCAGGTGGACGACGCCACCCTGCGGCGGGCCCACGAGCTGTGGGAAGAGCCCGGCTACGCGGACTTCTCCTTCACGGGCACGTTCGCCAACCACATCCGGCCCTGGGGCGACGACCTGCTCGGCGCCGAGGTCGCCACCCGCGTCGCCGACCCGGACGAACTGCCCGTCGTCACCGCCGTACGCCACCCCGTGGCCGCCCGCGTGGTCACGGAGGTCTGGGACCGCGACGAGGTCCTCAGCCGCTTCCCGCACCCGCTCCCCGTGGACGTGCGCACCGACCTCGGCGACGGCTGGCGGGTGGTGCGGAACGCCGGCCTCACGGCGGGTTTCGCCGACGGATACGACCGCTTCACCGCCCCGGACCGCACTGCGGCCGTCAGCCTGAAGCGCGACGACGTCCCCGGCCGCGCCCCGTCGGACTTCCTCACCGCCCTGCTGTCGGGCGCCCCCGACACCCGCCCCGCCCAGCGGCTGCGCGAGGAACTCCCCGACGGCGGCGTGCGGTACGCGTTCTGGCTGACCCCCCAGGACAGCGGCCGCCCGCGCCACGAGTTCTACGGGTTCACCCTGCACCCCTCCGGCAGCGGCGCCGGGATCTTCTGCACCCACGAGGAGCCCGACGCCCTGGCCTGGGCGCAGGGGATGTGGCGCTCCCTGGCGTACGACGGAGTCAGCTGACGGGGCCGCCGAACCAGCGGGCCAGGTGGGCGGGGAGCTCGGTCGGGTCCCCGCCCGCCCAGGCCACGTAGCCGTCCGGGCGCAGCAGCACGGAGGGGGCACCCGGCTCCGCGCCCGGGTCGGTGACGTGGTCGACCCGGTCCTCCCAGCCCGCCGCCGACAGGGCGCCCGTCCGGTCGAGGAGCAGGCCCCGGCCGGCGTGCATCAGCTCGTACAGCCGCCGCCCCGTCCCCAGCGTGACGTCCCGCATCCGGCGGCCCACCAGCTCGTGGCCGCCGCCGAGGTCGTAGCGGACGCCGACGGCCGAGGTCAGCTCGGTCACGTACCGGTTGACCTCCTCGAAGTCGAGCAGCTTCGAGAACAGCTCCCGCAGGGCCACCGCCCCGGCCGTGTTCTCCAGCAGCGCCGTCTGCGCCCGGGTGTTGGCGATGACGGCCGCGCCCACCGGGTGCCGTTCGGCCTCGTACGTGTCGAGCAGCCCGGCCGGGGCCCGGCCGCCCACCTCGGCGGCGAGCTTCCAGCCGAGGTTGAACGCGTCCTGGACGCCCAGGCTGAGGCCCTGGCCGCCCGTCGGCGGGTGGACGTGCGCCGCGTCGCCGGCCAGCAGCACCCGCCCGACCCGGTAGCGCTCGGCCTGCCGGGTGGCGTCGCCGACCCGGGACAGCCAGCGCGGCGAGTGCACCCCGAAGTCGGTGCCCGCGTACGCCCGCAGCTGCTCCTTGACCTCGTCGAGGGTCGTCCCGGCCGTACGGTCCTCCGCCACCCCGTCGGCGGGCACGATGACCCGGTACACGCCCTCCCCCATCGGGACGGTGCCGAACCGGACGTGGACCTTGCGCACCTCCGCCGTCACGGCCGCCACCGTCTCGGCGGCCTCGGCGAACTCCACGTCCCCCAGCAGCGTTTCCGTCCTGGCGGGCTCCCCCGGGAAGCCGACGCCGAGCAGCCTGCGCACCGTGCTGCGGCCCCCGTCGCAGCCGACGAGGTAGCGCGCCCGCAGCCGCGTCCCGTCGGACAGTCCGACGTCCACCCCGTCCGCGTCCTGCTCCAGCCCGACGACCTCGCAGCCGCGCCGGATCTCGGCACCCAGCTCCACGGCCCGCTCGGTCAGCAGCCGTTCGGTGACGGTCTGCGGGGTGGCGAGGCCGTACGGGTGCGCGGTGTCCATCAGCTCCGGACGCAGCTTGACCAGCCCGCCGAAGTCGGCGGTCCGGTACGGCTCCCCGACCGCGAGGAACCGGTCCAGCAGCCCCCGCTGGTCCAGCATCTCGACGCTGCGCACCTGCATCCCGCGTCCGCGGGACTGCCCGGCGGGCTCGGTGAGCCGTTCCAGCACGACCGTCCGCACCCCGGCGAGCCGCAGCTCGGCGGCCAGCATCAGGCCGGTGGGCCCGCCGCCCGCGATGACCACGTCGATGGCGTCGCTCTTCTTCAACTGCTCCCCGTTTCCCCAGGTCATGGCTACGAGCGGGAATTCTGGAGCATGACGGGGGCCTTGCGGCAAGACCCCCGTCGGGCTATAACTTGATCATGGCGAGGAGCTCATGAGCTCCTCGCCATAGCCGTTTCCCGGGGGGATCAGCGCTTGAGCAAGAAGCCGAAGTCCCCGGAGAGCTTCCCGCCCAGCCGGGCCGCCGAGACGAGCTTCCCGTCCGCGATCAGCCGCTCGACCTCGGCCCGCGGCAGACCGCACCCCTCGGAGATCAGCCGCACCGGCCGGACCGGGATCCGCGCCGCGAAGCGCACCGACACGTCGATGACCTCCCGGTCCAGGTGGTCCGATCCCCCGGTGTCGAGGCGCCAGGCGCCGTCCCAGTCGAGGGCGATGCGGTTGCGGCGCCGCAGGACCGGGTCCTGGAGCAGCTCGGCCGCCAGGCCCGGGTCGTTGTCGTGCATGCGGTCCAGCAGTTCGGGCCGTACGGACCGCACGTGGGCCCGCTCCAGGACCGTGAGCTTCGCCGTGTCCCCACAACGGGTGCAGAGCACGAGGAGCCAGGCGTCGAGGAGCTTGTGGTTGGCGTTGACGCGGAACTTGCCGTTCGCCCGGAAGCGCTCGGACGCGCACGCGTGGCATCGGCGGAGGACGGCAGGAAGGCAGGTGGGAGCGACCACCCAGGTATTGAGCACAGAAGTACACCAGTTCCGGTGAGAAGACCGCAGCAGAAAGGAGCGCGGCGCACAGGCGCGACGCGCGACGAATCAGCACTCGGGGGGTCTCACACGGTGTACAACGGAACGCCCTTGCCTCGACGACGTGTTCGGCAGGACGGTAACGGCACCCGACGCCGCAACTCCACTGGTTTTACGGCGTGCCGCGGCCTAGGCGGCGAGCGGGTCCTCGGGCGGGCAGTCGCGGCAGCGGCCCGGGGCGGGGGCCCGGAAGGCGCGTTCGCAGCCGTCGCAGTTCTGCATCGGGTCGGGCCGCCGGACGGCCGTCCCGGCGTGCGGCGGTGGCGCGGCCGGCATCCGCGGCGGGATCCCCTCGCGCAGCCGGTACCCGATCAGCGCCGCCGGACTGCGCATGTCGGGCGGCAGGTCCCCGGCCAGCGCGTGCCGTACGGCCTCCGGCTCGGCCCCCCGGTCCAGCCAGGCGGCCACCCCGGGCGCGAGCCGCCGTACGTCCCGCTCGGCGAGCAGCAGCCGGGGGTCGTCCCCGCGCAGCCGGGCGAGCAGGTCGACGGCGTCCTGGCGGGGTGCCGGTGCCGCTGCCTCCGGCTCCGGTACGGGGGTCCGGTCGGCCGGCGGGGGCGGCGGCGGGTCGTCCTCCGGCGGGACGCTGCCGCGCGGGCGGTTGTAGGACACCGTCCGGGTCGCGAGCCTGCCCTCGGAGGTCCGTACGCGGCTCCGCTCCAGGTACCCGGCCGCCTCCAGCTCCCGCAGCGCGGCGGCGATCCGGATCTCCCCCTCGGGGAAGCGGGCGGCGAGCTCCTTGATGCCGATCCTGGCCCCGGCGGCCAGCGACTGGATGTGCACCGCGAGCCCGATGGCCACCAGGGAGAGGGCCTGGTGCTGGGCGAGGTGGTTGCCGATCACCACGTAGTGGCCGGTGTGCGGCACGTTGACGTGGATGACACCTGATGGGATGGTCCCGCCTCGAACACGGGACGCCGCGCGCGTGGGCGCGCTAGGGTTCTGGAAAGCCATTGGGAAGTTGCGTCTTCCTCGTTGGTCAGGCCCTCGCCCGGGATGCCAGTCCCGGCGGGGGCCGTCTCATGTCTGCAAGTTGTCGCGGCGAGCATATGCCCGGCAACCACCCGGAAAACCAGTCGAGTTGGCATTGTTCACCCGCCCGAGTGAGAGCGGGGGCCGGGGGGTGGGTGGGGTGGTTTTACCCCGGTACTTAAAGGACGTCGAGGGTCACCGGATCCGGGCGGCCCACGTCCCGGATGAGTACGCGGACCGGCGGATCCTGAGTACGGCGGCGCAGGCGGGAGGCCCGCGCGGCGGCTTGGCTGGACCCATGCGCGAGAGCAACGACACGGCCCTGGCCTGGGCCACGGCACTGGCATTGGCCCTGGTCCCGGTGGCCTTCCTCTTCGGGGCCCTGGGCGGGATGGCCGAGCAGGCCCACCCCGAGGCGGTGGCCGTGCTGAAGGTGTTCTGACTCGCCTCCTGGACGGCCACCCCGGCGCTCGCCCTCGCCGGCCGGCTGCTCCGCCGACGCCCGGCCCTGATCGCCGCCGGACGCTGGACGGGCTGGATCGCGGTGGCCCCGGTCCCGGTCACGATCCTGCTGGCGTCCCGCCTGTAGGCAGGTCCACCTCCGCCCACACCGCCTTGCGCGGCGGCGGCCCCTGCTCCACCCCCCACCGGTCGGCCAACGCCTCCACCACCGCCAGCCCCCTGCCGCCCTCGTCGCTCGCGCCCGCGTCCCGCAGGAGCGGGATCCGGTCCCGGCAGGTGTCCACCACCTCGATCCGCAGCGCCCCGCCCGCCAGGCTGAGCACCACCAGGAAGTCCCGCCCGGGCACCCGCCCGTGGGTCACGGCATTGGCCGCCAGCTCGGCCACGATCAGCGCGGGCCCGTCCGTGGGCATCCCCCACGCGAGCAGCTTCTCGACGGCGAGCTGCCGCGCCTGCCGGGCGCCACGGGGCGTGGCGGGCAGCTGGGCGCCGAACTGATGTGCAGAGCACCAGATTTGAATCGTCACGTCACCCAGCGTGGGGCGGCGTGGCTACCGTGAGAAGCGTTGCCGCCGGTGCGTCCGGGGTTTGTCCGGCGCTTGTCCGGCGCTGTCCGGGCTGTCCTGGAAGCCGTGTGGGCAGGGGGCGTTGAGGAATTTCGGTCCGTCGGAGGTGGGGCACACATGGCTGTGGACGGTGACGGTGCGGAAGACGCGAGCTGGAACGTCGACCCGGAAGACACACAGGGAGTGGCGGTGCTGGCCGCGCTCGGCCGTCAGCTGAGGGCGTGGCGGGAGGAAGCGGGCATGCGGGCAGCCGACTTCGGAGCGAAGGTCGGATACGGCGAGGACATGGTCCGCAAGATCGAGGGAGGGAAGCGGATCCCCCGCCCGGAGTACCTGGACAAGGCAGACAAGGTACTGGGCGCGGCCGGAAAGGTCTCCGCCATGAAGGCGGACACGGAGCAGATCCGGTATCCGACGAAAGTCAGGAGCCTGGTCAAGATGGAAGGCCAGGCGGTCGAGCTGTCCGCCTACGGCAGCCACAACATCCACGGCCTGTTGCAGACGGACGACTACGCCAGGGCCCTCTTCGAAATGTGGCAGCCGCCGCAGACGAAGGAGGTGGTGGAGCGCGGCATGGCCGCCAGGACGGCACGCCGGTCGATCTTCGAGCGTACTCCGGCACCCGCCCTCTGCTTCGTCCAGGAAGAGGTGACCCTGCGCCGCCGGATCGGGGGGACAATGGTGATGCGAGCTCAGCTCGAGCACCTGTTGAAACTCGCGGAGTTGAGGCACGTGACGATCCAGATCATGCCCACCGACATCGAAGAGCACGCCGGAATGGGCGGGCTGATCCAGATCCTGAAGTTCCCGGACGGCACTGCCGTAGGGCGCTCGGAGGGGGCGTTCCGCGGCCGCCCCGTCTCCGAGCCGAGGCAGCTCCGAATCCTGGAGCACCGCCATGCCATGATCCGATCGCAGGCTCTCACGCCTCGGGAGTCCGTCGCATTCATCGAGCAAGTGCTGGGAGAGACATGATCCACAAGGCAGAGCTGGAGTGGTTCAAAAGCAGCTACAGCGACAGCGGGGACGTCAATGACTGCGTCGAGGTGGCCCGAGCGCACACCCCCACCCTGATCCACGTCCGCGACTCCAAGGACACCGCCCTCCCCCACCTCACCTTCGGTCCGTCCGCCTGGGCGGGGTTCCTTACGGCACAATGACCCCTTGCACGCGCAGGAGTTGACAGGGGCGGCCAGGGGGCGGAAATGCAGCCGGGGGAGCAGCTGGCCGGGCGGTACCGGCTGGACGGGGAGCTCGGGCACGGCGGCATGGGCGAGGTGTGGCGGGCCCACGACACCGAGCTCGGCCGGGCCGTGGCGGTGAAGGTGCTGCTGAAGTTCGACGCCTCGGACGAGCTGCTCGCCCGCTTCCGCCGCGAGGCGGCCATCGGGGCCCGGCTCCAGCACCCCGGCATCACCGTCGTGCACGACATCGGCCACCACGACGACCGGCTCTTCATCGTCATGGAGCTGCTCAACGGGCGGGACCTCTCCGACCACCTGGCCGACGCGCCCGCCGGCGGCCTGCCCCTGGCCCACGCGCTCGATCTGGCCCTCCAGACGGCGGACGCCCTGTCCGCCGCGCACGCCCAGCAGGTCGTGCACCGGGACCTGAAGCCCGGGAACCTCTTCCTCCTCACCGACGGCCGGGTCAAAATCTGCGACTTCGGCATCGCCCGCACCGCCGACGCCTCGGGCGGGCTGACCGCCACCGGCCGGGTCTTCGGCACGCCGCCCTACATGGCCCCCGAGCAGTGGCGGGGCGAACAGGTCGACGGGCGCTGCGACGTGTACGCCCTGGGGTGCGTGCTGTGGGCGCTGCTGACCGGCGCGCCGCCGTTCTCCGGCACCGACCAGGCCTGGGTGCTGATGCGGATGCACCTGGAGGAGGAGCCCCCGGCCCTGGACTCCGTACGCCCGGACGCGCCGCCCGCGCTCGTGGAGCTGGTGGCGTCGATGCTGGCCAAGGACCCGGCCGACCGGCCCGAGGCCCCGGCCGTCACCGGGCGGCTGCGCGCCCTGCTGCAGCGGCCCGCCGTGCGCGACGTGCCCACCATGGACCTGACCGGGCGCGCCGCCGACGGCGCGGCCACCGCCGCAGACCCGGGCCCGAGCCGCCGCAACGTGCTGCTCGGCGGGCTCGGGGTGCTGGCGGGGGCCGGCGGCGGGACGTACGCCGTCTGGCGGCTGACCGGGAACAAGAACGACGGCGGGAAGAAGACCGGTGACAAGAACACCGGCGGGGCCTCCGACGACGGGACGGACGGGCCCGGCACCGACGGGTTCCGCACGGTGCAGGAGTTCAGGAAGCACGCCGGCTCCGTGGACTCGGTGGCGATCAGCCCGGACAGCAGGTTCCTCGTCAGCGGCGGCAACGACCGCACCCTCCGGGTGTCCAACTTCGCCGGCGGAGGCAGCATCCCCCTCTCGCCGACGCACGACGCGGGGGTGACCTGCGTGTCGTACAGCCCGGACGGCAAGGTCCTCGTCGGCGGCAGCGACAAGGTCCTGCGCCTGCACGACGTCTACAGTCTGGAGCTCCTCGCCGTCCTGGCGGAACACACGGGGCTGGTGCGGGCGGTGGCGTTCAGCCCGGACAGCAGGACCCTCGCCAGCGGTGCCGACGACGGCACCGTCCGCCTCTGGGACGTGGCGACCCGCTCCACCGTCTCCGTCGCCACCCTCACCGGGCACACCAAGCCGGTGCTGTCCCTGGCGTTCGCTCCCGACGGCACCCTCGCCAGCGGCTGCGCCGACGGCACCATCCGCCTCTGGGACACCTCGAACCGCACCTCCACGGCCACCCTCACCGGGCACACCAAGGCCGTCGCCGCGGTCGCGTTCAGCCCCGACGGGAAGGTCCTCGCCAGCGGCAGCGCCGACTTCACCATCCGGCTGTGGTACCCGGCCACCCGCGACGTCACCGGCACCCTGCCCGGCCACAACAGCAGCGTCCGGTCGCTGGCGTTCAGCCCGGACGGCACCACCCTCGTCAGCGGCGGCGGCCGTACCGTCCGGCTGTGGGACGTCGCTTCCCGCAAGCCCCGTGCGACGCTCAACGGGCACACCGCCGGCGTGACCTCGGTCGCGTTCAGCCCGAAGGGCGACGCCTTCGTCAGCGCGAGCGAGGACGACAGCATCAAGGTGTGGAAGCGGTCCTGACGGCGGACTCCGGCCATGATGGCCGGATGACCTCCATAGACCGGCCCGAGGACCAGGGGTGCCTGCGCTGGGTGCTCGCCGTACCCCTGACCCTCTTCCTCTACCTGCCCGCCGCCTTCTTCCTCTACGGCTCCCTGGTGCTGGAGCCGGACTACCCGTACGACCCGATGCGCGACGACGCGCGCGTCAACGCCGTCCTCTCGGTCGGGCTGTGGTTCCTCGGGCTGCTCCTGACCGCCGTCCCCGTCTTCCACCGCACCCTGGGGCGGTGGTGGTACGCCGTCCCGTTCCTCCTGGCGTCGGTGGCGTACTGGCGGTGGCTGACGGTCTGAGGAGCGGCTACTGCTCGAAGCGGCGGAGGTACACCCGCGTGTACCAGCTGTCCACGCCGGTGATCGCCTTGTCGCTGGTGTTGAACGCGTAGGCCTTCCCGTCGGCGGAGATCGCGCGGCGGCCGTACCAGTGGGCCTTGGCCGTGCCGATCTGGACCCGGGTGCCGGCCGTGCGGTCCTGGCGGTACAGCAGGCCGTTCTCCTCGACCACGGCGTACCGGCCGTCGTCGGTGATGCTCTGGAGGGCGGGGCCGATGTGCGTCAGGCGGTTCGTCGTCAGGTCGTAGCGGTAGGCCTGGCTGCCGGCCGGGACCGCGGTCGGGAGGAGGTTCGTGGCCGCCGAGTTGAAGTAGACGGCGGTGCCGTCCTCGGTGAGCCGGACCAGCTGGGAACTGCCGTTGGCGGCGGCGCCGTTGTGGGTGGCGTCCACCTGGCGGGCGGTGCCCGTGGCCCGGTCCAGGACGTGGACGTCGCCCTTGTCGGCGATCGTGCCCATGTAGTCGTAGCCGTAGGCGACCTTGCCGCCGTCGCGGGAGAGGCCGACCGGGCCCACGGTGCCGCCGGTGCGGCCGGCGGCGGCCTTCGGAGTGAAGCCCTCGTCGGTGCCGGACACCCGGTCCCGTACCCGGTACAGGCTCGGGCCGGTGGCGCCCACCGAGTACGCGACGAACCGCGCGTCCGGCGTCAGGGCCTCGAAGCGGCCCCACGCGTAGGTGGCGGAGCCGGGCGGGGTGAAGTCGGTGCTCTGCCCGGTCACCTGGTCGTGGATCCGCGCGGTCTTGTCCTCGCGGGTGCCGTACCCGACGTACCGGCCGTCCGCACTGAAGGCGGTACGGCCGGCGCCGTAGCCGCTGTTGGGCAGGGCCCACTCGCTCTTGCCGGTCGCCAGGTCGACGACACGGACCCACCACATGTCCAGGAACCAGGCGTTGCCCTCGGTGTAGGCCACGTAGCGCCCGTCGGGGCTGATCGCCGCGTCGAGGGCCGAGTCGCCGTTCGCGGGCAGCGGCCCGACCGGGGTGACGGTCCCGGCGGCCGGGCCCGCGGCGGTGGCGGCGGTGGCGGTCCCGGCGAGGAGGGCGGCGGCCACGGCCAGGGCCGTGGCCGCGCGCCTGGCGGTCGAAGTCATGCGGATTCCCCCGTCTAACGGATCGAACGTTCCCCGTGACGTTAGGAATCCCGCCTATACCTGCCCCATCAGCCCATCAGCCCAGCTCGACCAGCAGCTTCGCCGCCACCGCCGCCCCGTCCTCCCCGAACCCGGCGGCCACCGCGGCCGCCCGGGCGGCGGTCTCCGGGGTCAGCGCGGCCTCCAGCGCGGCCGACAGGGACTCCGCCGTCGGGGTCGGGCCGTCGTGGGCCGCGCCGATGCCGAGGCCGGCCACGCGGGAGGCGAAGTACGGCTGGTCCGCCGCCTGCGGGACGATCACCTGGGGCGCCCCGGAGCGAGTGGCGGTGGTCGTGGTGCCCGCGCCGCCGTGGTGGACGACGGCCGCGACCCGCGGGAACAGCGCCTGGTGATTGGCCTCGCCGACGACGAAGCAGTCGTCCGCGGTGCCGGTCAGGGCGAGGTCGGCCCAGCCCCGGGAGAGCAGCACGCGGCCGACCAGCGGCTCGACTCCCCCGCGCGAATCGTAGGCGGACAGCACCACACGCATTCCGTACTCCCAATCCCCCGTGTTCCGGCTCAGGTTGGAGAGTCTGCACCACCGTGATGATCTTGTGGCAAGCCCGGGGCTGCGCTATACGTTGGTCATGGCCAAGGAAATCCAGGTGACGTACGACTGCGCCGATCCCGCCGCGCTGGCGGCCTTCTGGGCCGAGGTGCTGGGCTACCGCGTCCAGCCGCCGCCGGAGGGCTTCGCCGACTGGCCGTCCGCCCTGACAGCGTGGGGCGTGCCGCCCGAGCAGCACAACAGCCGGTCGGCGATCAGCGACCCGGACGGCAAGGGTCCGCGGATCTTCTTCCAGCGGGTCCCGGAGGGCAAGACGGCGAAGAACCGCCTGCACCTGGACGTCCGCTCGGCGCCGGGCCTGAAGGGCGCGGAGCGGATGGACGCCCTGGAGGTGGAGGCCGCGCGGCTGGAGGCCCTGGGCGCCAAGCGCCTCTACCGCCTCGACCCCGACGGCATCGACGAGGGCATCATCGTGCTGGCCGACCCCGAGGGCAACGAGTTCTGCCTGGACTGACGCACGAACGAAGCGGCCCCCGCCCGGGATCCCGGGCGGGGGCCGCTTCGTGTTCCGCGGGGCGACGATCAGGCGGCGACGGGGACCGGCGCGGCGGCCGGCTCGGCGGCGGCCTTCTCGTCCAGCGGGGAGGACGAGGCGGCGGCGTAGGCCTCCTTGTCGAGGATCCCCTCACGGGCGGAGACGATCACCGGGACGACCGCCTGGCCGGCGACGTTCGTGGCCGTGCGCATCATGTCCAGGATCGGGTCGATCGCCATCAGCAGGCCGACGCCGGCGAGCGGCAGGCCCAGGGTGGAGAGGGTCAGGGTCAGCATCACGGTCGCGCCGGTGAGGCCGGCCGTGGCGGCGGAGCCGACGACCGAGACGAACGCGATGAGCAGGTACTCCTTGATGCCCAGCTGCACGTCGAAGATGTTCGCGATGAAGATCGCGGCGAGGGCCGGGTAGATCGCGGCGCAGCCGTCCATCTTCGTGGTCGCGCCGAACGGGACGGCGAAGGAGGCGTACTCCTTCGGGACGCCGAGGCGCTCGGTGACCTTCTGGGTGACCGGCATGGTGCCGACCGAGGAGCGGGAGACGAAGGCCAGCTGGATCGCGGGCCAGGCGCCCTTGAAGAACTGGACCGGGTTGACCTTGGCGACGGTCCACAGCAGCAGCGGGTAGACGCCGAACATGACGAGCGCAGAGCCGATGTAGACGTCGGCGGTGAAGGTGGCGTACTTGCCGATGAGGTCCCAGCCGTAGCTGGCGATGGCGGTGCCGATGAGGCCGACGGTGCCGATCGGAGCGAGGCGGATGACCCACCACAGGGCCTTCTGGAGGAGCTCCAGGACGGACTCGGCGAGGTTCAGGACGGGCTGGGCCTTGGCGCCGAGCTGGAGGGCGGCGATGCCGGCGACGGCGGCGAGGAAGACGATCTGGAGGACGTTCAGCTCGGTGAAGGGCGTGACGATGTCCTTCGGCACGATGCCGGTCAGGAAGTCGATCCAGGAGCCGTGCCGCTTGGGCTCCTTGCCGTCGGCCGGGGTGAGGCCGGTGCCGGCGCCCGGGTCGGTCAGCAGGCCGATCGCGAGGCCGATGCCCACCGCGATCAGCGAGGTGATCATGAACCAGAGCAGGGTGCGGGAGGCGAGCCGGGCGGCGTTGTTCACCTTCCGCAGGTTGGTGATGGACACCAGGATGGCGAAGAAGACGAGCGGGGCGACGGCCAGCTTGAGGAGCTGGATGAAGATGTCGCCGACCTGTTCGAGGGTGGTCTTGAGCCAGCTGACGTCCTGGCTGCGGGCTATCCAGCCGAAGAGGACGCCGAGCACGAGACCGGTGACGATCTGGGCCCAGAACGGGAACGAGAAGGAGGCCTTGGCGGGAGCCTGGGCCTGGGGGGACGCGGACACGGCATTCTCCGGGGGACGCACGGACGTACGGCGGAAGGTTTCTGCAAGGGGTGCGGTACGGCGGCAGCCGGAAAGGGGCCGGGCCGGCCGGGGACCGCTGCTGGGGCGGCTGGGCTTCAGCTTGAGCGGCGACAGCAACAGGCCGCGGACACGCGGCGGCAGAGGTCGACGTGCAGGCGTGCCACGAGCGCCACGAGCGGGACGCTCCGGCTCATCGGGTGTGCGGCTGCGGTCAACATGTTGAACACGCTAACACTTCGGCTTTGGGAATCTCAAAGAGATGCTTTGAGCACGGATCGCGCGGGGGTGGACCCACCGGCCGGACACGGCCCCGGAAACGACGAAGCCCCAGCGTGGCGGGGGGTGTTCCCGGCGCTGGGGCGTATCGGTGGGCGGAGCGGCGACGGGGCCGCTGTGAGGAAGGACTCAGGCGCGCGCGGCGTCGTCGGCCGCGTCCTCCTGGCTGCGGTTCGCGGCGAGCCGGTCCTTCGCACCCGCGACGCGGCCGGAGATCTGCTCGGACATCTCGTCGCGCTGCTTGCGCAGCAGGACGAAGGAGAGCGGCGCGGAGAGCACCAGCGCGAGGAGCACGATCCAGGCGAAGTTGGCGTCGCCCAGCCCGGAGGGCACCCAGCCCAGGTTGACCAGGACGGCGACGAGCACCAGGCACCCGACGAAGATGCCCAGGCGCATCGCGGTGTAGCGGATCGTCGCGCTCGGCTTGAGGGCCACGGTGACCCCTCCCTCTCTTCGTACGTCGGCACGTGCCCGTCCAGTGAAGCACGCCGGGCCCCCGCTGCGGCCCGGTGGGGTCAGTGCAGGGGCAGCAGCATCGTGATGTCGTCGCGGTCGTCGCCGGGGGCCACGCGGATGGCGCCGGGCACGCGGCCGACTTCCTTGTAGCCGCACGCCGCGTAGAAGTGCTCCAGTCCGACGCCCCCGCGGCACTCCAGGCGGATGGCCTCGATGCCCTCCAGCGAGCGCGCCGCGTCGGCGAGGGCGGCCATGAGCTCGCGTCCGGCGCCGCGGCCCTGGAGGGCGGGGCCGACCATGACCGTGTACGCCCAGACCCAGTGCTTCCGCAACGGGTGCGCCTCGAAGGCGAGGAAGGCGACGGCCTGGACGGCGCCCTCCGCGTCCCGTCCGATCAGCAGCCGGTGGCGGCCCTCGGCCAGTGCGACGAGGTGCTTGACCAGCGCGGGGCGGATGTCGTCGACGGTGACGGGCGGGACGAAGCCGACCGCGCCGCCGGCGTTGCTGACCTCGGTCCACAGCTGTGCGATGCCGTCGCGCAGGGCGGGGTCTACGACCGGATCGAAGGTGAAGGTAAGGGTCATATAGCGAGAGTATCTATTACCGATTCCCCGGGCAACGGGTTTCCGGCCGGGAGTACGAAGGAGCCCCGGACCGTCGGGGACGGTCCGGGGCTCCTGTACGCGTACGCGGTCGCGCGTCAGACGCGCATCGCCTGCGGGGTCTCGCGCAGGGAGGCGTCCGGGCCGGGGTACTCGCGGATGACCTCGTAGCGCGTGTTGCGCTCGACCGGGCGGAAGCCGGCCTCGCGGATGAGCTCCAGGAGGTCGTCACGGCCCAGCTTGTTCGGGGTGCCGTAGTTGTCCGCGTCGTGCGTGATCTTGTACTCGACCACCGAGCCGTCCATGTCGTCCGCGCCGTGCTGGAGCGCGAGCTGGGCGGTCTGCACGCCGTGCATCACCCAGAAGACCTTGACGTGCGGCACGTTGTCGAAGAGCAGGCGGGAGACCGCGAAGGTCTTCAGCGCCTCGGCGCCCGTGGCCATCGTCGTGCGCGCCTGGAGCTTGTTGCGGACCTTGCCGTCCTGCATGTCCACGAAGTCGTGCTGGTAGCGCAGCGGGATGAAGACCTGGAAGCCGCCGGTCTCGTCCTGGAGCTCGCGCAGCCGCAGCACGTGGTCCACCCGGTGGCGCGGCTCCTCGATGTGCCCGTAGAGCATCGTCGCCGGGGTCTTGAGGCCCTTCTCGTGCGCCAGGCGGTGGATGCGCGACCAGTCCTCCCAGTGGGTGTTGTGGTCGACGATGTGCTGGCGGACCTCCCAGTCGAAGATCTCCGCGCCGCCGCCGGTGAGCGATTCGAGGCCGGCCTCGATCAGCTCGTCGAGGATCTCGGAGGCCGAGAGGCCGGAGATCGTCTCGAAGTGGTGGATCTCGGTGGCCGTGAACGCCTTCAGGGAGACGTTCGGCAGCGCCTCCTTGAGGGCGGACAGCGAGCGCGGGTAGTACCGCCACGGGAGGGTGGGGTGCAGGCCGTTGACGATGTGCAGCTCGGTGAGGTTCTCGTTCTCCATGGCCTTGGCCAGGCGAACGGCTTCCTCGATGCGCATCGTGTACGCGTCCTTCTCGCCCGGCTTGCGCTGGAACGAGCAGTAGGCGCAGGAGGCGGTGCACACGTTCGTCATGTTGAGGTGACGGTTGACGTTGAAGTGCACCACGTCGCCGTTCTTGCGCGTGCGCACCTCGTGGGCGAGGCCGCCCAGCCAGGCCAGGTCGTCCGACTCGTAGAGGGCGATGCCGTCCTCACGCGTCAGCCGCTCGCCGGAGCGGACCTTCTCCTCCAGCTCACGCTTGAGCCCCGCGTCCATGCCGGTGTCTCCTCTACCTGTCCCTGTCCAGCACCTGTCTCCAACCGCCACCCACCGTACTCTCAGGCGTCCTCGGGCAGCTCGCCGACCCGGTTCTCCCACTTGGTGGAGAGCACGATCGTGGTGCGGGTCCGGGAGACGCCCTTGGTTCCGGAGAGCTTGCGGATGATCCTCTCCAGGCCGTCGACGTCACCGGCGCGCACCTTGAGCATGTACGAGTCGTCGCCGGCGATGAACCAGCAGTCCTCGATCTCCGCGAAGTCGCGCAGCCGGCGGGCCACGTCCTCGTGGTCGGCGGCGTCGGAGAGGGAGATGCCGATCAGCGCGGTGACGCCGAGGCCGAGCTCGGCGGCCGCGACCGTCGCGCGGTAGCCGGTGATCACGCCGGCGGTCTCCAGCCGGTTGATGCGGTCGGTGACGCTGGGGCCGGAGAGGCCCACGAGACGGCCCAGCTCCGCGTACGAGGCGCGGCCGTTCTCCCGAAGCGCCTGGATGAGCTGCCTGTCCACCGTGTCCATTACGTGGAGCCTTCCATTATTCGGCGATCCTGCAAGTTTAGGTATAGAATCAAAGGCACGCAGGGTCAACACCCTGTGAATCTTTCAACAGATCAAAGACGATCTTCAGGAGTGGTTAAACCGTGTACACGATCGAGGCGGCCTACGCGCACATGCGACAGCTCCAGGAGCTGGCCAACCGATCCCGCACCGACCAGCCCGCCGCCGCCCGTCGCGTCGACAAGACCCGTCGCCCGGGCAGCGCCAAGAAGCGCTAGCGCCGTCACTCACGGGGGCGGGCGCTGCCAAGCTCCCCCTCCCAACGGCGGTACAGCCCGTGCGGTACACCTGCCGCGTCGAGCACCCGCCCCGCGACGAAGTCCACCAGATCCTGGATGTGCGTCGCGCCCGCGTAGAACGCCGGAGAGGCGGGCAGCACCACTGCGCCCGCCTCGTCCAGCGCCACCAGGTGCTTCAGCGTCTGTCCGTTCAGCGGGGTCTCCCGCACCGCGACCACCAGTCGGCGCCGTTCCTTGAGCGTCACGCTCGCGACGCGCTGGAGCAGGTCCTTCGAGAGCCCGAGCGCCACACCCGCCACGCACGCGGTGGAGGCCGGGACGATCAGCATCCCCTTCACCGGGTACGAGCCCGAACTCGGGCCGGCCGCCAGGTCCCCGGCACCCCAGTACCGCACTCCGTCGAGGTCGAACCCCGCGAAGGTCCCGGGCTTGCCGTCCGCGCCGCGGCCCAGCCACTCCGCCAGGTCCGCGCGCCAGTGCGCGTCCCGGAAGGCGATCCCGGTCTCGTCCAGAAGGGTGAGCCGCGAGGCCCGGCTGACCACCAGGTCCACACTCTCGCCGGCCGCCAGCAGCCCCCGTACCACCGCCGCCGCGTACGGCGTCCCGGACGCCCCGGAAACCCCGACCACCCACGGGGTGCGCTTGCCGTCAGTCATACCTCCGAGACTATCCGGCCACGGCCCGGGGGCACTCGGTAAGGTGTCCGGACGTCCCAGGGGGTGGGACGGCACGAGGGGGAGCACCACCATGAGCACCACGACGACGACCGAGCCGGCCTGGAGCCGGACCGAACGCGCCAAGGCGGCCGCACAGCTGATGCTGGGCTGGGTGGCCCTCCTGTGGGCGATCGAGGCCGTCGACTACGCCACCGGGCACGCGCTGGACGCGTACGGGATCGTGGGCCGCGACCCGGACACCCTGACGGGCGTCCTGACCGGGTCCTTCCTGCACTTCGGCTTCGAGCACGTGGCCTCCAACAGCGTGCCCCTGCTGGTCCTCGGCTTCATCACGGCCCTGTCCGGGATCCGGCGGTTCCTCGCCGTCTCCGTGCTGATCCTCCTGGCGGACGGCATCGGCACCTGGCTGATCGCCCCGTCGGACGGCATGACGCTGGGCGCCTCGGGCGTCGTCTACGGACTGTTCGGCTACGTGGTGGTGCGCGGGTTCGTCGAGCGGAAGGTGCTGGGCGTCCTGGTGGGCGTGGCCGTCGCCGCGTACTGGGGCGGAACGTTCTTCCTCGGCCTGCTGCCGCTGGACCCGACGATCAGCTGGCAGGGCCACCTGTGCGGGCTGGCGGGCGGGGTGCTGACGGCCCTGTACTTCCGCCGCCCGGCGCCGCCCCGGCCGGCACTGCTCAGCTGACGGCCGAGGCCGGGTCCACCGGCAGGCCCGACGTGTCGACGGTCAGCTTCCCGATGCCGGTCTCCACCACGACCGCGTCGCCGTACGGGATCACGTCCCGGCCGCGGTAGCCGTCGGGGCCGGGGTTCCAGAGGGTCGTGCACTGCGCCTTGTAGGGGTCGAAGATCAGGTAGTGCGGGATCCCGCGCCGGGCGTACGCGCGGTCCTTGACCTCGTAGTCGTTGCGGACGCTGCTGGGCGAGATGACCTCGACGGCCAGCTCGATCAGGTCGGGCGGGTAGGCGCTGAGGTTCCTGTCCGCTTCCACCGCCGGCAGCACCGCGAGGTCCGGACAGAACTCGTTGTCGCCGTCGAACGGCACTGCGACATCGCTGATGAAACCCCAGTCCGCCGACAGCTGCGCCTCAAGCGCGTTCCACAGCAACCGAATGGTCCTCGCGTGGTGTGCCTTCAGCGGACTCATCACGATGGCGCCCTCGACAATCTCCATCCGGTAGCCCGGGAACATGTCCTCGTACCGGCTGAGCTGTGAGTGCAGGCGGTCGCTCTCCGAAACGGTCACGTCGGCCTCCCTGTCCATGCACTCGATGGTAGGCCGCACGGTAGCTAGACCGTCAGACCACGCACCACCAGATCGGCCAAAGCGCACACGAACAGGGCGATGCCGATGAAGCCGTTGACCGTGAAGAACGCGCGGTTCAGGCGGGACAGGTCGTGCGGCTTGACGATGGTGTGCTCGTAGAGGAACGCCGCAGCGACGATCACGAGGCCCAGCCAGAGGAAGGCGCCGCCGTCGGTGAGGACGGCGTACCAGGCCAGCAGGGCCGTGGTGACCACGTGGCAGCCGCGGGCCCCCCACAGGGCGGCCGGGACGCCGAAGCGGGCCGGGACGGACTTGACGCCGTCCGCGCGGTCGGAGTCCACGTCCTGGCAGGCGTAGATGAGGTCGAAGCCGCCGATCCACACGCCGATGGCGAGACCGAGGACCACCGCCTCCCAGGACCACTCGCCGGTGATCGCCAGCCAGGCGCCGACCGGCCCCATGGCCTGGGCCAGGCCCAGGATGGCCTGCGGGAAGTTCGTGAAGCGCTTGCCGTACGGGTAGACCACCATCGGGATGACGGCGACCGGAGCCAGCGCCAGGCACAGCGGGTTCAGCAGGGCGGCCGCGCCGAGGAAGACCACCAGCGCGATGCCCGCGCCGGTCCAGGCGGACCGCACCGAGACCGCGCCCGTGACGAGCTCGCGCCCGGCGGTGCGCGGGTTGCGGGCGTCGATCTCCCGGTCGATGATCCGGTTGGCGGCCATCGCGAAGGTCCGCAGGCCCACCATGCAGACGGTGACGAGCAGCAGCTCGGTCCAGTGCATGCGCCCGTCGAGCCGGTACATGGCCGTCAGTGCGGCGATGTACGCGAAGGGCAGCGCGAAGACCGAGTGCTCGATCATCACGAGCCGCAGGAAGGCCTTGACCCGGCCCGTGGCCTGCGGCGCGGGGCCCGGTCCCGGGAGGGCTTCGGCGGCGGAGGTCATGCCAGGCTCCTGCGGAATTCTTCGAGGTCGGCGCGGAGGGTGTCCACCGTCTCCGGGGTGAGCTCCAGGGTGAGCGCGGGAACCTCCTCGCCCTCCGGCGGGGTGATCCGGGCCAGGAAGGCACAGTCGTCGCCGGCCGGGCGGCCCTCCAGGCTCAGCACGGGGCCGGCCTCGACGGTGAACGGCTCGGCTTCGGCGAAGGACAGCTCGGCGAGCAGGCGCTCGGCGAAGTCGTCGGCGTCCGCGTCCCGCAGGCCGGGCAGCTCGAAGCCGCCGCCGCCGTCCTCCTCGTCCCACATCAGCGCCCAGACGCCGCCGGGGCCGACGAACTCCTCGGGGCTGACCCCCGCCTCCGCGGCGGCCTCGCGGACCTCCGGGTCGGCGGGGTCGAGTTCCGGCCGGACGAGGGCCACGTACGTGCTGTCGTCGCCGATGAAGAGGGCGGGGCCGCCCATGCCGATGGGGCTCACAGGCCGTACTCCTTCCAGCGGCGGTCCACCAGGGCCGCCGTCGCCGGGTCGGACTCGACCATGTCGGGCCAGCCGCCGTCGCGGGTGTAGCCCTCCTCCGGCAGCTTCTTGGTCGCGTCGATGCCCGCCTTGCCGCCCCAGAACTGCTGGTAGGAGGCGTGGTCCAGGTGGTCCACCGGCCCCTCGACCACGGTCAGGTCGCGGGAGTAGTCGGTGTTGCCCAGCGCCCGCCAGGAGACCTCGTGCAGGTCGTGGACGTCGCAGTCCTTGTCGACCACGATGATCAGCTTGGTCAGGGACATCATGTGGGCGCCCCAGATGGCGTGCATGACCTTCTGGGCGTGCTTGGGGTACTTCTTGTCGATCGAGACGATCGCGCAGTTGTGGAAGCCGCCCGACTCGGGCAGGTGGTAGTCCACGATGTCCGGCACGATGATCTTGAGGAGCGGGAGGAAGAACCGCTCCGTGGCACGGCCCAGCGGGCCGTCCTCGGTCGGCGGCCGGCCGACCACGATCGACTGGAGCAGCGGGCGCTTCCGCATCGTCACGCAGTCGATCTTCAGCGCGGGGAAGGGCTCCTGCGGGGTGTAGAAGCCGGTGTGGTCGCCGAAGGGGCCCTCCGGGAGCATCTCCCCGGGCTCCAGCCAGCCCTCGATCACGACCTCGGCGTTGGCCGGGACCTGGAGCGGGACCGTCTTGCAGTCGACCATCTCGATCCGCTTGCCCGCGACGAACCCGGCGAAGAGGTACTCGTCGATGTCGCCCGGCAGCGGCGCGGTGGAGGCGTAGGTGACGGCGGGCGGGCAGCCGAAGGCGATCGCGACGGGCAGCCGCTCGCCGCGCGCGGCGGCGACGGCGTAGTGGTTGCGGCTGTCCTTGTGGATCTGCCAGTGCATGCCGATGGTGCGCTTGTCGTGGCGCTGGAGGCGGTAGAGGCCGAGGTTGCGGACGCCGGTCTCGGGGTGCTTGGTGTGGGTGAGGCCCAGGTTGAAGAAGGAGCCGCCGTCCTTGGGCCAGGTGAAGAGCGCAGGGAGCCGGTCGAGGTCGACGTCGTCGCCGGTGAGGACGACCTCCTGGACGGGCGCGGACTCGCCCTTCACCTTCTTCGGCGGTACGTGGACCATCGAGCCGAGCTTGCCGAAGGCCTCGCGGACGCCGATGAAGCCCTGGGGCAGCTCGGGCTTGAGCAGGCCGCCGATCTTCTCGCTGATCTCGCCGTACGACGTGAGGCCGAGGGCCTTCAGGAGGCGGCGGTCGGTGCCGAAGACGTTCATGGCGAGCGGCATCGCCGAGCCCTTGACGTTCTCGAAGAGCAGCGCCGGCCCGCCGGCCTTGTTCACTCTGTCGACGATCTCCCCGACCTCCAGGTACGGGTCGACTTCGGCCTTGATGCGCTTGAGGTCGCCCTCCCGCTCCAGAGCCCGGAGCAGCGAGCGGAGATCGTCGTAAGCCATGGAGCCCAGTATCCGTCACCCCATACCCTGGAAGCGTCACCGGGGCCCCGCGCGGGCCCGTCGTCACTTCCCGGGAGTCGGTCCCACACCGTGCTGCGCTACCTGCCGTTCCTGCTGATCCTGGCGCTGACCATCTACGCCTTCATCGACTGCCTGAACACCCCGGAGGAGGAGGTCAAGCACCTGCCGAAGACGGTGTGGGTGCTGATCATCCTGCTGTTCTCGATCGTGGGCCCGGTGGTGTGGCTGTTCGCGGGCCGCAAGCGCTCCGCGGTCGGCGGCGGCGGTGGCGGCCGGGCGCGCCGGCAGCAGTGGGTGGCGCCCGACGACAACCCGGAGTTCCTGAAGTCCCTGCGCGAGGAGCAGGAGCGCACCAAGGGCGAGGACGCGGACAAGGACCCGGACGGGGACAAGGGCAAGGACAAGGACAAGGGCGGGGAGTAGGCGCGGCGGCACCGGACGTGTGACGAAAAGCGGCCGGAAAGATCATCGAACACGTTCAACACCGCTGGCAGAATCAGGCCATGCCACCGCCGCGCACCCGGCCGCGGATCCGCGTCGTCGACACGGTCCTGCGCAACCTGCTCGCGTACGGGGTGCTCACCTGCGCCCTGCTCGCCATGACGGGCGGCTGGGACCCGCAGCGACGCGACGCGGGCCCGGTCCCCGCCGTGTACGACGCCGACATCTCCGAGATCGTCGGCACCTGGCGCTGCGTCGACGGCACCGAGGTGGTCTTCGGGGCCGACGGCAGCGCCGCCGTCACCCTCCTCGACGGCCAGGAGCGCGACTACGCCGCCGGCTGGCGGCTCTCGGGCCCCGGTTCCTGGCGGCTCACCGCCGAACAGCCCGCCGGCCGCACCCTCGGCCAGCACCTGCGGCTGCGGCTGCCCGCCGCGACCGCCACCGCCGGACGCGGCGGCACCGAGCCCCCGGCCGGGGCGCCCGGACGGTACGCGTGGACGTTCGAACTGCGCCGCGACGAGCGCGGGGCGCTGGAGCTGTACTTCAGCTTCTTCCTCGGGCCCGGCCCGGCACGCGGCTCCTACGTCCTGGAGAAGGACGCGTAGGAGGCGCGCAGCTCCGCCCAGCGGGTGCCGGTCCAGGCCGCCCAGTCCGTCGGGTGCCCGACCATCGCGGCCTCCAGCCGCTCGAAGTGGTCGTGCCAGCCGGCCAGGCAGTCCAGGCGCTCCTCCTCGGAGCCGCCGCGCTCGTTCAGGAAGCGGATCACCGTCGAGTCGGTGCCCACCGCCTCCAGGTGGAAGCGGATCCGCCCGTGCTCGGAGACCGTGTACTCGGCGACCCGCTCGGTGTCCCAGGCGGTGATCTGCCCGGACACGGTGGTGCCGGTGTTCGGCCAGCGCAGGGTGACGGCCCCGCCGAGCCGGCGTTCCAGCACGTCCGCGGCGGCCAGCCAGCCGATCAGCCCCTCCGCCGTGGTCAGGGCGGGCCACAGGGCCTCGTACCCGTACGGCAGGTGCATCTCGAAGCGGATGGTCCAGCGGCCGGGCCCGCGCGGCTCGCTGGTGGCATGGCTCACAGGAGGCATACCACCAGCGTCCCACTCCCCCGGGTCAGACGCCCGCGTACGAGTGCTTGCCGCTGAGCAGGATGTTCACGCCGTAGTAGTTCCAGATCCAGCAGGCGAAGGCGAAGAGCGCCAGGTAGGCGGCCTTGCGGCCCTTCCAGCCGGCCGTGGCCCGCGCGTGCAGGTAGCAGGCGTACGCCACCCAGGTGACGAAGGACCAGACCTCCTTGGGGTCCCAGCCCCAGTAGCGGCCCCACGCGTCGCCCGCCCAGATGGCGCCCGCGACGATGGTGAAGGTCCACAGCGGGAAGACCGCCGCGTTGATCCGGTACGAGAACTTGTCGAGCGAGGCCGCCGAGGGCAGCCGCTCCAGCACCGAGCTGCGGAACTTCCCGACGGTCCGGCCCGCCTCCAGGTGGCTCTCGTAGCTGTCGCGGAACAGGTAGAGCACCGCGCCGGCCGCGCCGATGTAGAAGACCGCGCCGCAGAAGATGGCGGTGGAGACGTGGATCCACAGCCAGTAGGAGTGCAGGGCCGGGACCAGCTGGTCACTGTCGGTGTACAGCCAGGTGGTGGCGATGCCGAGGTCCAGCAGGACCGTCGTGATCAGGATCAGGCCGAGCCAGCGGACGTTCTTCTTCAGCGCCAGGAGCAGCAGGTACGCGCCGACGGCGACCGTGGAGAAGGTCACCGAGAACTCGTACATGTTGCCCCAGGGGGCCCGCTCCACCGACATCGCGCGGGAGACCACGCCGGCCGCCTCGATGAGGAAGCCGAGGACGGTCAGCGAGACCGCGATCCGCCCGTACAGGTCGCCCTTCTCCGTGCCGCCGGCCGCGCCCGGGCCGTCCGGGACGTCCCGGGTGCCCGACGCGGAGCGGGTGACGACCTCCGGCTTGTCGAGGACGGCGGTGCCGCCTCCCTTCTGCCGGACCTGGACGGCGGGGGCGCCGGCCGCCGCCTTCTGCGCCGTCAGCGCGGCGGCCGTACGGCCCACCTTGCTGCGGCTGCCGAAGACCCACTCGGTGATGTGCGCGAGGAAGGCGAGCGTGTAGACCGCCATCGACGCGTACACCAGCTTGTTGCTGAGATCGGCGAGGCTCTCGTTCGTCGCCGCCGCGAGCAGCGTCGTCATGCGCGCTCCCCTTCTTCTTCCTCTGTGTTTTCGGCCTGCCCGGCTTGCGCCGGGCTCGGCGCCCGTTCGTACAGGGCGGCGCAGAGCACCGACAGTTCCTCCGCCAGCTTCGCCGACTCGCTGCGGCCCAGGCCCGCCAGCTCCACGACCGTCGTGCCGTCCTCGCCCCGGCGGACCGCGCGGACCCAGATCCGGCGGCGCTGGATGAACAGGGACGCGGCGAGACCGCCGATGGCGACGACCGCGCCCGCGAGGGCCAGCCCGTTGGCGGGCTGCTGGGTGACCGAGAAGGTGGCCCAGCGCTCGATGCCCTCGAACTTCACGGTGCCCGCGCCGTCCGGCAGGGTCATCGTCTCGCCCGGCAGCAGGCGCTGCTTGAAGAGCTGCCCCTCGGGGTTCTTGAACTCCTGCATCTTGGAGGTGTTCAGCTGGTACACGTTCTGCGGCAGGCCCGCGTCCACGCCCAGGCTGCCGTGGTAGGCGCTCAGCGCGAGGACGGGGAAGTCCAGGGCCGGGAACTGCGACAGCATCGTGCCCTTGCCCTCACCCGCGAAGGTCGGCACGAACATGGCGTTGAAGCCGAGCTGTTCCTTCTCGCCCTTCTGGTTGCGGTAACCGTCCGGGACCTTGACCGCGCCCGAGGAGCTCAGGTTGGAGTCGAAGGGCAGCATCGGCACGGCGTCCTTGTAGATCACCTTGCCGCTGGGGTCGGTCACCGAGATCACCGGCGCGTAGCCGTGACCCAGCAGGAAGATCTTCGAGCCGTCGATCTCCAGCGGCTTGTTGACCTCGATCTCGGCCTTCTTCGGCTCCCCGTGCGCGCCCTCGCTGAAGGTGACGTGCGCCTTGAAGTCGCGCGGGGTGCCCTTCTGCGGGCCGCTCTTCTCGTAGCTCGCGTCGAACCGGTCCAGGGTGAACGAGAACGGCGGCAGGTCGTCGGAGGAGAACAGGGTGCCGGACTTGAAGTCGTCGTACTGGGTGAGCGTGTTCGCGAAGCCCTTGCCGCGCAGGACGAGCTTGCCGCCCTCGGACTTGAAGAGCTGGCCCCACGCGAAGGCCACCAGCATCACGATCAGGGCGATGTGGAAGGCCAGGTTCCCGGCCTCGCGCAGATAGCCCTTCTCGGCGGCGACGGCGTCGCCGCCGGACTCCGTGCGGAAGCCCCGCTTGCGCAGCAGCGCCTTCCCCTCGGCGAGGACCTCCTCCGGGGAGGCCTCCGTACGCCAGGTCGCATACGCCGGCAGCCGCTTCAGGACGCGCGGCGCGCCCGGCGGGCGGCCGGTGAGCTGGCCGACGAACTGCCAGGTGCGCGGGACGATGCAGCCGATCAGCGACACGAACAGCAGGATGTAGATCGCGGAGAACCACACCGAGCTGTAGACGTCGAAGAGCTGGAGCTTCTCGGCGACGGGCACCCAGAACTCGTGCTTCTGCTTCCAGTCGGCGACCTTCATCGGGTCCACCTGCGTCTGCGGGACGAGGGAACCCGGGATGGAGCCGAGGGAGAGCAGGAACAGCAGGATCAGCGCCACGCGCATGGAGGTGAGCTGGCGCCAGAACCAGCGGGCCCAGCCGATCACCCCGATGCCCACGGGGGCGGACGCGGCCTCCTCGGCCGGGGCCGTGGAGAGCTGCGCTCCGGCGGCGGCGTCGGCGGCCGCCTCGGCCGCGGCCTCGTCGGGCGCCTCGTTGGGCGCCTCGGCGGGCGCCTTGTCGGTCGTACTCATGTCCGTGTCGTCCTCAGATCCCCACCGTGAAGCCCTGTGTCCAGCTCTGCATCTCGTTCACGATGCCGGTCCACATCCCCGTCACGAGCAGCAGGCCGGTCAGGATCAGCATGCCGCCGCCGATCCGCATCACCCATGCATAGTGCTTCTTCACCCAGCCGAAAGCACCGAGCGCCTTGCGGAAGGCGAGCGCGGCGATGATGAAGGGCAGGCCGAGGCCGAGGCAGTAGACGGCCGTCAGCAGCGCGCCGCGGCCGGCGGTGGCCTGGTCGATGGAGAGCGTCTGGACGGCGGCGAGCGTCGGGCCCATGCACGGGGTCCAGCCGACGCCGAAGAGCACGCCCAGCAGGGGCGCGCCGATCAGGCCGGCCGTCGGCTTCTTGTGGAAGCGGAACTCGCGCATGGTCAGGCCCGGGATCGCGCCCATGAAGAAGAGGCCCAGGACGATCACCAGGCCGCCCATCACCCGGGTGATGATCTCCTTGTTCTCGCCCTGGAAGACGTCGCCGAACTGACCGAACAGCGCGCCCGTCGAGACGAACACGGCGGTGAAGCCGAGGACGAACAGGCTCGCTCCGGCCAGCATCCGGCCGCGCCGGGCCTCGGCGAGGTCGGCACCGCTGACGCCGGTGACGTAGGAGAGGTAACCGGGGACGAGCGGCAGCACGCAGGGGGAGAAGAAGGAGATCAGCCCGGCGAACAGGGCGATCGGCAGGGCCAGCAGCAGCGCGCCGTTGAGGACCGTGGTGTTGGCGCCGGTGACCGCTTCGGCGGCCGGCAGGAGGTACGGGTCCACCCGGTCACTGCTCCGCGAGGAGCGGGTCGATCATCGAGCGCAGCTGCTCCTCGTTGACCGCGACGAGGGTGCGGGCGGCGATCTTGCCCTGCTTGTCGAGGACGATCGTCGAGGGGATGGACTGCGCGTTGAGCGTGCCCTTGGGGAAGCGGAGCATCAGCTTGCCGTCCGGGTCGTAGAGGCTCGGGTAGGTGATCCCGAAGTTCTGCTCGAAGGCGGCGGCGTTCTGCTTGCTGTTGTCGCGGGTGTTGATGCCGACGAACGCGACGTCCTTGCCGCCGTCGGCCATGTCCTTGGAGACCTTCGCGAAGTACGGTGCCTCGGCGCGGCAGGGCGGGCACCAGGAGCCCCAGACGTTGAGGACGACGACCTTGCCCTTGAGGGTGGTGGTGTCGAGGGTCTTGCCCTCGACGGTCTCCCCGTCGAGCTTGGGGGCGTCGACGCGGTCGGCCCGGGCGACGGTGGAGATGCCGCTGGGGCCGGTCACGTAGTTGCCGCCGGCCGAGCCGGCCGACTTGCCGCCGCTCCCCGAATCGCCGCACGCGGACAGGGTCAGGGCGCTCGCGAGGGTGATCGCGGTCAGCAGGACGGCGCGGCCGCTGGTCGAGCGGCGGCTGGTTCGAGGTGAACGCGCGCGGCTAAGGCTCATGTGAAAAGTTTCGCATGACCGATTTGCGGATCTTCCGCACCCCCCAGGGGGGTGTCAATGCCCTGGTCAGGGTACGGACGGCAGGTTCCGCCAGCCGCCGGACGGGGCCTGTCCGGGCCCGAGCGTACGGAGTCCGGCCAGCACTTTCGGGTCCTGGACGTCCAGCCAGTCGGTGAACTGCCGGAAGGATACGAGCCGTACATCCCTTTTGTCCGCCATGCTTTTGAGCGCCTCCTCGACCGCGTCCATGTAGATCCCGCCGTTCCACTCCTCGAAGTGGTTGCCGATGAAGAGGGGCGCGCGGTTGGTCTCGTAGGCCCGCCGGAAGCCGCCGAGGTAGGTGGCGGTGGCCTGGGCGCGCCAGCCCGGGTAGTTGGCCGCCACTCCCCTGGTGGTGTTCCGCGACTGGTTGGCGAGGATGTTGTAGTCCATGGACAGCACCTCGAAGGAGTGCCCGGGGAAGGGCAGCGACTGCAACGGCAGGTCCCAGACCCCCTCCTTCTTCACCGGCCAGCGCTGGAGGCCGCCGGGCGAGCTGGAGTCGTAGCGCCAGCCGAGCGCGCGGGCGGTGGGCAGCAGCGCGTCCTGCCCGAGGAGGCAGGGGGTGCGGGCGCCGGTCAGCTCCTTGCGGTAGTCGAAGGGGAGCGGTTCGAGGTCGGCGAAGCCGGTGTTGGTCCGCCAGCCGGTGACGAACCCGGTCGCCTGCTCGATCTCGCTGCGCCAGTCCTCGGGGGTCCAGTGGGCGACGGAGCCGGCGCCGGAGCAGAAGTGGCCGTTGAAGTGGGTGCCGATCTCGTGGCCGTCGAGCCAGGCCCGGCGGACGTTGCGCAGGGTGCTGCGGACGTTCTCGTCCTTGAGGTAGCCGATGTCCGAGGCGCCGACGGGGTTGTTCGGGGGGCGGTAGAGCTCCTTCCTGGACTCGGGGAGGAGGTAGAGCCCGGAGAGGAAGAAGGTCATGGCCGCGCCGTGGTCCCTGGCGAGGTCGAGGAAGCGGGGGAAGAGGCCGTTGCCGATCTCGCCGGCGCCGTCCCAGCTGAAGACGACGAACTGCGGCGGCGTCTCGCCGGGCTGGAGGGGCACGGGGCGGGGCGGCTGGTGCGGCTGCGGGCCGGTGTCGGCGGTGGATCCGTCGCCGATGGCCTTCACGACGGCTATCGGCCCACCGCCGGCCGCCTCTCCCGCGCGGGGGCGGTCCGCACCGCACCCTGTGAGGCCGGCCGCGGCGGCGCCGAGTCCGAGGCCGAGCAGTGTTCTTCGCGTGACGTCGCGTACATCGCTCATGAAATGTCATATAAACGGACATTCCGCGAGCCTTGAGGGGCCGACACGACACGGTGGGCGGAACTTTTATGAAAACAGGTCAAACCGTGACGCTTCGCTGGGATTCCGCCCTGGCCCGGTTCGCCTCGAACGCCGGCGGGGCTATCCATAGCCCCGCCGGCGTTCGAGGCGCTGGGCCCCAGGGGGTCGGGGCTACGCCCCGAAGGCCTTGGACTTGCCCTTCACCGGCTTCGCCCCTGCGAGGAGGTGCACCGGAACCAGGTCCCGCGCCGGCTCGCTGTACCCCACCGACACCAGCTTGTCGTCCTGGTACGTGAACGACGTCAGCGAAGCCAGCGTGCACTGCCGCCGCCGCGGGTCGTGCCACAGCCGGCGCCGCTCCGCGAAGCTCCGGACGATCCAGATCGGCAGCTGGTGGCTGACCGCCACCGCCTCGTGCCCGCGCGCCGCGTCCCGCGCCGCCTCGATCGCGCTCATCATCCGCACGACCTGGTCGACGTACGGCTCGCCCCACGAGGGCTTGAACGGGTTCGTCAGGTGCTTCCAGTTGCCGGGCTTGCGCAGCGCGCCGTCGCCGACGCCGAAGGTCTTGCCCTCGAAGACGTTGCCCGCCTCGATCAGCCGGCCGTCGGTGGCCAGCTCCAGGCCGTGCACCTTCGCGACCGGCGAGGCCGTCTCCTGCGCACGCTCCAGCGGCGAGGCCACCACGTAGGTGACGTCCCGGTCCTGGAGGTGCTCGGCGACCCGGTCGGCCATCTGCCGGCCCAGCTCGGAGAGGTGGTAGCCGGGCCGGCGCCCGTACAGGACGCCCTCCGGGTTGTGCACCTCTCCGTGCCGCATCACGTGGACGACGGTGATGTCGCTCATGCCGTCGCCTCCGCTGCGGCGCGGGCGGCGGCCGGCAGCGCGGCCGCGAT
The DNA here is from genome assembly GCF_044747545.1 of Streptomyces sp. NPDC090077. Classification (NCBI taxonomy): domain Bacteria; kingdom Bacillati; phylum Actinomycetota; class Actinomycetes; order Kitasatosporales; family Streptomycetaceae; genus Streptomyces; species Streptomyces sp. NPDC090077. The sequence continues at coordinate 294,629 of NZ_JBIVEG010000006.1, forward strand.
CCGCTCGACCGCACGCTCGTCGTGGGCCGTGGACACGAACCAGGACTCGAACGCCGACGGCGGCAGGTAGACGCCCTGCGACAGCATCGAGTGGAAGAACGCGTTGAAGCGGAACCCTTCCTGCTGCTTCGCGTCGTCGTAGTTGCGGACCGGGTCCGCGGTGAAGAACACCGAGAACATGTTGGACGCGGTCTGCAGCCGGTGCACCACGCCCTCCTTGCTCAGCGCCGCCGTCACCAGGCCCTGGATCTCCTTCGAGACCGCGTCGACCTTCTCGTACGCCGCGTCGTCCAGCAGCCGCAGCTGCGCGAGACCGGCGGCGGTGGCGATCGGGTTACCGGAGAGCGTGCCCGCCTGGTAGACCGGGCCGGCCGGGGCCAGGTGGCCCATGACGTCCGCGCGGCCGCCGAACGCCGCCGCCGGGAAGCCGCCGCCCATGACCTTGCCGAAGGTCATCAGGTCGGGCTTGACGCCGTCCACCCCGTACCAGCCGGCGCGGGAGGTGCGGAAACCGGTCATCACCTCGTCGGAGATGTACAGCGCGCCGCTCTCCCGGCACAGGTCCGCGAGGCCCTGGTTGAAGCCCTCGGCCGGGGTGACGACACCCATGTTGCCGGGCGCGGCCTCGGTGATCACGCAGGCGATCTCGCCGGGGTGCGCGGCGAACGCCGCCCGCACCGCTTCGAGGTCGTTGTAGGGGAGCACGATCGTGTCGCCGGCCTGCGCACCCGTGACACCGGGGGTGTCGGGCAGGGCGAAGGTGGCCAGTCCGGAACCGGCGGCGGCCAGCAGCGCGTCGACGTGACCGTGGTAGCAGCCTGCGAACTTGACGACCTTGGCGCGGCCGGTGAAGCCGCGGGCCAGCCGGATCGCCGACATGGTCGCCTCGGTGCCGGACGACACCAGGCGCACCTGCTCGACGGGCTCGATACGGGCGGTGATCTCCTCGGCGAGGGCGACCTCGCCCTCGCCGGGCGTGCCGAAGGAGGTGCCGCGGGCGACCGCGGCCTGCACCGCCCCGATCACCTCGGGGTGGGAATGGCCGAGGATCATCGGCCCCCACGAGCAGACCAGGTCGACGTACTCGCGCCCGTCGGCATCGGTCAGGTAGGGACCGGTACCGGACACCATGAACCGGGGCGTACCGCCCACGGCACGGAAGGCGCGCACGGGAGAGTTCACGCCGCCGGGGGTCACGAGGGACGCGCGCTCGAAGAGCGTCTGCGAAACTGGGGCTTCATACGGGTACGGGTAGCTCACACCAGCCATGGTCTCAGAGGCCGCGACAGACTTGCGGAGGGGCGTTTCACCGCGCCGCCTCGGGGGAGGTCACTGCCATGATGATCAGGCTGCGTGGCGGGGGCCGCGGGGCCGGGGCAGGCGCAGGCGCAGGCAATACGTGTCGGGTGGAGATATGCAACGCGGTGGTGGACCGGGCGAGGGTACGGACGGCCTGGACCCGCAGCGCGCCCGTGAAGCCCGTGAAGCCCGCCGACGCGGCAAGCACCGGCGGCGCGCGGCCGAGGCCGCCGAGGCCGCTCCGGGGCAGGGCCCCGGACGGACGGCCGGCGCCGGGGACGATGCGGAGGACGCGGAGGACACCGGCGGCCTGCCCAAGGGCCGCGGCATGGGAGTGACGTACAAGTACTTCGGCGCACCCGACGGCGCGACGGCCGCGCGGGTGCCGCAGACCATGCGGCCGGAGGAGCTGGGCGGCGACGAGCTCGGCATGGGCGGCATGTTCACCAAGATCAAGCCGGAGACCATGGCCGCGATGGTCCTGACCGGCATCGAGGGCATACCCCTGCACAAGGTGCCCCCGCTGGAGCTCGTCGTCCTGCACCCCGACTACGCGGTGGTCAAGCTGCCCATGACGGTGGTGGACCCGCTGCGCGGGGTGGGCGAGGAGTCGGTGGGCGCGGCCGCCTTCATCTGGTCGACGGTCCCCGACCGGGGCGGCCCGCGCGACGCCTTCAACGTCTACCAGCTGCTGCACGAGTGGCAGGACTTCTCCCACCGCCTCCACGAGAACGGCCACCAGGCGTACTGCCTGGTCTGGCCGTAGGAGCCGTAGGAACCGTCAGGCAGCCGGGCCCGTCAGACCGCGGCCCGGCGCTCGGCGGCCCCCGCCCGCCACTCGCGGCCGATCGCCCTGATCAGCGCCGGGTACACCCCCAGGTACCGGAAGGGCTTGATCGCGGCCATGTACGCGGCGCCGAGCAGGCCGTTGGGCTTGACCAGCACGGCCATCTGCCCGCGGTAGCCGCCGCGGCCGTCCGGGACCCAGCCGATGTGCATCACCCCGTGCACGGTCCGGTTGCCCATCTCGGCGACCCATTCGTCGTGGGTCAGGTAGACGGAGGTGAAGGGGAGGCCCTCCGGGTCGGGCCCCCGCAGCCCCTCGGCCAGGTCGGCCGGCAGCCGCCCCCGCAGCGATTCCACCCGCTTGCCGACGCCGTCGCCGGGCCGGTCCCAGCCGAGCAGGGCCCCGAGCTTCCAGCGGACGGCGAAGAGGATCCGGTAGAGGGGGGAGGAGACGCCGGCCCCCTCGTCGCGGTGTTCGGCGAACTGGGCCACCAGCCAGGCGAGGTCGTCCGGTCCGCCCGGTGTCGGCAGCGCCCAGACGTCCTCCAGCCGGAAGTCGCCGGCGATCTCGTGGATGCGCCAGGGGCGGGAGGTGTGGGCGGTACTGGGGAGTTTCATGTGTGTACCCCTCATCTATACGATGCCGTACAGACAAGGCTAGGCCCGTCTATACGGATGCGTATAGATCATCGGCGCGTGACGGGAGACACACCATGGCCACCGCCCGCACGCCCCGCGGCAAGTGGATCGAAGAGGGCCTGCGCGCCCTCGCCTCCGGCGGCCCGGACGCCGTACGCGTCGAAGGGCTCGCACAGGCCCTCGGCGTCAGCAAGGGCGGCTTCTACGGGTACTTCCGCAACCGGGACGCCCTGCTGGAGGAGATGCTCGGCACCTGGGAGCACGAGGTCGCGGACGCGGTGATCGAGCGGATCGAGAGCGGCGGCGGCGACGCGCGGGCCCGGCTGGAGCGGCTGTTCACCTTCGTCGGCGAGTCCGCCGACGGCCCGGTGCGGGGCACCGCCGTCGACCTCGCGATCCGCGACTGGGCCCGCCGCGACCCGGCGGTCGCCGCGCGGCTGCGCCGCGTCGACAACCGCCGGATGGACTACCTGCGCGGGCTGTTCGGGGCCTTCTGCCCCGACCCGGACGACGTCGAGGTCCGCTGCCTGATGATGTTCTCGCTGCGGATCGGCGGCCAGTTCATCGCCGTCGACCACGGCGGCCGCAGCCCCGCCGCCATGGCGGCCCTCACCCGCCGCTGGCTCCTCCGCCCGCCTTCCTGACGCGGGGAGATCCAGCCCCGCCGGCGTTTGAGGCGCGGGCGCGGTAGCGCCGTACGGGGTCAGGGGCGAAGCCCCTGGGAACGGCGGAAGGTCGGGTAGGGGACCCCGCTCCGCGCAGCGGCCCGAAGCCCGCGAAGCGCCCCGGCGCTGAGCGGTGCGAGGGCCCCGTCAAGAGGAAACCAGCACGACGCGCCCCCGCGTACCCGGCACGGCAAGCGCCTCGTGCGCCTTCGCGGCCTCCGCCAGCGGGAGGACGTCCGCCACCCGGAGCGTCAGCGCCCCCGCGTCGACCAGGGACGACAGCCGCCCCAGCAGCTCCCCGTCCGCGGCGACCTCCTGCTCCACCACCCGGACCCCCCGCTCCGCGGCCGGCGCCGCGCCGGGGATGAGGCCGACGTACGCGCCGCCGTCGCGGACGAAGCCGAGCGCCTCCGCACCGATCACCGCCGCGTCCAGCACCCCGTCCACCGGACCGGCCGGCGCCGATCCCCGGGCCACGAACTCCGCCGCGCCCAGCCCGCGCACGAGCTCCTCGTCCCCCGCGCCCGCCAGCGCCGTCACCACCAGCCCCGCCCGCGCGGCCAGCTGCACCGCGAGCCCGCCGACCAGTCCGGCCGCGCCGGTGACCAGGACCGAGTCGCCCGGGGCGAGCCCCAGCAGGTCCACCGACCGGGCCGCCGTCAGGCCGCTCAGCGGCAGCGCCGCCGCGGCCGCGTCGTCCACCGATTCCGGGGCCGCCGCCACGGCCGAGGCGTCCAGCACCGCGTACTCGGCGTGCGTGCCGAGCGGCTTCACCGTGCCGTAGTGCAGCCCGACCACCCGGCGGCCCTCCGTCCAGCCGTCCACTCCGGCGCCGACCGCGTCGATCTCGCCCGCCACGTCCCAGCCGAGCCCGAGCCGCTGCCCGGCCCCGCCGAAGACGCCCGCACGGACGGCCCCGTCGACCGGGTTCACCCCGGCGGCCCGGACCCGGATCCGGACCTGCCCGGCCCCCGGCTCCGGCACCGCCACCTCGGCCAGCTCCACCCGCTCCGGCCCGCCGAAGGCATGGACGACCGCCGCCCGCATGGTCCGGACCCCGGTCTGCTGCTTCTGCTCGCTCATCACGCTCTCCCCGTCGGTGTCGTCCGGGGCCCGTTCGGCCGTTCCGGATGACCACTAACTTATGGAGAGGTACTCTCCTTTCGTAAGTACGTACCTCGGAGTGCGTACCCGACCCGGAAGTGGGCACCCCATGGCCACCCGCACCGCCGCCGCCCTCCGCGAGGAGGCCCGCGCCGCCTACGACGCCTTCCTCAAGGAATGCCCCACCGGCCAGCTCCTGGCCCGCATCAGCGACAAGTGGGTCGGCCTCGTCCTCAATGCCCTCGGCGAAGCCGAACAGGGCTCCCTGCGCTACAGCGAACTCGGCCGCAAGATCCCCGGCGTCAGCCAGAAGATGCTGACCCAGACCCTCCGCTCCCTCGAACGCGACGGCCTCGTCAGCCGCACCGTCACCCCGACCGTCCCCGTCCGCGTCGACTACCACCTCACCGAACTCGGCGGCAGCCTCGGCTGCCTCCTCGGCTCCGTCAAGCAATGGGCCGAGAACCACTTCGACGAGGTCAGCGCCCACCGCGAGGCCTACGACGGGGCCACGGCCACCGCCTGACCACCGCCTGACCACCGCCGAAATTCGGCCGCGCCGCCCCACCCCCCAATGGCATGCTGGGACCGTGAACGGTCCCGGCATCCACCTCACCCTCGCCCCCGAACTGCGCCTCTTCGCCCCGCCCAGCCGGCGCGTCGACCGCGTACCGACGGCCACCGACGGCGCCTCCAGCCTCGGACACGTCGTCGAATCCGCCGGCGTCCCCCTCACCGAGGTGGGCCGGCTGCTCGTCGACGGGCAGGAGGTCACCGTCGCGCACGTCCCCCGGGCCGGCGAATCGGTCGAGGTGTTCGGCGTCGACCGGCCCCAACGGGTCGACGGCGCCCCGCTGCGCTTCCTCCTCGACGTCCACCTCGGCACCCTCGCCCGCCGGCTGCGCCTGCTCGGCGTCGACGCGGCCTACGAGAACGAGGACATCGGCGACCCCGCCCTCGCCACCCGCTCCGCCGCCGAGCAGCGCGTCCTGCTCTCCCGCGACCGCGGCCTGCTGCGCCGCCGCGAGATCTTCGCCGGCGCGTACGTCTACAGCGACAACCCCGACGACCAACTGCGCGACGTCCTCGGCCGGTTCGCCCCCGAGCTCGCCCCCTGGACCCGCTGCACCGCCTGCAACGGCCCGCTCCGCGAAGCGGACAAGGACAGCGTGGGCGACCGGCTGGAGCACGGCACGCAGCGCTCGTACGACGTCTTCGCCGAGTGCACCGACTGCGAGCGCGTCTACTGGCGCGGCGCCCACCACTCCCGCCTGGAGCGGATCGTCGTCGACGCCCTGGCCGAGTTCGGGGACGGCGCGACCGTCTGACGGGACCCTGAACCGGACCCGGACCCGGACCCGGGATCAGAAGGCGTACGGGTCGCCCGTGTCCAGGGCCAGCACCACGTGCTCGTTGTTGGTCCGGTTGCGGTCGGCCGTACCGCCGTCCCACAGGGTGTCGATCCGCACCGCGACCTCCGCCGGCCGCTCCCGCAGCCCGAGCAGCAGCGCGATGTGGCGTCCCTGCCCGTGCCGCGGCAGCGGACCCGTCTCGCACACCACCTCCCGCCGGCCCACCCGGGCGCAGCCCTCGGACAGCTCGTGCCGGTCGGCGAGGTCCGCGGACAGCCGCACCCGCACGGTCGCGTTCGGCACCTCGGCCGGACCCTCGTTCTGCGGCACCATCCAGACCCGCAGCTCACCCTGCGCCAGCCGGACCCGTCCGTGGTAGGCCACGTCGGCCTCCTCGTCCGACCCCGGCCGGGCATCCGCCGGCCCGGCCCCGCACAGCACCAGCAAGCCCGCCACCACCACACTGCGTACGGCACCACGGCGCACCGTCACCACCTCCTCGCGCGGACCGTAGCCACCCCGCCCGCACGCCGATCGGACCATCACACGAAGGAGGGCGAGCCCTCCGCCATTCGCCCGGCGGCCCCGCCGCGCGCCCGTGCGTAGGCTTCGAGCCATGCTGATCGCCCGCTCCGTCGCCCTCTTCTCCCTCGCCGCCCTCCTGGAGATCGGGGGCGCCTGGCTGGTCTGGCAGGGCGTGCGGGAACACAAGGGCTGGGCCTGGATCGGCGCCGGGGTCATCGCCCTCGGCCTGTACGGATTCGTCGCCACCCTCCAGCCGGAGGGCGACTTCGCCCGCGTCCTCGCCGCCTACGGCGGGGTCTTCGTCGCCGGGTCCCTGCTCTGGGGCGCGGTCGCCGACGGCTACCGGCCCGACCGCTGGGACGTCGTCGGCGCGCTCGTCTGCCTCGCCGGGATGGCCGTGATCATGTACGCGCCGCGCCGCTGACCCGGCCTATGCTGGCGGAGATTCGCCCGTACGAACGACCGAACGACCGCACCGGCGGGCGACCCCGCAACCCCCCGCGACCCCTGCGGCCCACCTGACCCACGCGGTCACCCCGCGATCCGCGCGACCCCACGAGGAGCCCCGCCCATGAGCACGCGCCCGGCCACCCGAACCGCCGTAGTCACCGGCGCGAGCAGCGGAATCGGCGCGGCCACCGCCCGGCAGCTCGCCGCCGCCGGCTACCACGTCGTCCTCACCGCCCGCCGCAAGGACCGCATCGAGGCGCTCGCCGCCGAGATCACCGGGGCCGGGCACGAGGCCACCGCCCACGCCCTCGACGTCACCGACCGCGCCGCCGTCGACGCCTTCGCGGCCTCCCTCTCCCGCTGCGACGTCCTCGTCAACAACGCCGGCGGAGCCATCGGCGCCGAGTCCGTCGCCACCGGCGACCCGGCCGACTGGCGCACGATGTACGAGGTCAACGTCATCGGCACCCTCAACGTCACCCAGGCACTGCTGCCCGCCCTGGACGCCTCCGGCGACGGCACGGTCGTCGTGCTCTCCTCCACCGCCGGCCACGCCACCTACGAGGGCGGCGCGGGTTACGTCGCCGCGAAGAACGGCGCCCGCGTGCTCGCCGAGACCCTCCGCCTGGAGATCGTCGGCCGGCCCGTCCGCGTCATCGAGATCGCGCCCGGCATGGTCAAGACCGAGGAGTTCGCGAAGACCCGCTTCCGCGGCGACGCCACCAAGGCCGAGAAGGTCTACGAGGGCGTCGCCGAGCCCCTCTCCGCCGACGACGTGGCCGACACGGTCACCTGGGCGGTGACGCGCCCCAGCCACGTCAACATCGACCTGCTGGTGGTCCGCCCCCGCGCCCAGGCCTCGAACACGAAGGTCCACCGCGAGCTCTGACCCCTACGGGACCAGCCCGGCGCCCTTCAGGTGCGGCATCAGGGCCGCCGGCTTCAGCCCGGCGGCCTTCGCCGCGTCCAGGGCCCGCCGGAGGTCCGCCGCCAGGGTCGGCGTGAAGTGCAGCAGCACGATGTCCCCGGCCTTCAGCTGCGGGGTGGGCGGGGTCTGGCCCCAGGTGGTGAAGTCGTGCGTCCAGGTGACCAGCGCCTTCACCCCGCAGGCCTTCGCGGCGAGCCGCACGTCGTCGTTGACCGCCCCGTACGGCGGGCGCAGCAGCTTCGGCGTCCGCCCGAAGGTCCCGGCGATCTGCTCCCCGGCCCCGCACACCTCGGCGTCCTTGCCGGCGGCGTCGAGGGTGGTCAGGTCCGGGTGGTTGACGGTGTGGTTCTCGACGGTGGCCCGCCCCTGGTCGACCAGGTCGGTGAAGTACGCGGTGTCGTACGAGGTCGCCCCGGGCAGCAGGAACATCGACACCGGGACCCGCTTCTCGGACAGGATCCGGGCGGCCTCGGGATCGTGGTTCCAGCCGTCGTCGATGGTGATGAAGACGACCTTCTCCTGGGTCGGCACGTGCGACACGACGGGCGGCAGCCCCACCCCCGCCTGAGCGGACCCGGCGGCCCCGAGGGCGAGCGACAACGACGCGAGCGCGGCGACAAGCACACGAGTTCTCCACATGCCGCACACCTTGGTCTAGACCAGCTCCGCCGTCAATCCCCCTCCCAGAAGCGGAAGTTACCCCTTCACCTCCGTCCCGGCAGGACCGCCCACCGACCCGCGCGGCGGCGAGTACCGGTCGCGCAAGCCCTTCGAACGCGGCGCGGCGGTCCCCCTCCCGGAATCCATCGGCATCCACCTCGGCCGATCGGCGCCATTTGTCACACCTATCTGATGATCGGGCCTCGCGCCTCAGCCCGGGCGGGCTCCGGCGGGCGAACCATGCGGGACAGAGGCCGCCAACGCCTCAAGGTTCAGACCCCCGGTTCCCACGAGGAGCACCACACATGAGTCCTGAGACAAGGACACCGTCCCGCATGGGCCCGCTGCCCCGGCAGAGCAAGTGGCTCGCCGGCGGCGCGGTGGCCACGATGACCATCGCGATGCTCGGCCTCGCCACCCCCGCACAGGCCGACACCGGTGCGCCGGCGACGGCCACGGTCGCCGCGGCGCAGGCCGACCCCAAGTGCAGGGACAAGAACAAGGACGACAAGGTCGACAAGGTCGACAGGGACGACGAGTACGACGAACCCGACGTCAAGGGCGCGGCGGCCAACCCCCGCAAGGACACGTGCGAGGGCAAGGTCGGCCCGCCCGGACCCCCCGGACCCCCCGGAGCCCCCGGCGCCCCGGGAGCCCCCGGCCTGAACGGCCGCGACGGCCGAGACGGCCAGCCCGGCACCCCGGGCGCCCCCGGCGCCGACGGCGCCCCGGGTGCACCTGGTACACCCGGCACACCCGGTGCCCCCGGCACCCCGGGAACTCCCGGCACCCCCGGTACGCCCGGCCAGCAGGGCCCGCCCGGACCGGCCGGAGCCAGCGGGTGCGGCAACGACATCGACTCGATCCTGTCCAACAGCACCGAGGAATTCAGCGTCTTCCTGATCAACGGCGTCGCGTACGCGGGCCACCGGGACGACAACACCCAGGGCGACTACCGCCGCGAGAACATCACCACGACGGCCCAGAACCCGGGCTACCCGGCCGCGACCACCGTCTGCGCAGCCACCATCTCCTCCCTCGGCGCAGCCACGAACATCAAGGTCCTGACCAACACCGGGGACACCTACGAGCTCCTGTGCAGCTCCACCGGCACCGCGCTCAACTGCGGCACTCCCGTGACGGACGTCAGGCGCTGGAACCTGGTGACGATCACCAACATCCCCAGCGGTCCGCTCCCCCTCAAGAACGCCGAGAAGAAGATGCCGTGAAGGGCACCGACGGCGCCTGACCGCGCCAGGCCCCACTGAGAACCCGAACAACACACGTGTGCCGTGCCCGGATCCCTCCGGGCACGGCACGGTGTGATTCAGCCCTTCACACAGACGACGGCCTTCAGCTTCGCCACGACCTTCACCAGGTCCGTCTGCTGGTCGATGACCTGCTCGATCGACTTGTACGCGCCCGGGATCTCGTCCACGACGCCCGAGTCCTTGCGGCACTCCACGCCCTGGGTCTGGTCCGCCAGGTCGCGCGCGGTGAACCGCTTCTTCGCCGCCGTCCGGCTCATCTTCCGGCCCGCGCCGTGCGACGCGGAGTTGAAGGCCTTCTCGTTCCCGAGGCCCTTCACGATGTACGAGCCCGTGCCCATCGAGCCCGGGATGATCCCGTACTCGCCGCTGCCGGCGCGGATCGCGCCCTTGCGGGTGACCAGCAGGTCCATGCCGTCGTACCGCTCCTCCGCCACGTAGTTGTGGTGGCAGCTGATCTCCTGCTCGAAGGAGACCTTCGCCTTGCGGAACTCCTTGCGGACGACCTCCTTGAGCAGGCTCATCATCGCCGCGCGGTTGAACTTCGCGTACTCCTGCGCCCAGAAGAGGTCGCTGCGGTACGCGTCCATCTCCGGGGTCGCCGCGAGGAACACCGCGAGGTCCCGGTCCACCAGGTTCTGGTTGTGGGAAAGGCCCCGCGCCACACCGATGTGGTGCGCGGCGAGCTCGTTGCCGATGCCGCGGGAACCGGAGTGCAGCATGAGCCACACCGCCCCGGACGAATCGATGGAAACCTCAACGAAGTGATTTCCTTGGCCAAGGCTTCCGATTTGCCGCAACGCTCTGTCCCGCCGGAACTTCACCTCGTCCGCGAGGTAGTCGAACCGCCCCCACAGGTCCGCGTAGCCCGCCTCCGAGAAGCCGTACAGCCGCGACGGGTCCACCGGGTCCCGGTGCATCCCCGCGCCCACCGGAATCGCCTGCTCGATGCGCGAGCGCAGCTTCGACAGGTCGCCCGGGAGGTCGTTCGCCGTCAGGGAGGTCTTGACCGCGGACATGCCGCAGCCGATGTCCACGCCGACCGCCGCCGGACAGACCGCGTCCTTCATCGCGATGACCGAGCCGACCGTGGCGCCCTTGCCGTAGTGCACGTCCGGCATCACGGCCAGGCCCTTGATCCAGGGCAGGGAGGCCGTGTTCTGGAGCTGGCGCATCGCGCTGTCCTCGACCGACGCCGGATCCGTCCACATCCGGATCGGGACCTTCGCCCCCGGTACCTCTACGTACGACATATGACAACAATCCCCTGAAATCCACAGAAAAGTATGAATACGCGAAAAGCCGCGCTCATCACCCCAAAGCAGACAGGGAACCGGCGCCGGCACGTGCGTGTGCGATAGACATTGTGTCCATCCGTGCCCGAGTCGCGGCAACGGATTTTCCCGAGGGAGCCAAGGGGAGTCAGTGGACGTGGACCCAATGCCGGTACACCGGACGCCGGTGCGTCGTCGCCGAGTCCTGCCGGGCATCGCGATGCTCACCGCGCTCGTGGCCGGAGCGGCCGGGCTCACCGGATGCACCGACGGCAGCGGCATCGGGACCAGCGACCAGAAGGGCGGCGGGAGCACGGCCGCGCCCGCACAGCCCGGTAAGTACCGCAGCCTGCCACAGCCCTGCAAGGCCGCCGACCCCAAGCGGCTCAAGGCCATGCTCCCGGCCGCCGACTCCCTCACCACCGAGCAGCGCGACCGGCTCTACGCCGGGACCGCGGACCCCTCGTACGACGGGGACCGGCACGTCGGCTGCCGCTGGAACGCGCAGGCGCCCGAGGGGAACCTGCTGCTGTCCGTCACCTTCGAGCGCGTGGTCTCGTACGACCGCGGCGCGACGAGCGACGACGACAAGGCCCGCCAGGTCTACGTGCGCCGGCTGACCGACGCCAAACTGCCCTTCCCCGCGCCGTCGGGGAGCCCGGCCCCCGGCGCCGGTAACGGTACGAATACGAGTACGCCGCCCGGCGCACCCCCCGCGGCCTCCCCCGGCGGCAGCGCCGCGCCCTCCCCGGCGCCCTCCGCTCCCGGTTCCGCTTCGCAGTCCGCGCAGCCGTCCGGGCAGCCCTCCGCACCCGTCTCCCCGACCGCTCCGCCCGAGCTCGGCTCGCGCGTCCTGGAGGGGCTCGGCAGCGAGGCGTTCCTGGACGACAAGCTCGGCGCGGCCGGCGCCGCCGGCGCCCAGACGCGGACGGTGCGGATCGTGTTCCGCACCTCGAACGTCCTGGTCACCGTCGAGTACAGCGTCCAGCCGTCCGGACCGGGCGCGGTCCCCCCGAGTGCGGAAACGCAGGAGAAGGCGCGCCAGTTGGCGCAGGCCCTGGCCGAGCGCTTCAGCGAGTGACGGCGCCGCCCGGAGGGGGCGCGCACGCCCCGCGTGACGGCGCGCACAGCATCCGGCCACCCGATCGGGCTACCGTTGCTCGGGTCCCGCGCCCGCAACGCGCCCCGAAGAAGACCCCAACGTCTGAAGGAACCATGCACCGATCAGCCTCGCGCCTCACCCGCGTCCTCGCCTGCGCAGCCGTCCCGGTGATCCTCACCGTCGCCGGATGCTCCTCCGACTCGGACAAGTCCTCGGGTTCCAAGGACTCCGGCAAGAAGTCCGAAGCCTCCGCGCCCGCCAAGTCGGGCTCGAAGTCCGCGGCCCCGCTGGAGAAGGTGGCGTTCGCGAAGCTGCCGGACCCGTGCAAGGCGGTGACCGGCAAGAGCATCGAGTCGCTCGTCCCGGAGGCGAAGGACAAGAACGGCACGGCGGCCAAGTCGAACGACCTGTCCAACCGTGCCAGCTGCTCCTGGAACGGCCTCAAGACGGACGGCGTGAAGGGCTCGCAGTACCGCTGGCTCTCCGTCTCCCTGGTCCGCTACGACTCGCACGCCTCCCTCGGCAGCGGCAACAAGCGCGCGGAGGACCAGTACGCCAAGCAGATCGAGCTGGCGAAGACCGCCGAGGGCGCGCACGACGTGAAGACCGAGCAGGCCGGGGGCGTCGGCGACGCCGCCACCTCCGTGTCCTTCGGTGTGAAGAAGGACGTCGACTTCGTGAACAACTCGGTCGTCGCCCGGGCCCAGAACGTGGTCATCACCGTCGACTACAACGGTGCCGCCTACGAGGGCGCCGGCGCCCCCGACCAGGCCAAGCTGCTCCAGGACGCGATCACCGCGGCCAAGGAGGCGGTCGCCGCGGTCGGCGCCGCCAACACCGGTGAGGGCGCGGCTCCGTCGGGTTCCGCTTCGGCTTCCGCTTCGCCGTCGTCGGACTCGTAGCAGCGACTCCTCCGACAAGAGGGGGCCTAGGGCGCGGGTGACGCGGAGTCACCCGTACGCTGTGCCTGCCGTAGCTCGACTAAGGGGAGGGGACCGCGGGTGGCCGCGATGCAGCTGACTCGTACGCACCGGATACTCATCGGTGTCGTGGTCGCCGGAGCCGTGGTCATCGCGGCGATCGGTTTCGCGGGTTCGTACGCCGCGGTGCGCGCGCTGGCTTTGAAGAAAGGCTTCGGCAGCTTCTCGCTGGTGTTCCCGATCGGCATCGACGCGGGCATCTGCGTGCTGCTGGCGCTGGACCTGCTGCTGACGTGGATCCGCATCCCGTTCCCCCTGCTGCGCCAGACGGCGTGGCTGCTGACGGCGGCGACGATCGCGTTCAACGGCGCGGCGGCCTGGCCGGACCCGCTGGGCGTGGGCATGCACGCGGTGATCCCGGTGCTGTTCGTGGTCACGGTCGAGGCCGCCCGGCACGCGGTGGGCCGGATCGCGGACATCACCGCGGACCGGCACATGGAGGGGGTGCGGATCACCCGCTGGCTCCTCTCCCCCGTGCCGACCTTCAAGCTGTGGCGCCGGATGAAGCTGTGGGAGCTGCGCTCCTACGAGCAGGCCGTCGGCATGGAGCAGGACCGGCTGATCTACCAGGCGCGGCTCCAGGCCCGGTACGGGCGGGCGTGGCGGCGCAAGGCGCCGGTGGAGGCGCTGATGCCGCTGCGGCTGGCCCGGATCGGCGTGCCGCTGTCGCAGACGGCCCCCGAGGGGCTGGCGGCGGCGGGCATCGACCCGGTGCTGCTGCCTCCGGCGGTCGTGACGGCTCCGGCCGTCGCCGCGGGGGCGGTGCTGCCGGCTCCGGAGGCCCACGCCCATGCCGCCGCTGCCCTGCCGGCGGGGCCCGGGGCCGCGGGAGGCGCTCCCGCGGCGGTGCCGTCCCAGGCGGTGCCCGTTCCCGCCCCGGCGCAGGCCTCCGCCCCGGCGCCCGCCGACGGGTCCGGCGGCAGCTCCGCGCCGGAGGTTCCCGAGCAGCGGGAGGGCCGGGACCGGGCCGCGCAGCCCCGCCAGTCCCACGCCCCCGCGCCCTTCGCGGTGGACCCGACGGCCATGCCGGCCGCGCACGACAGCGCCTGGTTCGCCGGGCCGCGGGCGCCGCAGGCGGCGTACGAGGGCGACTACGACCCCCGCGTCGAGGGCCCGGAGCCGACCCCGGCGATGGCCCCGGCGGGCCCGGAGGACCGTGGGCCGGAGCAGCCCGAGCAGCCCGAACAGCTGGAGCTGGGGCAGCCGGTGCAGGAGGACGGGGACGCCGAGGAGGAGAAGTTCGCGGAGGCCGCGTACGAGGTGTTCCGGGCGTACATCGACAAGTACTCCCAGTTCCCGGAGCCGGACGAGCTGGACAAGCACCTGTCCGCCCGTCTCGGGGAGACGGACCCGCGCAGCGAGGCCGAGCTCAAGCGGCTGATGCCGGGGCTGAAGCAGCGCTACCAGCGTGATCTGGAGAGCGAGCACATCGCGTAGCCGGTACGGCGCGCACGCATGCGGAAGGGCCCGCACCCCCGAGGGGTGCGGGCCCTTCCGCGTCCCGGTGTCGGTGCGGGATCAGGCGGCGAGCAGCTTGCGCACGCGCTCGGCGCCGACGGCCAGGAGCAGCGTGGGCAGGCGCGGGCCGGTCTCCCGGGTCACGAGGAGGCGGTAGAGCAGGGCGAAGAACTCGCGCTGGGCGACCTTCAGCTCCGGCGTCGGCTTGGCGTCGGGCTCCAGCCCGGCCATCACCTTGGGCACGCCGTAGACGAGGGTGGTGAGCCCGTCCAGCGACCAGTGCGAGTCGAGGCCTTCCAGCAGGAGCCGCAGGGACTCGCGGCCGGCCTCGTCGAGGGAGGACAGCAGCTCGGTGTCGGCGTCCTCGCGGACCAGGGTGCGCTGGTCGGCCGGGACCTGGGTGGTGATCCAGTTCTCGGCGCGGTCCAGGCGCGGGCGGACCGCGTCGAGGGAGGTCAGCGGCTGCGACGGGTCCAGGTCGGAGAGGATGCGCAGGGTCTGCTCGTCGTGCCCGGCGGTGATGTCGACGACCGACGCGAGGGTGCGGTACGGCATCGGGCGCGGGGTGCGGGGCAGCTCGTGGGAGGCGACGCGCACGGCGCGGGCGTGTGCGGCGGCGTCGGCCGGGAGCACGGAGCCGTCGGCGACCTTGGCCTCCAGCTTGTCCCACTCGTCGTAGAGGCGCTGGATCTCCTGGTCGAAGGCGATCTTGAAGGACTGGTTGGGGCGGCGGCGCGCGTACAGCCAGCGCAGCAGTTGCGGCTCCATGATCTTCAGCGCGTCGGCCGGGGTGGGGACGCCGCCCTTGCTGGAGGACATCTTGGCCATGCCGGAGATGCCGACGAAGGCGTACATGGGGCCGATGGGCTGCTCGCCGCCGAAGAGGCCGACGATCTGGCCGCCGACCTGGAAGGAGGAGCCCGGGGAGGAGTGGTCGACGCCGGAGGGCTCGAAGGTGACGCCCTCGTAGGCCCAGCGCATGGGCCAGTCGACCTTCCAGACCAGCTTGCCGCGGTTGAACTCGGACAGCTTGACGGTCTCGGTGAACTCGTCCTCCGTGCAGACGTAGGTCAGCTCGGTGGTCGTGTCGTCGTAGGCGGTGACCTTGGTGAAGTCCTTGTTGCACGCGCCGCAGTACGGCTTGTACGGGAAGTACTCGGCGCCCTCGGCGCTGCCGTCGTCCTCGCCGGCGGCGCCGGAGCCCTCGGCGGCCTCGATCTCGGCCTCGTCGAGGGGCTTCTGCTGGGGCTTCTTGCCGCCCGGCTTCTGCTTGGTGCGGTACTGGTCGAGGACGGCGTCGATGTCGCCGCGGTGCTTCATCGCGAACAGGATCTGCTCGCGGTAGGCGCCGTTGGTGTACTGCTCGGTCTGGCTGATGGGGTCGTACTCGACGCCCAGCTCGGCGAGGGAGTCGACCATGGCGGCCTTGAAGTGCTCGGCCCAGTTCGGGTACGAGGAGCCCTCGGGGGCGGGCACGGCGGTCAGCGGGCGGCCGATGTGCTGGGCGTGGGATTCCTCGGAGACGCCGGGGATGCCCTTGGGGACCTTGCGGTAGCGGTCGTAGTCGTCCCAGGAGATGAGGTGGCGGACCTCGTGGCCCCGGCGGCGGATCTCGTCCGCGACCAGGTGCGGGGTCATGACCTCGCGCAGGTTGCCCAGGTGGATCGGGCCGGAAGGGGAGAGTCCGGACGCGACGACGATCGTTTTGCCCGGGGCCCGGCGCTCCGCCTCGGCGATGACCTCGTCCGCGAAACGGGAGACCCAGTCGGTCTCTGTGCTGCTGCCCTGCGCGCTCTGAGCCACGACACGTCCTTCTATCTCGAATGCTGGCTATGGCCATTCTCCCAGACGGAAGGGGCCGGTCCGGGGTTGCTTCCACCCCTCGATACGCGCCGCCATATACCGGGAAGCGGGCACCCTCCGCGTGGGATACTCGGCACTTGTCGGAACAACCAAGCGCACGCGCACGTGCAACCTCACAGGAACGGCAGCTCATGGCCTCGGTCCCTTCCCTCGCTTCTTCCGTCGAACAGCGCGTCTCGGACGCCCTCGTCTCCGCCCTGCCGGAGGCCGGTGCCGCCGACCCGCTGCTGCGACGTAGCGACCGGGCCGACTTCCAGGCCAACGGCATCCTGGCGCTCGCGAAGAAGGCGAAGGCCAACCCGCGCGAGCTGGCCGCGACCGTGCTGGAAGGCCTGGACAAGGGCGGCGTGATCAAGGACGTCGAGGTCTCCGGCCCCGGCTTCCTCAACATCACCGTCTCCGACGAGGCGATCATCAGGACGCTGGCCGCCCGCGCGGCCGACGACCGGCTCGGCGTGGCGCTGAACGCGTCCGCCGGCACCACGGTGATCGACTACGCGCAGCCGAACGTGGCCAAGGAGATGCACGTCGGCCACCTGCGGTCCGCGGTGATCGGCGCGGCGATGGTGGAGATCCTGGAGTTCACCGGCGAGAAGGTGATCCGCCGCCACCACATCGGCGACTGGGGCACCCAGTTCGGCATGCTCATCCAGTACCTGCTGGAGCACCCGCACGAGCTGGACCACAAGGGCGGCGACGAGGAGGCCTCCGGCGAGGAGGCCATGTCCAACCTCAACCGCCTCTACAAGGCCTCGCGCGCCCTCTTCGACTCCGACGAGGAGTTCAAGACGCGGGCCCGGGCCCGGGTGGTGGACCTCCAGGCGGGCGACCCGCAGACCCTGGAGCTGTGGCAGCGCTTCGTCGACGAGTCGAAGATCTACTTCTACTCCGTCTTCAACAAGCTGGACATGGACATCCAGGACCCCGACGTCGTCGGCGAGTCCGGCTACAACGACATGCTGGTCGAGACGTGCAAGCTGCTGGAGGAGTCGGGCGTCGCCGTCCGCTCGAACGGCGCGCTGTGCGTGTTCTTCGACGAGTACAAGGGCCCGGACGGCAACCCGACCCCGCTGATCGTCCAGAAGTCCGACGGCGGCTTCGGCTACGCCGCGACCGACCTCTCGGCGATCCGCAACCGCGTCTCCGACCTCGCGGCCACCAGCCTGATCTACGTGGTGGACGCGCGGCAGTCGCTGCACTTCAAGATGGTCTTCGAGACGGCCCGCCGGGCCGGCTGGCTGAACGACGACGTCAAGGCCGTGCAGCTGGCCTTCGGCACGGTCCTCGGCAAGGACGGCAAGCCGTTCAAGACCCGTGAGGGCGAGACGGTCCGGCTGGTGGACCTGCTGGACGAGGCGGTGGACCGGGCCGCCGCGGTCGTCCGCGAGAAGGCCCAGGACCTGACGGAGGAGGAGATCGCCGAGCGCGGCGCCCAGGTGGGCATCGGCGCGGTGAAGTACGCGGACCTCTCCACCTCCGCCGCGCGCGACTACAAGTTCGACCTGGACCAGATGGTGTCGCTGACCGGTGACACGTCGGTGTACCTCCAGTACGCGTACGCGCGCATCCAGTCGATCCTGCGCAAGGCGGGCGAGGCCCGGCCGGCCGCGCACCCCGAGCTGGAGCTGACCGCCTCGGAGCGGGCCCTGGGCCTGCACCTGGACGGCTTCGGCGCGCTGATCGCGGAGGCGGCGGAGGAGTACGCCCCGCACAAGCTGGCCGCGTACCTGTACCAGCTGGCGTCGCTGTACACGACGTTCTACGCCGAGTGCCCGGTCCTGAAGGCCGACACCCCGGAGCAGGTCGAGAACCGCCTGTTCCTGTGCGACCTGACCGCCCGCACCCTGACCAAGGGCATGGCGCTCCTCGGGATCCGGACCCCCGAGAAGCTCTGACGCCCTGATGCACCGCCCGACGGCCCCCGGCGCACCCGCACCGGGGGCCGTCGCGTTTCCCGGCCCGGCCGGGACCCCGAGGACTAGGGTGGAAGGCGTCCGATCCGAGGAGGAACCGGAAATGACGACCGCGACGCCCTCGCCCGGCGGGTCCGTGCCGCCGATGCCGGAGTACACGCCGAAGGCCCTGCGCGCCGCCATAGCCGCTCACGCCCCGGCACTGCTCCCGGACTTCGACGCCGCCTGGCGGCGGCAGATCGCCGATGCGTACGACATCGGGCCCGTCCCCGCGTTCATGGCCCGCTGGTGGGGCGAGTACGCCCTTGCGCGCGACCCGGGACTCGACCGGCACGTGGCCGGGCTGGAAGCGCGGGCCGCAGCCGCCACCGACGCCGAAACGGCCCGCAAGCTCCTCGACGAGGCCTCCCGCATCCGGCACGGACTGCGCGGGCTGGAGCCCGGCGAGTGAGCGAGGAGTTCACCGGCCCACCCTGGGCCGTGGACTACACCCAGGACGCCGACAAGTACCGGCTCAGCCTCTCGGACGAGGTCCGCGAGGCGCTCCGGGAGACCGTCTTCGAACTGCTCACCGCCCGCCACCCGTACCGCGGGGACGGCGTGGAGCCCGCCCGCTCCACCGTCCCCCGGGGCCCGCACATCGCGTACTTCGACAGCAACCGCGGTTGGGTCCGGTTCACCTTCCTGCCCCGGGTGGCCGAGCCCCAGATCGTGGTGGAAGAGCTGTTCTGGCAGTAGGCCGGCATGACGCGCGTCCCGGGGAACGTTCCCCCGGGGCTGGGCCTCTTCGGTGTGTCAGGGCGCTGCACGGGGCGGCGGGGAGTCACCCGTACGGACCGATTTCGGGTGCTGGGGCCGGGTAGGGGATGGCCCGTCCAGCCCCAGCACCACCGACGGAGGCATCCGTGCCCGACATGAACGGCCCCTACAAGCCCGGCACCCCGTGCTGGATCGACCTGATGGTTCCCGACCAGCAGGCGGCGCTCGACTTCTACTGCGACCTCTTCGGGTGGCAGGGCGAGGTCGGCCCGCCGGAGACGGGCGGCTACGCCGTCTGCACCCTCAAGGGGAAGCCGGTCGCCGGGATCATGAAGGCGATGAACCCGGACGGGACGGTGCCGGACCCGCTGCCGCCGACGGTGTGGACGACGTACCTGTCCACGGACGGCATCGACTCGACGGTCAAGTCCGTCACCGACGCGGGCGGCACGGTCATGATGGGCCCGATGGACGTCATGGACCTCGGCCGGATGGCCGTGATCGCCGACCCGACGGGCGCCGTCGTCGGCCTGTGGCAGCCGGGCACGTTCGACGGTGCGGGCATCGTCAACGAGCACGGCGCGCTGATCTGGAACGAGCTGACGACGCCCGACCTGGCGGGGGCGTCGGCGTTCTACTCGTCGATCCTGCCGGTGACGACGGCGCGGTCCGAGATGGAGGGCGCCGAGGACTACGTCGAGTTCCAGGTCGCCGGGCGCGCGGTGGGCGGGATGATGGACATGAGCAAGATGCCGCCGGGCGTGCCGCCGCACTGGCAGGCGTACTTCCACGTGGACAGCGTGGACGAGGTCCAGGCCGCCGCCGTGCGCGCCGGCGCGACGGTCCTGGCCCCGGCGTTCGACATGGTCGCGGGCCGCATGGCGGTCCTGGCCGACCCGCAGGGCGGGGCGTTCTCCGTCATCACGGCGTCGATGCAGGAGGACCCGTCCTAGGGTTCGCCCCCAGCCTGTGGACGCGCGCCGCCCTTCACGCGAGGGGCGGCGACGCGTCCTGCGGGGGCGGCGGGGGCGACTGACGGGCCCGCCTGCGCCGCCACCGGCGGCGGGGAGGGTCCGGCTGCCCCCGCAGCCCGTCGGCGGCCGCCCGCGCCACCGACTCCTGTTCGGCGTCGCCGAGCCCCGCGTGCAGCTCCGCCGCCCGCTCGAAGGCACCGGCGGCCTCCGCCGGGCGGTCCAGGGCGTGCAGCGTCAGCGCCAGCGCACCGGCGAAGGCCGCCTCGCTGCTCCGGTCCCCCACCTCCGCGAGGAGCACGCAGGCCCGCTCCAGCAGCTCCCGCGCCCGGTCCAGCCGCTCCGCACGGCCGTGGAGCAGGCCCAGGTTGCCCAGGATCATCCCCTGCCTGTGCAGGTCGCCCTCTTCCGTGACGACGGCAAGGGCCTCCTCGTACCGCCGCTCGGCGTCCTGGTCCCTCCCGAGGTCCACCAGCGACTGCGCGAGCGCGGACAGCATCCGTGCCGACTGCTTGCGGTTGCCGAACTCCGCATGGGTGTCGACCGCCCGCTCCCGTACGGCCGTGGACTCCTCCCGCCGTCCGGCCCGCCAGAGCACGTCGGCGAGGGAGTTCAGTGCGGACACCTCGCGGTGCGGGTCGTCCAGGGCTTCCATCAGGGAGACCGACTGCCGCATGGTCGCGATGGCGTCGTCCGGGCGTCCCGTCTGTTCGTAGATCCGGGCGAGGCCCGACAGTACGGTGCCCTCCGCATGACGGATCCCCTCTTCCCGGAGGATCGCCAGGGCCTCCCGCTTCAGCCGTTCCGCCTCCGCCCACCGCCCCGCCGCCGCGCACACGCTGCCCAGCTGGTTCAGGGCCTTGCCCTCCAGCATCCGCAGGGACTTCTCCCGGAACACCGCCAGGGCCCGCGTGAGAACCCTCTCGGCCTCCTCCGGCTCGTCCACCGACAGGAGCGCGAGGCCGAGGTCGTACAGCCGCCCGCCGACCTCCTCGGCGCTCCCGCTGCCCTCCGCGGCCATGAGGAGCCTGCGCGCCACCGTCAGCGCGTCCTGTCCGTAGTGGTAGATCTGCAGGTACGACAGCAAGCGCGAACCCAGTTCGACGGCCGCCTCCGGCCGCCCGGTCTCGACGGCGAAGCCCACGGAGGCGACCAGCAGGGCGCGTTCGGCGCCGATCCAGTGCCGGGCCTCCTCCGGCGACGGCAGATCCGGCCCTGCCGCCGGCCGCGTGTCCAGAGCGAGCACCTGCCGCGCCAGTTCGGCCTGGAGGACCAGGTATCCCAGCAGGGTGTCGACCGCCGCCTCCCGGCCGTCCTGCTCCGCGCACTCCTCGCCGCGTTCCCGCGCGTACAGCCGGACCAGGTCGTGCATCCGCCAGCGGCCCGAGCCGACCGGTTCCTCGGCCAGCAGGGAGGCCCGTACGAGCGCCGCCAGCTTCGGCCGCAGGCCGGCGAATCGCTCGCCGGCCAGCAGCGCGGCGTAGGTCATGGAGCAGTCCGGGCCCGGGTTCACCGCCAGCAGGCGGAAGACGCGGGCCTGGTCGGGCGGGAGCCAGCCGTACGAGAGGTCGAAGGCGGCCCGGACGCCGTCGTCCAGATCGGAGTCCAGCGTGGACAGCCGGGTCCGTGCATCGGCCAGTTGGGCCGCCAGCTCCGTTACGGGGAGCCCCGGATCGCCCGCCAGCAGTGCCCCGGCGACCGTGAGGGCCAGTGGCAGCCGTCCGCACTGCTCCGCGACCTCCGCGAGGGCTTCCGGTTCCGCCGCCGGGCGGGGGTCCTTCGGCCAGGTGCGCAGGACCGCCCCGGTGAGGAGTGCGGCGGCCGGTTCGGGCGCCAGCGCGTCCAGGGTCACGACCTGCGCGGCGAAGTCCCGGTGCACGAGCCGGTGCCGGGAGGTGACGAGGAGCCGGTGTCCGGGGTGCGCCGGTACGAGGTCCCGGACCTGGGCGACTTCGCCCGCGTCGTCGGCGACGATCAGCACCCGCTCCCCCGCCCGCGCGTGCTCCGCCAGCAGCCCCCGGTAGAGCGCCGCCCGGCCGTCCTGGGACTCCGGCGTGTCCGCGTCCCGGATCCCGAGCTGCCGCAGCATCTCCCGCACCGCCTCGGGCCCGCTCACGCCACCGCCGGGGGCGTAGCCGCGCAGGCGTAGGTGGAACACCCGGTCCCCGAACCAGCCCCGTTCCGCCGCCCGGTGCGCCGTCGCCACGGCGAGCGCGCTCTTGCCGACCCCGGCCAGGCCCGAGACAACGGCGACCGTGGGCCCGCCGTCGGCGAGGAGGGCCAGCAGTTCCTCCATCGGCCCGTCCCGCCCGACGAGGGCAGGAGGCGCCTCGGGCAGTCCGAGCCCGGCCCGGGGCGCGGGGCCGGCCCCGGCCGCGTAGGTGATCCGCTGCTCGATGCGGGCGTTGCCACTCGCCCTGGCGTGCTGCTCGGCCGTCACGAGGGCTGCTCCTCGGCCTCACCGCCGTGGCGCTGGTCGATGCGGGAGTCTCCGTCCGCGCGGGCGTCCTGATTGACCCCGCCGGAGCCGGCACCGCTGCCGTGCTGGGTGATCTGCGAGGTGCCGGAGGCCCGGGCGCGCTGGTTGAAGGAGCCGGCGCCCGAGCCGCCGGCCCACCAGCCGCCGACGAGGGCGATCACGGCGGCCATGGCCCCGCCGAAGCCGCCGGCGGCGGAGACGCGGTCGGAGTCCTTCTCGGGGAACAGGCCGAAGGGGTCCCACTGCCCGAACTTGAAGGCGATCAGGAACCCGAGCCCGGTGGCCACGACCACCACGACCCATCGCCACGGACGCGACATTGCTCCCCCTACGGCCATACCTTCCGATCAGCCGAAACTAGCAGTCCCCGGACCGGAATTCGGCCCATACGACCTTGCCGGGCGAGCGCGGGAGGACGCCCCACAGGTCGGAGACGGCCCCGACGATCCGCAGCCCGTTCCCGTGCGGCCGCCCGAGGATCCGCGACCGCCCGGGCCCGCTGTCGTGCACCTCGACGCGCAGGCAGCAGCCGAAGTTCAGGAGGCGGAGGCGGTACGTGCGGCCGCGCGGGACGCCGTGGCGGAGGGCGTTGGTGGCCAGCTCGCTGACGCAGAGCACGATGTCCGCCGGGCGGTCGGTGACGTACCAGGCGGCAAGCGTCTCGCGGGCGAACGCCCGTGCCGCTGCCACTGTGTGGAAGGCCCGGGGGAACGACCGCTCGCGCATCAGGCCGGGTTGAGTATTTAGATTCACGGGACGACGATCGCGCGCTGTGACTAGCGTGTAACACTGCGCCGACCCGTACTCTCCAATGAGTACGGGTCGGCACGGGGTAGTCCACGTGCACAGGTGGGGAGTCCATCGCCATGCCGCCAAAGAAGCGCCCGCGCGCGAACGCGACGACCATGAAGATGGTCGGCCGACAGGTCGCCACCGCCAGGGCCGCCAAAGGCCTGACCCAGAGGGAACTCGCCGCCCGGATCCAGGTGGACGAAGAGACCATCGCCTCCATCGAGCAGGGTCGCCGCGCCCTCATGCCGCACGTCGCCGAGCTGCTGGACCAGCACTTGGGCCTGCCGGGCACCCTCGCAGTCGCCGCGAACGAAATGCCGGCCTTCGATACAACGCCCCCTTGGGCCGAGGAGTACATGGACCGCGAGTTCACTGCGGTCACCCTGTCCTGGTACGACAACCAGGTCGTGCCGGGCCTGCTCCAGACAGAGGCGTACGCCCGGGCAGTCTTCAAGTGCCGTGTGCCCGCATATCAGGAGGAGGAGATCGAGGCACTCACCGCCGACCGCATGGCGCGCCAGGAGATACTGCGCCGCAAGACCCCGCCGACGCTCAGCTTCGTCGTTTGGGAGCCGGTCGTCCTCCATGGGATCGGCGGCCAGGAGGCGTACGAGGAACAGCTTCGGCACTTGATCGCCTGCGCGGAACTCGCAGACGTCTCCCTCCAGGTGATGCCCCTCGAACAGGGCAAACACGCAGCCCTCGACGGCCCCTTCACGCTTCTGGAGACGCACGACCACCAGCACTTCGGCTACTCCGAAGGCCAGCGAGGCAGTCGGCTCATCTCAGACCCGAGCGAGGTCAGCATCCTGGCCCGCCGGTATGCAATGCTGCGAACACAGGCCCTCAATACCGAGCAGACGCGAGGCCTGTTGGAGCGCCTGCTAGGAGAGCTATGAGCACCACACTCAGGTGGTTCAAGTCCAGCTACAGCGGCAGCGATGGCGGCCAGTGCCTCGAAGTGGCCATTGCCTGGCGAAAGTCCTCCTACAGCGGAGCGAACGGCGGCGACTGCGTAGAGGTCGCCACCACCCCCGCCACCGTCCACGTCCGGGACTCCAAGGTCGAGGACGGTCCCGTCCTCGACCTCGGGCCCGCCAGCTGGGCGGCGCTCACCGGCTGGGTCAGCGCGTGATCGGGTACGACGTGCGTCCCGACGCCGCGTCGATCTCGTCGTGCGCCTTGGTGAGCAGCTGCTCCTTCAGATCGTTGAGCGCGCGCGCCGCCGCGAGCTCCTCGCCCACCCTGGGCTGGTTGCCGTCACTGGGGTGACGGCTGGCGTAGCCGTGAGAGCGCAGCTCGCTCCCGTCCGGCAGCCGGACGAGGGCGGCGGCGCGGGTGCGTTCGCTGTCCTCGTCGAACTTCATGTCGACGTGCCATCCGACGGCATCCTTCATGGCGATCACCTCCGTGGCCGCTGGCTTCCAGCGTGCACCCGTACGCGCCTACGCGCTCGGCGGGGCCTCCCGAGCCTCGCGTTCGGCGATCAGGCGGGCCAGGCCGTCGAGGATGCGGTCGAGGCCGAAGCGGAACTGGAAGTCGGGTTCGCCCGCGCCGGTGAAGGCGTCCGAGGACAGGAGCCGCGTGAGGGCCGGGTGGGTGTCGGGGGCGGTGAGCAGGCGCAGGGAGTTCACGTAGCGGCCCATGACCTGGTCCGGGGGGAGGCCGCCCTTGATGATCGCGTCCATCATGTCGGCGGCCATGGTGGCCTCGTTCCGGACGAGCCCGCCGATCAGGATGATCGCCGAGAGCTTCTCGCCCTCGGCCAGGACCGTGCCGGCCATGGAGGCGAGGCCGCGTTCCATCCAGGCCAGCTGGTTCGGTGAGGCCGGCGGGGCCGCGAGCGGGATGCGCAGGATCCACGGCTTCGTCATCAGCAGGGTGCGCTGGGCGTAGGCCCAGTCCGTCAGCAGGGTCCGCCAGTCCCACCCCTCCGCCTCGGGCGGCAGTGGCGGCGGGGTGCCGACGCCCGCCTCGGACATCAGGATGTACAGCTCTTCCTTCGCCGTGACGTAGCGGTAGAGGGACATCGTCGAGACGCCGAGCTCCTTGGCCACGCGGCCCATGGAGACGGCGTCCATGCCCTCTCCGGCGGCCAGTGCGACGGCCGCGTCGACGATCTTCGGGAGGGTGAGGGTCGGGCGGGGCCCCTTGGAGGGGCGTTCACGCAGGCCCCAGGCCATCTGCAGGCTCAGCGGAAGGCCGGTTTCATCCGGTTCGCCCTTCGGCACGGCCACCCCTCCCTTCGCGTCTCTTTGACCCACATCCTAGTTCTGTGTATTACTTACACAGAAGCGCGTAACCCATACGCAGAAGGGATGAGCCGTGAACGATCACGCCCTGTACGCCCGAGCCCTGACCAAGTCCTACGACGGCACCCGCGTCCTCGACGGCCTCGACCTGGCCGTCCCCCGCGGCTCCGTCCTGGCCCTCCTCGGGCCCAACGGGGCGGGCAAGACCACCACCGTCCGCATCCTCGCCACCCTCACCGCGCCCGACTCCGGGACCGCGCGCGTCGCCGGGCACGACATCGCCGGCGAGCGGGCCCGCGTACGCGAACGGATCGCGCTGACCGGGCAGTTCGCCGCCCTGGACGACCTCCAGACCGGCATCGAGACCCTCCGCATGACCGGCCGGCTCGCCGGGCTCTCCGCCCGCGACGCCGGCACCCGGGCCGGCGAACTCCTGGAGCGCTTCGGCCTGACGGAGGTCGCGGGCGCGCTCACCAAGACCTACTCCGGCGGGATGCGGCGCCGCCTGGACCTCGCCGCCAGCCTCGTCGGCGGCCCCGAGGTGCTCTTCCTCGACGAGCCCACCACCGGGCTCGACCCCCGCAGCCGCCTCGAACTCTGGGACGTCGTACGGGAGATGCGCGCCGACGGAACCACCGTCCTGCTCACCACCCAGTACCTGGAGGAGGCCGACCGGCTCGCCGACCGGGTCACCGTCCTCGACTCCGGCCGGATCACCGCCGAGGGCACCCCCGCCGAGCTGAAGGGCCGCGTCGCCGGGCACCGCCTCGACCTCACCCTGACCAGCCGCACGGCCTACGAGGCGCTCGCCGCCCGCGCCGTGCACCACGCCCCCGACGAACTGACGCTGGGCCTGGCCACCGACGGCTCCGCCGCCCAGGTGCGGGCCATGCTCGACGAACTCGACCCCGACCGCACCGCCGTCGCCCGCTTCGCCGTGCGCACCGCCACCCTCGACGACGTCTTCCTCGCCCTGACGGGAGCAGCCCGATGACCGCCACCGCCCTCACCATGACCGGGCGCAGCCTGCGCATCAGCCGGCGCAGCCCGGACGCCCTGATCGCCGCCCTGATGCTGCCGGTCATGCTGATGCTGATCTTCGTCTACTTCTTCGGCGGGGCCATCGACACCGGCACCGAGTACGTGACCTACGTGGTCCCCGGGGCGATGCTGCTGTGCGCGGGCTTCGGCGCGGCGAGCACGGCCGTGAGCGTGGCCGACGACATGAGCAAGGGCATCGTCGACCGCCTGCGCTCCCTCGACGTCGGGGGCGTGGCCATCCTGGCCGGGCACGTCGCGGCCTCGGTCGTACGGAACCTGCTCTCCACCACCCTGGTGCTGCTGGTCGCCCTCGCCATCGGCTTCCGGCCCTCGGGCGGACCGCTCGCGCTGCCGGCCGCCGCCGGACTGCTCGTCGCGTACATCACCGCGATCTCCTGGCTCGCGGCGGCTCTGGGGCTGCTGGCCAAGACCCCCGAGGCGGCGGGCGGGTTCACCTTCCTGATGATGTTCCTGCCCTACCCCTCCAGCGCCTTCGTCCCCATCGACACCATGCCGTCCTGGCTGCACGGCTTCGCCGGGCACCAGCCGCTGACCCCGGTCATCGAATCCCTGCGGGCCCTGCTGCTGGACCAGCCCGCCGGCGACACCCCGTGGACGGCACTGGCCTGGTGCGCGGGCATCACCGCCGTGGCCCTCACCCTCGCGGCGGCCCTGTTCCGCCACCGCACCCGCTGAACGCGGGAAGGGCCCGCGCCGGATCTCCGGCACGGGCCCTTCCCGGCGGACCGGAGCGGTCAGCGGGTCAGCGGGTACGAGTGCTTGCCCGAGACCTCGTCGATCTCCGTGTGCGCCTTCTGCAAGAGCTGCGACGCGAGGTCCATGAGGGCCCGCGAGCCCGCGATCTCCTCGCCGACCCGCAGCTGCTCCGGGTCGGAGGGATGCCGCATGGCGTAGCCGCGCGCCCTCATCTCGCAGCCGTCACCGAGCCTGAGCAGGGCCGCCGCATTGGTGCGGTGGCCGTCCTCGGTGAACTCCAGCTCCACGTGCCATCCGGCGAGCGTGGCCATGCGGGATCACCTCCACGGTCGGACTACCCCTCCAGGGTGCGCCCGCCCCGCGCGGCGTGCACGCTCTAGCGCTCGGCGCGCAGCCAGCCCGCGACCTCGGTCGCCCAGTACGTCAGGATCGTGTCCGCGCCCGCCCGCTTGATGCCGAGCAGCGTCTCCATGATCGCCCGGTCGCGCTCGATCCAGCCCTTCTCCGCGGCCGCCTCGACCATCGCGTACTCGCCGCTGATCTGGTACGCCGCCACCGGCACGTCCACGGCCTCGGCGACCCGGTGCAGGATGTCCAGGTAGGGGCCGGCCGGCTTCACCATGACCATGTCGGCGCCCTCCTCCAGGTCCAGCGCCAGCTCCCGCAGCGA
Source organism: Streptomyces sp. NPDC090077 (assembly GCF_044747545.1). NCBI lineage: Bacteria > Bacillati > Actinomycetota > Actinomycetes > Kitasatosporales > Streptomycetaceae > Streptomyces > Streptomyces sp. NPDC090077. The sequence goes on from NZ_JBIVEG010000006.1 coordinate 322,576, forward strand.
CTCGCGGGCGTTCGCCGGGTCCTGCTGGTAGGTCTTGCGGTCGCCCTGGAGGGAGGAGGCGACGGCCTCGCGGAAGGGCCCGTAGAAGGCGGAGGAGTACTTCGCCGTGTAGGCCAGGACCGCGACGTCCTCGTGGCCCGTCTCGTCCAGCGCGTCGCGGATCACGCCGACCTGGCCGTCCATCATCCCGCTCGGGCCCACCACGTGGACGCCCGCGTCGGCCTGGACCTGCGCCATCTCCGCGTACCGCTCCAGCGTCGCGTCGTTGTCGACGCGGCCGTGCTCGTCCAGGACCCCGCAGTGGCCGTGGTCGGTGTACTCGTCCAGGCACAGGTCCGACATGATCACCAGGTCGTCGCCGACCTCGGCCTTCACGTCGCGGATCGCGACCTGGAGGATGCCGTCCGGCTCCGTGCCCGCCGTGCCCAGCGCGTCCTTGTTCTCGTCCGCCGGGACGCCGAAGAGCATGATCCCCGCGACGCCCGCCTCGACCGCCTCCACGGCGGCCTTCCGCAGCGTGTCCCGGGTGTGCTGCACCACGCCCGGCATCGCCGAGATCGCCAGCGGCTCGCTGATGCCCTCGCGGACGAACGCCGGCAGGATCAGGTCCGAGGGGTGCAGCCGGTACTCGGCGACCATCCGCCGCATCGCCGGGGTGGTGCGCAGCCGGCGGGGCCGCGAGCCGGGGAAGGATCCGTACGTGCTCATCTTCTGGTCGCCTTTTCGAGCTTCGACAGCAGTCACCACCCAGCGTAGAGCCCGCCCCCGCCCCGCCCGCGCAGGGCCCGGTGCGTTCCTCAGGCCGGCCAGTCCACCAGCCCGTAGAAGACGGCGGTGTTGAACAGGACCGCACCCGGCGCGACGAGGGCGAGCACCACGCGCCGCCCGGAGTTGCGGCGCCGCCACGGCAGGAACCAGGAGGCGAGCAGCACCACGAGGACCACGACCAGGCCGCCCAGGAACACCGGCCAGGCCGTGTTGAAGCTCGCGTCGAAGGCGTCGGCGACCTCCCCGCCGCAGGAGTCGCAGGCCATCGGCGAGATCCCCGCGTAGAACAGCGACAGCAGCCCCATCGGCACGGTCACCACCGTGGAGAGCAGCGGCGCCAGGAAGGCCCTGCGGTCACGGGTGTCGGGAAGCGCGGCAGCGGTGTTTTCGGTCATGCCCCCACTCAACCGCGCACCGGACGCCCCCGGAATCCGCACGGCTACTCAGCCCGCTACTCAGAAACGCCGAAGGGGCCCGGGGCGTACACCGCTCCCGGGCCCCTCCGACCACTAACCTCACGTCGCGCGACGGCGCCGCGCGCCCGGCCTGCGCTCGCTCGGGCGGGCCACCGTCTCGCCGGCCGCCTTGGCCGCCTCCCGGCGCGCCTCCCCGTACGCGGCCAGCGCCTCCGCCAGCTTGCCCACGCTCGGCTCCGGCGACAGCACGTCCACGCGCAGCCCGTGCTCCTCCGCCGTCTTCGCCGTCGCCGGCCCGATACAGGCGATGACGGTCACGTTGTGCGGCTTGCCGGCGATGCCGACCAGGTTCCGGACGGTGGACGACGAGGTGAAGAGCACGGCGTCGAAACCGCCGCCCTTGATCGCCTCACGGGTGTCCGCCGGCGGCGGCGAGGCGCGCACGGTCCGGTAGGCCGTGACGTCGTCGACCTCCCAGCCCAGCTCTATCAGCCCGGCCACCAGCGTCTCCGTGGCGATGTCGGCGCGCGGCAGGAAGACGCGGTCGATCGGGTCGAAGACCGGGTCGTACGGCGGCCAGTCCTCCAGCAGACCCGCGGCCGACTGCTCGCCGCTCGGCACCAGGTCCGGCTTCACGCCGAACTCCACCAGCGCGGCCGCGGTCTGCTCGCCCACCGCGGCGACCTTGATGCCCGCGAAGGCGCGCGCGTCGAGCCCGTACTCCTCGAACTTCTCCCGCACCGCCTTGACGGCGTTCACCGAGGTGAAGGCGATCCACTCGTAGCGTCCGGTGACGAGCCCCTTCACGGCCCGCTCCATCTGCTGCGGGGTGCGCGGCGGCTCCACCGCGATGGTCGGCACCTCGTGCGGCACCGCACCGTAGGAACGCAGCTGGTCGGAGAGCGAAGCGGCCTGCTCCTTCGTACGCGGTACGAGGACCCGCCAGCCGAACAGCGGCTTCGACTCGAACCAGGCCAGCTCCTCGCGCCGCGCCGCGGCACCCTGCTCACCGACCACGGCTATGACCGGCCGCGAGCCCTCGGGCGAGGGGAGCACCTTGCCCTGCTTGAACACCTGGGCGATGGTGCCCAGGGTCGCGCTCCAGGTCCGCTGCCGGGTCGTCGTACCGCCGACGGTCACCGTCAGCGGGGTCTCCGGCTTGCGGCCCGCCGACACCAGCTCGGCGGCCGCGCTCGCGACCGTCTCCAGCGTCGCCGAGACCACGACGCCGCAGTCGCTGGCGCCGACCTCGCTCCAGCAGCGCGCCGAGGCGTGCCGGGCGTCCACGAAGCGCACGTCCGCGCCCTGCTCCCCGCGCAGCGGAACACCCGCGTACGCGGGCACGCCGACGGCGGTGGCCACACCGGGCACCACCTCGAAGGGGATGCCCTGGTGGGCGCAGGCGAGCATCTCCGCGGCCGCGTTCCCCTCCAGTCCGGGGTCGCCCGTCACCGCACGGACGACCCGCCTGCCGGAGCGCGCGGCCTCCATGACAAGATTGGCGACGTCCGCGGCGGTGGACGGAGTACGGATCGCCGGGACACCGACGGCTGCTGACACTTCGTCAGCGACCGTCAGCTGTGGCGTGTCCACACCCGTGCGCGCATGGGTCCGTACGACCTCCAGCACCTCGGGCTCCGCGATCAGTACGTCCGCGGCGGCGAGCGCCTCCACGGCGCGCAGCGTCAGCAGACCCGGGTCGCCCGGACCCGCACCGAGGAAGGTGACGAGCCCGGGGGCGGCAACGCCCGCGTAAGGGGAGGTGGTGGGGCTTGAGGGGTTCAAAGGGATCGCTCCCCCATCAGACCGGCCGCGCCCTTGGCCAGCATCTCGTCCGCGAGTTCGCGGCCGAGCGCCACTGCCTCGTCGTACGACTGGGGCACGGGACCGGTGGTGGACAGCTGCACCAGCGTCGAACCGTCGAGGGTCCCGACGACACCACGCAGGCGCATTTCATTGACAATCTGCCCGTCGGCCAGAAGGTCGGCGAGCGCGCCCACGGGTGCGCTGCACCCGGCCTCCAGGGCGGCGAGGAGCGCACGCTCCGCGGTCACGGCGGCCCGCGTGTGCGGGTCGTCGAGCCGGCCGAGCGCGGAGATGAGGTCCGCGTCGGAGGCGAGGCACTCCACGGCCAGGGCGCCCTGGCCGGGGGCGGGCAGGACGTTGTCGACCGACAGCAGGTCGGTCGCCTCGTCGGCACGGCCGATCCGGTTCAGGCCGGCCGCGGCCAGCACGACCGCGTCGAGCTCGCCGGCGCGCACGAAACCGATCCGGGTGTCGACGTTGCCGCGGATCGCGACGGTCTCGATCGACTTGCCCAGGTTGCGGGCGTAGGCGTTCAGCTGCGCCATGCGGCGCGGCGAACCGGTACCCACGCGGGCCCCGTCGGGCAGCTGCTCGAAGGTCAGGCCGTCACGTGCCACCAGCGCGTCGCGCGGGTCCTCGCGCTTCGGCATGGCCGCGATGACCAGCTCGTCGGGCTGCGCCGTCGGCAGGTCCTTCAGCGAGTGCACCGCGAAGTCGACCTCGCCGCGCACCAGCGCGTCGCGCAGCGCCGTGACGAACACGCCGGTGCCGCCGATCTGCGCGAGGTTCTCGCGGGACACGTCACCGTAGGTCGTGATCTCCACGAGCTCGACGGGCCGGCCGGTGATCGCCCGTACCGCCTCGGCGACGTGCCCGGACTGGGACATGGCCAGCTTGCTGCGCCGCGTGCCGAGCCTGAGGGGCTGGTCGGGACGTGTGTTCATGATGCCCGTCCTGGGTCGTCGTTCATCGGATCGGCCGCGTCCGCCCGGCTGACGGAAGCCACCGTCTGAGGGTCGAGGTCGAAGAGTTCGCGCAGCGCCTCCGCGTACCCGGCGCCGCCGGGCTCGCTCGCGAGCTGCTTGACGCGCACGGTCGGCGCGTGGAGGAGCTTGTCGACGACGCGGCGCACGGTCTGGGTGACCTCCGCGCGCTGCCGCTCGTCGAGGTCCGGTACCCGTCCGTCGAGCCGTGCCACCTCCATGGCGACGACCTCGGCGGCCATCGCCCGCAGGGCGACGACGGTGGGCGTGATGTGCGCGGCCCGCTGCGCGGCACCGAACGCGGCGACCTCCGCCGCGACGATCCCGCGCACGGCGTCGACGTCGGCGGCCATCGGCGCGTCCGCGGACGCCTCCGCCAGGCTCTCGATGTCGACGAGCCGCACGCCCGGGATCCGGTGCACGGCGGCGTCGATGTCCCGCGGCATGGCCAGGTCCAGCAGGGCCAGCCGTACGGGAACGGCCCCGTCGGCCAGCGCCCGCGCCGCCCGGCGCGGCTGCCGCTGCGCGGCGGCCTCGCCCTGGTCGGCCCAGGTCCCGTGCAGTTCGAGCGACCCGGCGTCGACCCCGGCGAGCGCCGAGCGGCCGCCGCCGGCCGGAGCGTCGAGCCCGAGGGGGCACCCGTCGGCGTCGACGGCGGCGGGCGCCGGGATCGTCCGCACGGCCCCGGCATCGGCGATCCGCAGCCCGCCCTGCGCAGCCGCGGCGAGCCGCGCCACGACCTCGGCGTCCACGGCCGCGGCGAAGCCGACGGCCGTCCCCGCCCCGGAGACCCCGGCCACACCCAGCCCCGCCGCGTGCAGCGCGAGGGCCGGGGGCTCGCCCCCGGTTTCGGGAAGGGGCGGGGTGGGGGCGAGCCCCGCAGGGCCACCCTCCAGCGCGGCGGCGACGTCGTCCCCGGTCAGCACCAGCCCGGTGGCCCCGGTGCAGGAGACGACCACGTCGACCCACGCCAGCTCGTCCGCCACGGCGGACATCGGTACGGCCCGCGCCGCAACACCAGTGCCCGAGGCAACCAAAATCTCCGCAAGACGCTCGGCCCGCTCCGCGGTCCGGTTCGCCACGACCACCTCGGCGACGCCCACCCGCGCCAGCGTCGCCGCCGCCAGCGAGGACATCGACCCGGCGCCGATCACCAGCGCCCGCTTCCCGGCGGCCCACTCGCCCACCGGCCGGTGCACCGCGAGCTGCTCCAGCCCGAAGGTCACCAGCGACTGCCCGGCCCGGTCGATCCCGGTCTCCGAGTGCGCCCGCTTGCCGACGCGCAGCGCCTGCTGGAAGAGGTCGTTGATCAGGCGGCCCGCCGTGTGGAGCTCCTGCCCCAGCGCCAGCGCGTCCTTGATCTGGCCGAGGATCTGGCCCTCGCCCACGACCATCGAGTCCAGCCCGCACGCCACCGAGAACAGGTGGTGCACCGCCCGGTCCTCGTAGTGCACGTAGAGGTAGGGCGTGAGCTCCTCCAGCGCGACCCCGCTGTGCTGGGCCAGCAGCGTGGACAGCTCGGCGACACCGGCGTGGAACTTCTCCACGTCGGCGTAGAGCTCGATGCGGTTGCAGGTGGCCAGTACGGTCGCCTCGGCCGCCGGCTCGGCGGCCAGGGTGTCGTGCAGCAGCTTGACCTTGGCATCGGCGGACAGCGAGGCCCGCTCCAGCACGCTCACCGGCGCGCTGCGGTGGCTCAGGCCTACGACGAGCAGGCTCATGCCGGCATCACCGCCGGCACGTCGCCCTCGGGTCCGCCCTTGCGCGCGGCCGCGGCGGCCCGGCCGGCCGGCGGCTCGACGGCGGCGACGGGCGCGGCGCCCGCGGCGGCGTCCCCGCCGGGCCCGGTCTCGGCGTCCGCGTCGGCGCCGCCGGCGCCCTCGCCGGCCTTGCGCTGCTCGTGGAAGGCCAGGATCTGGAGCTCGATGGACAGGTCGACCTTGCGCACGTCCACGCCCTCGGGCACGGAGAGCACGGTCGGCGCGAAGTTCAGGATGGAGGTCACGCCGGCGGCGATCAGCCGCTCGCTGACCTGCTGGGCCGCGCCCGCGGGCGTGGCGATGACGCCGATCGAGACGCCGTTCTCCTCGATGATCTTCTCCAGATCATCGGTGTGCTGCACGGGGATGCCGGCCACCGGCTTGCCGGCCATGGCCGGGTCGGCGTCGATCAGCGCGGCCACGCGGAACCCGCGCGACGCGAAGCCGCCGTAGTTGGCCAAGGCGGCGCCGAGGTTGCCGATGCCGACGATGACGACCGGCCAGTCCTGCGTCAGACCGAGCTCGCGGGAGATCTGGTAGACGAGGTACTCGACGTCGTAGCCGACACCGCGGGTGCCGTAGGAACCGAGGTACGAGAAGTCCTTGCGCAGCTTCGCGGAGTTGACTCCGGCGGCGGCCGCGAGCTCCTCGGAGGACACCGTGGGAACCGATCGCTCGGAGAGCGCGGTGAGTGCGCGCAAGTACAGCGGAAGCCGGGCGACAGTGGCCTCGGGAATACCTCGGCTGCGGGTCGCCGGTCGGTGAGTTCGGCCAGTTGCCACGATGCTCCTGCGGGATGAGCGGGGCTGCAGGCGGCCTCTTGTCCCAGGACCGCCCCGTCGAATGCAGGCTATGTCTTTGTGAACGCGTGCACAAAGATTGTGTCCGCTTTGTCCGAGCAAAGTGACCGGGGTCACGCGGGCCGGACAGAAGGGGTCCGGACCGGGACCGGGCCGAACCCGTTCAAATCCCGAGGGGGGCAAAGCGGTACACACTCCTCATCGATACACCCCCGTGTCCCCATAAATCGCCCATGATGGTAACGGGCGAAACGGTCAGGCGCCCAATGCCCGTCGCAGCCGGTCAGGGTTCACCCTCCAGAAGGTGTGCTGTTCGCCGTCCACCAGCACCACCGGGATCTGCTCCCAGTGCCGCCGGTAGAGCTCCTCGTCCTGCGAGATGTCCTTCTTCTCCCACTGTGCGCCCGTCTCGGCGCACACCTTCTCGATCACCTCCTGGGCGTCGTCGCACAGATGGCACCCCGGCTTCCCGATGAGCGTCACCATCCGCTCCTCGGGACGCTTCTTTTCCTTACGGCGCAGCAGAGGACTCATGTCGTCATTGTCCCGCGCCGGGCGGGGGTGCCCGAAGAGTTAACCGCTCCGTTTCCCGGCGGTTCGGGAACTCCCGAACACAATGGCTATGCTCGCGTCATGGCCGCTCTGGGATGGCTCACCCCCCGTAGGCGCTCCGCGACGGCGCGGAGCGTACTGGCAGGCGAGGCCTCGGCCGAGGCCGCCCGCAAGACCGCGCAGGCCGGTGCACCACACGCCCCCGAGGCGGCCGGCGCACCGGAGGACGCCCCTGCGTCCGCGCCCGGGGAAGCCCCCGGAACCGAGGTTCCGGCCGCGGAGACCGAAGCCGCCGAGCCGGAGTTCCCGGTCCACGGCGACGACCTCGCCGCCGCCTTCTTCGACCTCGACAACACCGTCATGCAGGGCGCCGCGATCTTCCACTTCGGCCGCGGCCTCTACAAGCGCGAGTTCTTCCGCCGCCGCGAGCTGGCCCGCTTCGCCTGGCAGCAGGCCTGGTTCCGGCTCGCCGGGGTCGAGGACCCCGAGCACATGCAGGACGCGCGCGACAGCGCCCTGTCCATCGTCAAGGGCCACAAGGTCTCCGAACTCATGGCCATCGGCGAGGAGATCTACGACGAGTACATGGCGGAGCGGATCTGGCCGGGGACCCGCGCCCTGGCCCAGGCGCACCTCGACGCCGGCCAGAAGGTGTGGCTGGTCACCGCCGCCCCCGTCGAGACCGCCACGATCATCGCCCGCCGCCTCGGCCTGACCGGCGCCCTGGGCACCGTCGCCGAGTCCGTGGACGGCGTCTACACCGGGCGCCTGGTCGGCGAGCCGCTGCACGGCCCCGCGAAGGCGGAGGCGGTGCGCGCACTGGCCGCCGCCGAGGACCTCGACCTCGAACGCTGCGCCGCGTACAGCGATTCGCACAACGACATCCCGATGCTGTCCCTGGTCGGACATCCGTACGCGATCAATCCCGACACAAAACTGCGCAAGCATGCCCGTGCCAACGACTGGCGGCTGCGCGACTATCGGACCGGCCGCAAGGCCGTGAAGGTCGGCGTCCCGGCCGCCGCCGGAGTCGGCGCGATCGCGGGCGGCGCGGCCGCCGCCATCGCCCTGCACCGGCGCCGCAAGTAGCAACGCCGGGCCCCCGCCCTCCCACGGGCCGCCCGGCGGTCATTCGCTCCCCTCTACCCGCGCCGTCGGCGCGGCACTCCGGCCTGCCCGACTCGGTCGCGAGCCACCGTGGAAGCGTCCATTCCGCGCACCCAAGTGATCAGGAATCGATCACCAACCGGGCCTGAATATGCCCTGGACACGCAACAGAAGTGTCGGAACCGGTGATTTAGGCAACTGGGTGTAGCGCTGCCTGTACGAAGCGTTATTCTCCTCAAACGCATGCCACCGCCCATCCGTCCCCACGACGGGTGAACGGTCCCGCACTGCACGTGATGGAAGCTCTGCCTCTGGGAGTCCCGTGTACCCACCTGTCGGGGTTGACGCCTCGGGCCTGGCTACGCTGCGCGCGACGGTCCTCGACCACCTGCGCGGCTTCGTCCCCACCGCGTACGCCGTCCCCGCCTTCGCCGCCGCGGTCCCTGCCGGCCTCGGCCCGGCCGGCCCCTGCTACGCCCTGACGGACGGCGGGGCGACCGTGGGCAGACGCGGTCGCGCGGGCTCCGCCGCCGGCGGCACCAGCACGACCGCCGCCCGCCGCCCCACCGCGGACAGCGACCAGGCCCGCATGATGGACCTCGTCGAACGCGCCCAGGCCGGCGAGGCCGAGGCCTTCGGCCGCCTCTACGACCAGTACAGCGACACGGTGTACCGCTACATCTACTACCGCGTCGGCGGCAAGGCGACCGCGGAGGATCTCACCAGCGAGACCTTCCTGCGCGCGCTGCGCCGCATCTCCACCTTCACCTGGCAGGGCCGCGACTTCGGCGCCTGGCTGGTGACCATCGCGCGGAACCTGGTGGCGGACCACTTCAAGTCCAGCCGCTTCCGCCTGGAGGTCACCACCGGCGAGATGCTCGACGCCAACGAGGTGGAGCGCAGCCCCGAGGACTCCGTCCTGGAGTCCCTCTCCAACGCGGCCCTGCTCGAAGCCGTACGGAAACTGAACCCCCAGCAGCAGGAGTGCGTCACCTTGCGCTTCCTCCAGGGCCTCTCGGTCGCCGAGACCGCCCGGGTGATGGGCAAGAACGAAGGCGCCATCAAGACGCTCCAGTACCGGGCGGTCCGCACCCTGGCCCGCCTGCTGCCGGACGACGCCCGCTGACCCGCTCCCGCACACACACAACCTCACAACCGGTGACCCCTCGATGACGCTGTGGTCCGATCATCCTTCGTCCGTAACCCAAGTGCCGCGCCGCTCGTTGTGCGGAATGCAGGCTCCCTGTGGACACGCCCTGCCCGAAGCCGCTCACCCGAACGTGTGGATGTGCTCAAGGAAGGCAACCTTCCGGACACCTTGGGGAGTCGATCGTCATGACGAGAGGAGGTGCCGCCAGTGATCGCGAACGTGACTCCGCACCGGCGGGCGAACGCCTTCGCCCAGGCCCTGGAGGATCGGACCCCGTCCGCTCTTTCGGAACCGGACCCGGCGGCCGAGCAGTCCGAGGCACCTGCCGAAACCGCCGACCACGACCGGTTGTTGACCCTGGCGAGCGTGCTCGGCGAAATGCCGCGCCCGGTGCTGGACCCCGAGGTCAAAGTGGTGCAACGAGCACAGCTCGTCGCCGCCATGGAGGCCATGGTGATGGAGGAGAGGGCCGGGGGCGGTGCCGCCGCGGACCCTCTGGTGCCCGAGCAGCGGACCGGCCGCGGCGCCCACCGGGCGACCTCGCTCCGGAAATTGCGGCCCCGCTCCCGCTGGTCCAAGGGCATCGCAGCGGGGGGCCTCACCGTGGGTGTGGCCGCAGGGGCCTTCAGCGGAGTGGCCGCTGCCAGCACCGACGCCCTGCCCGGTGATCCGCTCTACCCGGTCAAGCTGGGTATGGAGGACCTGAAGCTGGGCATGGCCGACGAGGGCGTGGACCGGGGCGAGGTCTACCTCGACCGGGCCTCGAACCGCCTGTCGGAAGCGCGCCGGCTGATGGAACGCGGCCGTTCCGGCCCCCTGGACCACGAGGTCCTGGGCGAGATCCGGCGGGCGCTGGCAGGCATGCAGCACGACGCCGCCGAGGGCCACCGGCTGCTCCAGGCGGCCTACAAGCGGGACGGCTCGCTCGGGCCGATCCAGACCCTGTCCTCGTTCTCCAACTCCCACCGCGACGCGTGGGGCCGGCTCCGGTCCAACCTGCCGCCGCAGCTGATGGACGTGGGCGACCAGGTGACCTCGGTCTTCCAGGCCATAGACGACGAGGTGGCCCCGCTCCAGGGCATGCTGCCCAAGCCACCCGAGCAGCAGCGCGGCGGCTCCGGAGGCACCCCGGCCAGGCCGAGCACCCCGGCGACGGGCAAGCAGCAGCCCGCACCGGCACCGGACTCCCCCGCCGCGGCGCAGACCCCGGCCGCCCCCAGCCCCTCCGGCGGCAGCCACGCCCCGGCCCCGGGCAGCGGCCTCCTGGGCGGCACGGGCAACCTGCTCAACCCGCCCGCGCACGGCCAGTCCACCCCGCCCGCGGCCCCGTCCGCCCAACCCCAGCCCGACATCACCCTCCCACCCCTCCTCCCGGGCCTCCTCCCGGGCCTGGGCATCCAGGCGGAGGACGCGGAGTAGAGCGCGCCCGAACGCCGGCGGGGAGATCCAGCCCGCCGGCGTTCAAGGCGTGGGGTCCGGGGCGGGGAGCACCCCGTGCCCCGCCCCACCGTCAGAAGAAGACCGACCTCCGCTGCACCAGCATCTTGTACAGCGCGTGCTGGATCTGTTCCCGCACCTGGTCCGTCAGGTTGAACATCAGCATCGGATCCTCCGCCGCCTCCGGCGCGTACCCGTCCGTCGGGATGGGCTCACCGAACTGGATCGTCCACTTCGTCGGCAACGGCACCGCCCCCAACGGCCCCAGCCACGGGAACGTCGGCGTCACCGGGAAGTACGGCAGGCCCAGCAACCGCGCCAGCGTCTTCGCGTTGCCGATCATCGGGTAGATCTCCTCCGCCCCCACGATCGAGCACGGCACGATCGGCGTGCCCGCCCGCAGCGCCGTCGAGACGAAACCGCCGCGCCCGAACCGCTGGAGCTTGTACCGGTCCCCGAACGGCTTCCCTATGCCCTTGAAGCCCTCCGGCATCACCCCGACCAGCTCACCGGCCTCCAGCAGCCGCTGCGCGTCCTCCGAGCACGCCAGCGTGTGCCCGGCCTTCCGCGCGATCTCGTTCACCACCGGCAGCATGAACACCAGGTCCGCCGCCAGCAGCCGCAGGTGCCGCTGCGCCGGGTGGTGGTCGTGCACGGCGACCTGGAGCATCAGCCCGTCCAGCGGGAGCGTCCCCGAGTGGTTCGCCACGATCAGCGCGCCGCCCTCCTTCGGGATGTTCTCGACGCCCCGGACCTCCACCCGGAAGTACTTCTCGAACAGCGGCCGCATCAAGGACATCAGGACCTGGTCCGTGAGCTCCTTGTCGTAGCCGAACTCGTCGACCTCGTACTCGCCCGTGATCCGCCGCCGCAGGAACGCCAGCCCGCCCGCGATCCGCCGGTCCCAGCCGCCCTCGCCGCCGCCCCGCACGGGAGCCTCCGCGACCGGCTCCACCGCCTCCGGCCGGTCCGGGACCGCCCGCACCTTCCGGGCCGCACCGGCCCGCCGGCGCGGCCGGTCCTCGTCGAACGGGATGACCTTGGCGTCGGCCACTATCGCTCCACTCCCTCGTCCACCTCGTCAACGTCCAACAGCTCCGCGACCCGCCCCACGGCCCGCGCCACCCGCTCCGGCGGCAGCAGCCCGCTCCCCCGGCTCCGCGCGAAGTCCGCGAACGTCTCGGCGGTCGTGTACATCGGCCGGAAGCCCAGCGTCTCCCGCATCTGCGTGGTCTCCACGACCCGCCCGTGCGTCAGCAGCCGGATCTGCTCCGGTGAGAAGTCCGTCGCCCCCACCGCCCGCAGCGCCTGCCCCACCCACGTCACCGCCGGCAGCAGGAACGGCACCGTCGGCCGCCCCAGCCGGCGCGCGCACTGCGACAGCAGCAGCACCCCGTCGCCGGCGATGTTGAAGGTCCCGCTGTTCAGCGTCCCCCGCTCCGGCTCCCCCGCCGCCAGCCGCAGCACCTCCACCACGTCGTCCTCGTGGACGAACTGCAGCCGCGGGTCGTACCCCAGCACCGTCGGCATCACCGGCATCGAGAAGTACTCCGCCAGCGCGGAGTCCGCGTAGGGCCCCAGGATGTTCGCGAAGCGCAGCACGCACACCGCCACGTCCGGCCGCCGGCGCGCGAAGCCCCGTACGTACCCCTCGACCTCGGCGGCGTCCTTCGCGAAGCCACCCGCCGGCAGCGACTTCGGCTGCGTGGTCTCCGTGAACACGGCCGGGTCCCGCGCCGTGCCCCCGTACACGCTGGTGCTCGACTTCACCACGAGCCGCCGTACCGTCGGCGACTTCTGGCAGGCCCCCAGCAGCTGCATCGTCCCGATGACGTTCGTTTCCTTGACGGTGCTGCGCCCGCCCGGCGCCCCCGCGGCGGCGCCGCCGGTCACCGCCAGGTGGACCACCGTGTCCACGGCGTGCTCCGCGAGCACCCGGGCGATGGCCGACTGTCTGATGTCCGTCCGCACGAACTCGGCCGAGCCGAGCCGGTGCGGCGGGCTCACCGCGTCGACGGCGATGACCCGCTCCACCTCCGGGTCGCGCTGGACGCGGCGCACGAAGCGGCCCCCCAGCTGCCGGGCTGCCCCGGTGACGAGCACGACCTTCCCCACGAGCTCAGCGCCTCCCTCGAAGAAGTACCCCCGGCTGCACCGCAGCCCCTCCACCAGGATGGTGGAGGGGCTGCGGAGAACACGTACAGCTGCCGTTTACTTCTTGTTACGGCGCTGGACGCGGGTGCGCTTGAGCAGCTTGCGGTGCTTCTTCTTGGCCATCCGCTTGCGCCGCTTCTTGATAACAGAGCCCACGACTACCCTCGCTCACTTCTCTTCACTGGTGCGGGGCGTCTGGGCCCACACGACCTACGTCGGCCTAGCCTACCCGCCCAAACTCAGAGCTTGTAATCCGAGCCCTCCGCAGGAGTTACCAAGCCTCGGCAGGAGGCCCGGATCTCAGGCCGACTCCACCCCCACGAAGGACTCCTGGAGGTACTCGTGGACCGCGTTCTCGGGGACCCGGAAGGACCGGCCCACCCGGATCGCGGGCAGATGACGGTTGTGCACCAGCCGGTACACCGTCATCTTCGACACTCGCATCACCGAGGCGACCTCCGCCACGGTCAGGAACTGAACCTCACTGAGAGGCCTCTCGCCAGCAGCCATGACACCCACCTGACCTTCCGCGCATGACGGGCACCGGCTTCCCCTCCGGTTACTCCTCGTCGTCGCACGCTCACTCCCCAGAGTAGGGGCGGGTGATACGAGTGGGGAAGAGGAGCTACGGCCACTCCTGACACCCCGGCAGTCCGGCGCGGTGCAACACGTGCCGGATGAGCGGACCGTAGTAGTCCGAGCGCACCCCGTCATCAAGCGGAACGGTCACCGCCACCCGCCCCTCGGCCTCTCCGACGAACAGCGCCGGATCATCCGTATCGCCCAGCCCGATCGCCTCCACACCCAGCTGACCTGCACCGCAGACCCACCCGTGGTCACCCACCACCAGTTCCGGCAACGGCCCCCCGGCCGCCGCCAGCGCCCCCAGGGCGATCCGAACCGGCAGCGGAGAATGGGAGTGTGCGCCGGTGGCACTCCCGGCGCCCCGCGCGCCGGACTCCCGCACCAGCGCGACCCCCCGTACGTAATCGATCCGGTGCGCACGTACGCCGAACCGGGTCGCCATGTCGACATGCACCCCCTGCGCCGGAGTGAGGACGACACATCCCGCCGCCGACAACGCCCGCGCCAAAGCGGCGTAGAAGGGCAGGAGCCGATGCGGGTGCCCCGTCCCGAACAGCACCGGCGACCGCGCCCCCGCCGCCACCGCCAGCCGCTCCGCGAAGGCCCCCAGAGCCGCCACGGTCCGCTCCGGATCGATCACGTCCGGCCCCCTGACGTGCGCCGGGTCCGCCGAGACCCCGCACTTGGCCGCCATCAGCCCCAGCAGCTCACCCACGCCCCACCGACGCTCAGGCTCCAACCCCAGCAACACCCGCGGGTCCCCCGCCGCGAACAGCCGGTAACTGCGCAGGCTCTCCTCCCGCGTCGTGGCGACGGGCCCGGCCAACCGGGCGGCCAGCAGATGCGCACGCAACGCGCCGGTGCTCAACACCCTCCGATGCTGCCGCACCGGATCTGCCGGTTCATCAATTCCGCCGAACCGCCCCACAGTTGGCGTAACCGCGCCACCGTCCGACCCTGCGTCACACCAGCATCCCGCGCAGCGGGAACACCGCCCGCCGCGTCGCCAGAACGGCCTGATCCGTACGGTCCGCCGGGTCGTAGCCGGCGTCCCAGTCCCGCCATCCCGGAGTCCGCCCGTCCGTCATCCGGGCCGGCCCGCCCTGCCGCGTACGCGCGTACACCTCGTCCCGCCACGACTGCGGCACCATCGCCAGCGGATCCACCGGCCGGTGCGCCGCGATCCCCACCAGGTGCGTCCACGACCGCGGTACGACGTCCACCACCGCGTACCCGCCGCCGCCCAGCGCCAGCCACCGACCGCCCGCGTACTCGTGCGCCAGCGCGTGGCACGCCTCCTGCACCGCCCGCTGCGCGTCCAGCGACACCGCCAGGTGCGCGAGGGGGTCCTCGAAGTGCGTGTCCGCCCCGTGCTGCGTCACCAGCACCTGCGGCCGGAAGTCCGCCAGCAGCTCCGGCACCGTCGCGTGGAAGGCCCGCAGCCACCCCTCGTCCCCGGTCCCCGCCGGCAGCGCCACGTTCACCGCGGTCCCCTCGGCCCCCGGACCGCCCGTCTCCTCCGGCCAGCCCGTCTGCGGGAACAGCGTCCGCGGATGCTCGTGCAGCGACACCGTCAGCACCCGGGGATCGTCCCAGAACACCGTCTGCACGCCGTCCCCGTGGTGCACGTCCACGTCCACGTACGCGACCCGCTCCGCACCCAGCTCCAGCAGCCGCGCGATCGCCACCGCCGCGTCGTTGTACACGCAGAACCCGGCCGCCCCGCCCGGCATCGCGTGGTGCAGCCCGCCCGCGAAGTTCACCGCGTGCGCGGCCTCCCCCCGCCACAGGGCCTCCGCCGCCGCCACCGACTGCCCGGCGATCAGCGCGGAGGCCTCGTGGATCCCGTGGAACGCCGGATCGTCCACGGTCCCCAGACCGTACGAACCGTCCGCCACCCCGGGATCCGCCGACACCTCCCGCACCGCGGCCACGTAGTCCTCCCGGTGGACCAGCCGCAGCGTCGAGTCCCCGGCCGCCGGAGCCGCCCGCACCTCCATCTCCCGGTCCAGCCCGAAGGCGCGCACCAGGCCCATGGTCAGCGCCAGGCGCACCGGGTCCATCGGATGGCTCGGTCCGAAGTCATACCCCGTTACCGCCTCGTCCCACATCAACAGCCCGGTCACCGGCTCGCCGCTCATGCCCGACACCGTATCGGGCTCCGTCGGCGCCGAAGGAACGGGCGTGGAACAACGTCACCAACACCAGCACCATCGGCACCACCATCGCGCCCCGGTAGTTCCAGGCGTCCCCGACCGCGCCCACCAGCGGCGAACCGATCAGGAAACCCACGTAGTTGAAGATGTTCAGCCGTGCCACCGCCGTGTCCGAGGCACCGGGGAACAACCGCCCGGCCGCCGCGAAGGTCTGCGGCACGATCACGCAGAGCCCGATCCCCAGCAGTGTGAAGCCCAGCATCCCCACCCAGGCCCCCGGCGCCACCGCCACCACCGCGAACCCGCCGGCCGCCACCACCGTCCCGGCCCGCACCACGGCCACCGCCCCGAACCGGCGTACCCCGAGGTCCCCGACGGCCCGCCCGGCCAGCGTCGTCACCATGTACACGTTGTAGGGGACCGTCGCCAGCTGCTCCGAACTCCCCAGCACGTCCTGGAGGTACTTGGCACTCCAGTTCGCCACCGTCGAATCCCCGATGTACGCGCACGCCATCACCAGGCACAGCGGCAGCAGCAGCTTCCCCCCGCCCGCCGGCCACCCCTGCTCCTTCGCCGTGCCCTCCGCCCCGCCGCCGGCCACGTAGTACCGGCTCCCCGCCAGCGCCGCCGGCAGCAGGAGCAGCACCGCGGGCAGATAGCCGGAGAACAGCGACAGCTGCCAGTGCGCCCCCGCCCACGCCGCCGACGCCCCCAGGATCCCGCCGAGGCTGTACGAGGCGTGGAAGCCCAGCATGATGCTGCGCCCGTACGCCCGCTGCAGGCTCACCCCGAGCATGTTCATCGAGGCGTCCAGCGCACCCACGGCCAGCCCGAACACCCCCAGGGCCACCGCCACCTGCCACATCCCGCTGCCGGCCCCCACGCCGAGCAGGGCCAGCAGGACGACGGGCTGCGCCCACCGCAGCACCACGCCGGGCGCGACGCGCTTCACCAGGTGCTCGGTGGCCACGCTGGAGACCCCGGCGAGGACCGGCACGGCGGCGAGGAAGACGGGCAGCAGCCCGTCGGATATCCCGTACCGGTCCTGAATGGCCGGGATCCGCGTCACCAGCAGGGCGAAGGCGACGCCCTGCACGAAGAAGCTGAACCCGAGCGCCCCGCGCCCACGGCGAAGCCGTACGTCAACCGTCATGGCGGCACAGCGTAGGCCCCGCGCCTACCGGTGGGTAGAGAGATCACCGACCCAATCGGACGGCTCAGCCGCCCAGTCCGAGCAGGGCGGACAGCTCCTTCATCTCCCCGAAGCAGGTGGTGGCCTGGGCGAGCCGTTCGGCGGGCACCATCGAGGTGTAGCCGAGGACGTCCATCCCGGCGGCCCGGGCGGCCTCCACCCCGAGCGGGCTGTCCTCGACCACCACGCACCGCGAGGGGTGGACGCCCATCATGTCGGCGGCGTGCAGGAACAGGTCCGGCGCCGGCTTGCCCTTCCCGACCTCCTCCGCGCTGAAGATCCACTCCTCCTCGAACCACTCGTCCAGCCCGGCCGCCCGGTGCCCGACCCGGATGCGCTCGTGGCTGGAGGAGGAGGCCACGCAGTAGGGCATGCCGATCGCGGACAGCTCCGCGAGCACGTCCGTCACCCCGGGCACGGCCCGCAGTTCCCGTTCGAAGGCGGCGAAGACCCGCTCGTTGAGGACCCGCTCGAAGTCCGCCGGCAGCGGCTGCCCGGTCCGCTCCTGGACGAGGTCGTGCACCCGGTGCACGGCGGAGCCCATGTAGTCCCGCAGGGACTCCTCGTACGTGGTGGGGTGCCCCAGCTCCGTCAGGTACGCGGAGAGGATCGTGTTGGCGACCGGCTCACTGTCCACGAGGACGCCGTCGTTGTCGAAGATGACCAGCTCATAGCCCATCGGGCCACCATACGAGGAGTCACCTCAGGTTGACGGGAACCGCGTGCCGGTAAACGGCTGAACGCCCCCGAACGGGCCCTGAACGCAGAAAAGCCCCGCACCAGAAGGTGCGGGGCTTTCCCACAATGATTGTTCGGCGGCGTCCTACTCTCCCACAGGGTCCCCCCTGCAGTACCATCGGCGCTGAAAGGCTTAGCTTCCGGGTTCGGAATGTAACCGGGCGT